>NZ_LMPY01000004.1:0-134330 GCF_001424445.1 Methylobacterium sp. Leaf361 | reverse complement strand
GATCCCGCGTCGTGCGGAACGAGAACAGGTTGTCGGTCCAGTGGTGGACCGACAGAACGCGCTCCTCGTAGAACTTGCTCATCGACGGATCAGTCCTCGAATCCTCTGACGCTCGGCACACGGCCCCGACGATTCGGGGCCCGTGGTGCGGGGGATCCCCGCCGCCCCGCTCGGGCGGGGGTGGATCCTCGGCAGGGAACCCGCCCGGATCCGGTTGCAAACACACGCGCGCCGCTTCTTTCGCAGTTGCAGCACGTCCGTCAAGGCGTGCCGGGATCACACTGGCGAAAGAAGTGAACGGCCTGGAATCGTTCGAAGATTTAGCGTCTTCGCGGACGCTCCGCAGCGCCGTTCCGGACATGGGAGGGTTGCCGCAGAGCCGGCCCCGCGCCGCGCTCAGACGGGGGCGGCGGGCCGGAGCGGCGCGAGCCCGGCCTCGATCTCGGCCCGGCGCGGCTCCAGGAACGGCGGCAGGGCCAGGCGCTCGCCCAGGGTCTCCAGGGGCTCGTCCGCGGTGAAACCCGGTCCGTCGGTGGCGATCTCGAACAGGATGCCGTTGGGCTCGCGGAAATAGAGGCTGCGGAAGTAGTAGCGGTCCACAGGCCCGCTGCTCGGCACCCGCGCCGCCCGGAGCCTGTCGGCCCAGGCCTCGTAATCCCCGTCCGGGATGCGGAAGGCGACGTGGTGGACCGCGCCCGCGCCCTGGCGGGCCGGCGCGGACCGGTCGGCCAGGAGTTGGAGCTCGGCGGCCGGGCCGCCGGGTCCCATCGCGTAGACCTCCACCGGGCCGTCGCCCGTCTCGAAGGCGCGGTCCCGGCGCAGGCCGAGCACCTCGGTCAGCACGGCGGCGGTGCGGGCCGGGTCCGGCACCGACAGCCGGATCGGGCCGAGGCCGCGGATCTGGTAGGCGGCCGGCACGGGCGAGCCGTCCCAGGGATGCTCCGGCCCGGTCCCGCCATCGTCCACCAGGGCGAGGCGCTGGCCCTCCGGATCCTCGAAATCGAGGGTGAGGCGCCCGTCGCGCGCGGCGGGCTCGGCCTCGACGATCCCGGCCTCGCGCAGGCGCGCGTGCCACCACGCGACCGCGCCCTCGCCCGGGACGCGCAGGTGCGTGCGGGTGATGCTGCCGGAGCCCCGCCGCTCCCGGGGCGCCGGCCAGTCGAAGAAGGTGATGTCGGTGCCGGGGCTCGCCAGCCCGTCGGCGTAGAACAGGTGGTAGGCCGAGACGTCGTCCTGGTTCACCGTCTTCTTCACGAGTCGCAGGCCGAGCGTGCCCGTGTAGAAGGCGACGTTCTCCGCCGCGCGGGCGGTCACCGCGGTGAGATGGTGGATGCCGGTGAGCTGCATGTCGGTCCTGGGGGCTGCGGCCGATCTGGCTAAGGTGGGGATCGGGGGTGGCGTTGCGAGGGCAGGGTCCCGATGGACGGAGCCGACGCCATTCTGCCGCCGCTGCATCCCGGCGCGGCCCTGTGGGACGATCTTCCGATTCTCTCGGGATCGTCTGCCGCATCGATCGCGGATCGCGCCCGCGCGCCACGTTCCGGGCACTCTCTCGAGCGGGTCGCCGCCGGGCAGATCGGGATATCCACCGGTACGGCCCTGCGCCTCGGCCGCCATCTCGGAACGAGCGCGGAGTTCTGGCTCGGACTGCAACACCGGTCCGAGCTGGAGATCCTGAGCACGGCCATCGGTTGAGGCCCGCCCGCGGCGTCATCACGAGCGCAGCGAAGTGACCCCGGATCAGCGCGCCCACCGGAAGCGTCGCACCGACTGGATTGCTTCGCTTCGCTCGCAAAGACGGCCGCGCCGGTAAACGGTATCAGAGCCGCTACTTCGACAGGACGGCCTCGATCTCGGCCCCCGTCGCAAGATCTCCGCGCGCCTCGATCAGATCGGCCACGTCGTCCGGCACAAGTTCGATCACCCGCATCTCAGGCGACAGGGCGCGGGCGCCCTCAGAGCCCGACCGGCCGGCCGGCGGCGACCACCAGCATCTTGCCGTCCGCGAAGGTGCGGGCGGCGGCCCGGCGGATATCCGCCTGGGTCACGGCCGAGACCATCGCGTTGCGCCGGGCGATGTAGTCCATGCCCAGCTCCTCGAAGGCGATCTGCACCAGCTGGTGGGCGATCTTGGTCGAGGTGTCGAAGCCGAGGGCGTAGGAGCCGGTCAGGTAATCCTTGGCCTTCTGCAGCTCCTCGTCGTCCGGGCCGTCCGTGATCAGCCGGCCTATCTCGTCGCCGATCACCGACAGGGCCTCGCCGACGCGCTCGTTCTTGGTGGCGGTGTAACCCCAGGTCATCGCGGCCGAGCGGTGGCTGACGAGCGAGGTCCCGACCGAGTAGGCGAGGCCGCGCTTCTCGCGCACCTCCTGGAACAGGCGGGACGTGAAGGCGCCGCCGCCGAGGATGTGGTTCAGAACGTAGGCCGGGATGAAGTCCGGGTCGCGCCACGGCACGCCGGCCATGCCGAACCGGATCACCGACTGGGGCACGTCGAGGTCGACGACGACGCGCTTGCCGAGATCGTGAATCTCGGTGCGCGGCACCGCCTTCAGCGCCCCGGCCTCCGGCAGGGTCCCGAAGGCGCGGTTCAGGCCCTCGGCGAGCTGCTCGGCGCCGATGGCGCCGACCGCCGCCACCTTCACCCGGCCGCGGCCGATGATGCGGGCGTGCATCGCCAGCAGGTCGTCCCGGGTGATCGCCGTCACGCTCTCCACGGTGCCGGAGGACGGGCGGGCGTAGGGATGGCCGGCGAACGCCTCCTTGAAGAAGCGGCGGGAGGCCAGCACGCCCGGATCGTTCTGCTGATAGCGCAGGCCGGCGATGATCTGGGCGCGGACGCGCTCGATCGCGTCGGGGTCGAGGCGGGGCTTGGCCAGCGCCAGGGCGAGGAGCGCGATGCCCTCGTCGGCGTGCTTGACCAGCATCTTCAGCGAGCCGCCGACCGCGTCGGCCCCCGCGTGGAACGACAGCTCGATTGCCCGGGCGGCGAGCCGCTCCTGGAACAGGTCGGAGGTCAGATCGCCGGCGCCCTCGTCGAGGAGCCGCGCCAGCATCTGCGCGCAGCCGGCCTTGCCGGCCGGGTCCTGGGCGGCGCCGCCCTCGAAGGTGAAGGCCAGGGCGATCATCGGCACCACCGGCGACTCGACGTGCCACGCCTCGATGCCGGCGGCGGTCGTCACCGTCAGCGCCGTGGTGGGCGAGCTGACGGTTTGGGCGGTGGTCTCGACCAGAGTCTCGGCCAAGCTCATGGGAACCTCGTGTCTCTATCTCGGGCGACGGCGGAGCGGGCCAGGGCTCCCGTTCGGCAGAGCGCCCCGCCCGGACCCGTCACGGGCCCGGCGGGACGCACCCGGGGTTACTCGGCGGCCATCGCGACCGGGGCGTCGGGATCCTGCGCCTTGGTCAGGTAACCGGTGACCGAGCGGGCCGGCGTCAGCCAGCGCTCGGCGGCGCCCTTGAGACGCGCCTGCGTCACCCCCTCGATGTCGGTCGGCCAGCGGCGGACCTCCTCGATGGTCTCGCCGATCGCCAGCGCCGAGCCGTAGATGCGGGCCAGCGACGACTGGCTGTCGGAGGAGTAGACGGTCTCGGCCACGAGGCGGGTCTTGGCGCGCTCGATCGCCTCGGCGTCCAGGGCCTCCGCGGGGGCGCGGCGCAGCACCCTGTCGACGGCCTCCTCCAGCTTCTCCAGCGGCACGCCCTCGGCGGGCACCGCGTAGACGGAGAAGCGGGTGTCGTCGATCGCCGAGCCCATGTACCAGGCGCCGGCATTCACCGCGAGGCCGGTCTCCATGACCAGCTTGCGGTAGAGGTACGAGGTCGAGCCGCCGCCCAGCACCTCGGCCAGCAGCTCGAGGTCGTGGCAGCCGCCGTCCCGGGCGGTGATGCAGGAGGGGGTCAGGTAGAGGCGCTGCAGGGTCGGCTGCTCGACCTTCGGGTCGGCGACGGCGACGCGGCGCAGGGCCTTCGGCTCCGGCTCCCGCGCCCGCAGGCGCTCGGGGCGGGCGCCCTGGGGCGTCACGCGGCCGTAGGTGGTCTCGGCGAGGCGCCGGACCTCGTCGGGCGTGACGTCGCCGGCCACCACCAGGATGGCGTTCTCGGGGGTGTAGAAGCGCTTGTAGTAGGCCAGCGCGTGCTCGCGGTTCAGGCCCTCGATCTCGTGCATCCAGCCGATGATCGGGATGCCGTAGGGATGGTGCACGAACAGGCCGGCGGCCATCGCCTCGGAGAGCTGGGCGGAGGGGTCGGTCTCGACCCGCATGCGCCGCTCCTCCAGCACGACGTCGCGCTCGGGGGCGACGACGGCGTCGTCGAGGACGAGGCCGCTCATGCGGTCCGCCTCGAATTCCATCATGGTGCCTAGGTGGTCCCGGGCGACCCGCTGGAAGTAGGCGGTGTAGTCGTAGCTGGTGAAGGCGTTCTCCTGGCCGCCCAGGCCCGACACCGCCTTGGAGAAGGCCCCGACCGGGTGCTTCTCGGTGCCCTTGAACATCAGGTGCTCGAGGAAGTGGGCGATGCCCGACTGGCCGAGCGGATCATCGGCCGAACCGTTGCGGTACCAGATCATGTGGGTGGCGACGGGGGCCCGGTGGTCGGGGACGACCACCACGTCGAGGCCGTTGTCGAGGGTGAAGGCCGTCACTTCCGGTCCGCCCGCCTCGGAACGCCCGAACGGCGCGGCCTCGCCCCGGCCGGCGCTGCCGCCGTAGGGCGAGCCCGGACGCAGCGGGAAGAGGGTGGGCGTCGCCTTCCTGAACAG
Source organism: Methylobacterium sp. Leaf361 (assembly GCF_001424445.1). Taxonomy (NCBI): domain Bacteria; kingdom Pseudomonadati; phylum Pseudomonadota; class Alphaproteobacteria; order Hyphomicrobiales; family Methylobacteriaceae; genus Methylobacterium; species Methylobacterium sp. Leaf361. Next base: position 129,568 of record NZ_LMPY01000004.1, on the reverse strand, counting down.
GTGCATTCCGCTTTCCTTCTGCCGGCCCCGGATCGAAGCGTCCCGCGTCGGGATGCGCGCGCGGATCGGGGCCGTCCTGGTCACCGGGGCGCAAGAACCGCACCGGGACGATCATCTCATGTTGCCACGCCGCGGCGCCGTTGCAACGGCGACACGGCGCCCCCGTCACTGCTGCGCGCGCTGACGGAGATACGCGCGGGGATCCGACTCCTCGCGCTCGCGGCTGGCGTTGTTGATCGGGTCGCTCGACGGCGGCCGGGCCAGCTGCTTGGGCGACTGCCGGTACCCGGTCGGCGGGTCCGTGAGCGTGTCGCGGCTCGGCTCGATGTCGGAGGGCTCGGCGTTGGCGCTCTTGCCCTTGAGCAGCTCGAAGGGGCTGAGCAGGCTGTCGTCGCGGTTGTTGTCGCCGGGCTTGCGCTCGGCGGTGGTCGTCAGGCCCGCGCCGGCACGGCGGCCGCCGCGCATCTCCTCTACGGAGAGCGTCGCGTTGTTGTCGTCGTAGCGGCCCTGGGCCTGGGAGCCCTTGGGATTGCGCCGCTCCACGGCGGCGCGCTCGCGCTCCACGATCTCGGGATCCTTCGGCCAGGCGGTGCTGGTGGAGCGCGCCCGCGGCTGCGGCAGGGCCTTGCCGTCGATCTTGGGCGGCATCACCAGCGGCGGCCGCTCGTGATAGTCGATCGGATCCTGGCGCTTCTCCAGGAGGCCGATGCCCGACAGGGCGTCGCGCATGAACTCGCCGCGCTCCTGCGCGTGCGCGGCACCGACGACGCAGAGCGGTGCCAGGGCCACCGCGGCGGAGAGGAGGGGACGAAGCCTGCGATGCCCGGTCATGCTGCCTCACGGGTTCCGGACGGAGCGTCCGGCTCTGGGAAGGCCGCGGCGCGGCCCGATCCGACAGGTCCCGGCCTGAGACCGGTTTCCGGCGATCGTATGGCGCCTTGACTGCGTCGCGCCAGGAGGGGGACGCGGGAGGACCTGTGTGTTGCAGGGATCACAGGCGCGGCGCCGGGTCGCCCTGCGGCGGGGACGCCCGGCCCCTGCGGCCGTCCGGGGACAGGCTGTCGAGGATCAGGCCGATCACGCCGGCCACGATCGCCGCGTCGGCGACGTTGAACACGTACCAGGACCAGCCGCCGGCATGCAGGTGGACGAAATCGAAGACGGCGCCGTAGGCGGCCCGGTCGATGGCGTTGCCGAGCGCCCCCCCGACGATCAGCCCGAGGGCGATCCCGAGGAGCCGCGACGTGGCCCGGCGCATCCAGATCCCGAGGCCGAGGGCGGCGGCGAGCGACAGGGCCACGAGGAGCCAGCGGCCGATCCCGCCCTCCTGCTGGAACAGCCCGTAGGAGACGCCCCGGTTCCAGACCACGACGAAGTCGGCGAAGGGCGCCAGCCGCCAGGGCTGCGTCAGCACGAGGTCGGTGCCGAAATAGAGGCCGAGCTTGCTGGCCTGGTCGAGGACCAGGGTGAGGACGAGGGCCAGGAGGCCGGCGCGGAAGGGCGTCACGGGCGGCGCACTCGGCCCGGGCCGGCGCCCCCTGCTCCCCGCGGGCGGGGAGAGGGGGTGGCGCCGCCGACGACGCGGAACGCCCTCACGCCGCGCTCGCCTCCGGATGCGCCGCGTCCCACTCGCGCAGGGCCTGGGCGTCGCGGGGCGTCACGTCCGGGTAGTCCGGGTCGCTGCCCACCTCCGGGCTGACCCGCCAGGAGCGGGCACATTTGCGGCCCTCGGCCGGGCTCGGCACCACCGCCACGCCGCGCACCTCGTCGAGGCGGAAGGCCTCGGCCGGGCCCTCGCCCGCCACCACGGCGATGGCCGAGGTGATGCAGGTATCGGCGAAGTCGCAGCCCTCGAGCGCCGCGAGAAGCTCCGGATCCGCCACGTAGACCGTCGGCGCCGCCTCCAGGCTCGCGCCGATGCGCTTGGCCGCGCGCTCGATCTCCAGGGCGCCGGTGACCACCCGCCGCACCCGCCGGATTTTTTGCCAGCGCTCCGCGAGGGGGGCGTCGAGCCAGTCAGCCGGAGTCTCCGGCAGGGTCTGGAGATGCACCGAGCCGTCCTCGGACGGGTAGCGGTCGAGCCACGCCTCCTCGGCGGTGAAGGCGAGCACCGGGGCGAGCCAGATCGTCACCCGGCGGAAGGCCTCGTCGATCACCTGCAGCGCCGCCCGCCGGCGGACCGAGGATACGGGATCGCAGTACAGGGCGTCCTTGCGCACGTCGAAGTAGAAGGACGACAGGTCGCCGGTCATGAAGCCGTTGAGCAGCGCCACCACCCGCTTGGTGTCGAACGCCGCGTAGGCCTCGCGGATCTCGCCGTCGAGCTCGGCGAGCCGGTGCAGGATCAGCCGCTCCAGCTCCGGCATGTCGGCGTAGGCCACGTCGTCGCCCTGGACCCGGTGGGCCAGCGAGCCCAGCATCCAGCGCAGGGAGTTGCGCAGCTTCCGGTAGGTCTCCGCGAAGGTCTTGATGATCTCCGGGCCGATGCGCAGGTCATCCGTGTAGTCGGAGGCGGCGACCCACAGGCGCAGGATGTCGGCGCCCGAATCCTTGATGACGCTCTGCGGTGCGACGACGTTGCCCTTCGACTTCGACATCTTCAGGCCCTTGCCGTCGAGCACGAAGCCGTGGGTCAGGACGATGTCGTAGGGCGCCCGGCCGCGGGTCCCGGCGGATTCGAGCAGTGAGGACTGGAACCAGCCGCGGTGCTGGTCGGAGCCCTCCAGGTACATGACCCGGTCCTGGCCGCCGTCGCGGACGCGCTTCACCCCGGCCAGCCCCGGGAAGGCCTCCGGATCGTCGAGCACGAAGGCGTGGGTCGATCCGGAATCGAACCAGACGTCGAGGACGTCGGTGACCTTCTCGTAGGACGCAGGGTCGTGGTCGGGCGCCAGGAAGCGCTGCGCGGCGTCGTCCCGGAACCACGCGTCGGCGCCCTCGGCCGCGAAGGCATCGCGGATGCGGGCGTTGACGGCGTCGTCCTTCAGGATCTCGGCGGTGTCGCGGTGGACGAAGACGGTGATCGGCACGCCCCAGGCGCGCTGGCGCGAGACCACCCAGTCCGGCCGGTTGGCGACCATGCCGGTGATGCGGTTCTTTCCTTGCGTCGGCACCCACTGGGTGTCGTCGATGCCCTGGAGCGCCACCTCGCGCAGCGACCGGTTGCCCAGCGAATCCACCGGCCGGTCCATGGCGATGAACCATTGCGGCGTGTTGCGGAAGATCACCGGCTTCTTGGACCGCCAGGAATGCGGGTACTGGTGGCGCAGCACCCCGCGGGCGATCAGCGCCCCGGCCTCCGTCAGCGCGGCGATGACCGCCTTGTTGGCGTCGCCCTTCTCGCCCTTGGCGGTGAGCACGCGGGTGCCGGTGAAGCCCGGAGCGGCCTCCGTGAGCACGCTGTCGGCGTCGACCGTGTAGGGGATGGTCGCGTCGATGCCGCGCTCGCGCAGCAGCCGGCCGCTCGCCATCCAGAGCTCGAAATCCTCGCGGCCGTGGCTCGGCGCCGTGTGGACGAAGCCCGTGCCGGACTCGTCGGTGACGTGGTCGCCGTCGAGCATCGGCACGGCGAAGCCATAGCCGAGCTTGGCCAGCGGGTGGTCCAGGGTCAGGCCGGCGAGCGTCGAAGGGCTCACGTCGGCGACGCGCGCGAACGCCTCGACCCGGGCGGCCTTGAACACGGTCGCGGCCAGGCTGTCGGCGAGCAGGTAGGTCTGGCCGGGCACCGCCCAGTTGTCGGCCGGCGCCTCCGTGACCCGGTACAGGCCGTAGGCGATCTTCTTCGAGAACGCGACGGCGCGGTTGCCCGGGATCGTCCACGGAGTGGTCGTCCAGATCACCACCCGCGCCTGCGCGAGATCGCCCTCGGCGCCGGACCGGATCGGAAACGCGCAAAAAATCGTGTCGCTGACGTGCTCCTCGTACTCGACCTCGGCTTCGGCCAGCGCGGTCTTCTCGACCACCGACCACATCACCGGCTTGGAGCCGCGATAGAGCTGGCCGCTCATCGAGAACTTCATCAGCTCGTCGGCGATCACGGCCTCGGCCGGGAACGCCATGGTGGCGTAGGGATGGTCCCAATCGCCGGTGACGCCGAGCCGCTTGAACTCCTCGCGCTGCACGTCGAGCCACTGGGCCGCGAAGGTCCGGCATTCCTGCCGGAACTCGATCACCGGCACATCGTCCTTGTTGCGGCCCTTGGCGCGGTACTGCTCCTCGATCTTCCACTCGATCGGCAGGCCGTGGCAGTCCCAGCCCGGGACGTAGTTGGCGTCGAAGCCGAGGGCGGTCTGCGAGCGGACCACCACGTCCTTGAGGATCTTGTTGAGCGCCGTGCCGATGTGGATGTTGCCGTTGGCGTAGGGCGGGCCGTCGTGGAGCACGAATTTCGGCCGGCCCTGGCCGCGGGCGCGCAGCTTGCCGTAGAGGTCCATCCGCTTCCAGCGCTCGATGAAGAGCGGCTCGCGCACCGGCAGGCCGGCGCGCATCGGGAACTCGGTCTGCGGCAGGAACAGGGTCTTGGAATAGTCGCGGGCGGGCGCGGTCTCGGGGGCGGTCATCGGATCTCGCATCGGCGGTCGGGCCGGCAGCGTCGGGCCGGCGGAATCGGGTCGGGCGGCAGGAGGATCCCGGACCTCCGCGCGGCCGCGCTGGAGCGGGCCCTCAGGCGGAGGCCGGGCCGGTAATTCGGATCGGGCGGCCGGGGCCGCGCAGGGCGCGCGAAGCGTGCATGACGGGTTCTCTACCAGCCGACCCGGCCCGAGGCCAGCGGCAGCGCGGATCACGCGCCCGTGACCGCGGATGGGACCAATCGGCGTCTGAACCGTTGACCGACACACCCTCCGCCCGCCGCGGCGGCGCGGAGCCGATTCGGACAGACATCCGGGAGTAGCCCCATGAAGAAGCTTCTGATCGCGACCCTCGCCCTCGCGCCGCTGGCCTACGCGGGCGCCGCGGAGGCCCAGGGCACGGCGCGCGGCGCCCAGCGCGGCGTCGAGGACGGCACGGCCGCGGCCGGCCCCGTGGGCGGGGTCGTCGGCGGCGCGGTCGGCGCGGCGACCGGCACGGTCGGCGGTGTGCTCGGCACCGATCCCGACCCGGCCCGCCGGGCCCGCGAGAACCGCCGCGAGGAGCGGATAGAGCGCCAGGAGCGTCGCTGAGCGCGCCTCGGCCGCTGACAGGGTCCCGTAACAGGGTCCGGCCAGTCGCCTCAGGCGGCCGGCCGCGCCTCCCGGCGGATCGTCTCCTGCGCTAGGAGGTACAGGCCGGAGCCGACAACGATCATGGCGCCCGCCACGGTCCAGCGGCTCGGGACGTCGCCGAACAGCAGGAAGCCGAGCGTCACCGACCACAGCAGCTGCGTGTAGATGAACGGCGCCAGCACGTTGGCCGGAGCCCGAGCATGGGCCATCACCAGCAGCCAGTGGCCGAGCGTCCCGAACAGCGCGACCCCGAACAGCAGCGCCCAGTGGGTCAGGCTCGCCGGGCTCGTCCAGATCCACGGCAGGAGCGGGGCCATCAGCGCGAGTCCCGCGAGGCCCGTGTAGAACATGGTCGTGGCGGTCGAGTCGTAGGCCGCGAGCTTGCGCGTGATGATCGCGTAGAAGGCGTAGACTACCACGTTGGCGACGCAGAGCAGCGCGGCCGGATGCATGCCGCCGACGCCCGGCCGCACGATCACCAGCACGCCCAGGAAGCCGACGCCGATCGCCGCTAGCCGCGCCCGCGACGACCACTCGCCGAGCAGCGGCCCGGCGAGCAGCGCCACGGTGAGCGGCGCGGCGAACTGGATCGAGATCGTCTCGGCGAGCTGCAGGTAGCGCAGGGCCAGGAAGTTGAGCGCCGTGGAGGCGAAGAGCAGCAGGGAGCGCGCGATCTGCAGCGGCAGGCGCCGGCTCTTCACGACGCCCGGCGTGCGCACCGGGTTGATGAACAGCGAGATCATGGCGACGCTCGCCGCGTAGCGCATGAAGGTGGTGACCAGGGGATCGACGCCGGCCCGCGCCAGGGTCTTGCCGCAGGCGTCGAGGCTCGCGAAGAAGGCGACGGCCCCGCACATCAGGGCGATGCCGACGATCCGCCGGCGGCCGGCGAGGTCGGCCTCCGGAGCGGCGCGCGGCGCGGCGCTGTCGTCGGGGACGGAGGTCGCGACCTGCGTGCTCATGCCTGACCAATCTCGGTAGAGGCTGAAACCCCTGCCACGCCCGGCGCCGCACGGGTATCGGCCGGCGCGCAGGGGAACCATGCAGCCGGCACGGTCGCCCGCGCCGGCGGCGGCTCAGCGCTTCGCCGCGACCTTCTCGGCGGCGGGGGCCTTCTCGGCGGAGGCCGTCTTGGTGGCGGCCTTGGCGAGCTTCGGCTTGGGCGGCGTCGCGCCGGCGATCAGGGCGGCGAGGTGCGACTGGTCGAGCCCCGCGGCGGCGCGCGCGGGCGCAGCGGGAACAGGCGCCGCCGCGGCGACCGGCGCGGGCGCCAGCGCGGCGGCCCGTTCGACCCGGCGCGGCTCGATGGAGCCGGTCGCGATGGGCTCGGCGAGGCTCGCCGTCGCGACCGCGGGGGCGGCGGACTCGCGCTGCACCCGCAGGGTCCAGTGCGCGGCGGTGGAGAGCGCGGCGATGCCGAGGATCGCCTTGATGCCGCTGGTGAGCAGGGCTCGCATGGTCGTCAGGCCCGAGAGAACGCGGTTACGCGGAACCGGATCCCCGGCCCGGACGCATCATCGCGCGGGAGCGTGAACGAAGCCGCAACGGACCCGGACGACGCTGTCCCGGAACGGGGCAGGGACCCGCGCCCGCGACCCGTCTCGCGGGCGGAATCGGGTGGGAAATCATGTGGGCCATGCGCCGGACCCGCGGTTCCTGTTCCCCGCGCTCCCGACACTCCTGCAGCGACTCGGCCCACTGAGCCTCACAGGAACGGCCCAGAGAACTGGTCCGGACCGTCCCGTCACTGCCGACCCCGCCGCCATGCAGGCCCGAGCGGGCTCGCGAAACCTTCAGGCGCATCGGCCGCTGGGGACAGCCCGTGTAGAGGGTGACAGCCGAGCCGGCAACAGAGGCGGGGCCGTTTCCGGGGCCCCGCGGCGATCAGTGCTCCGCCGCGGCCGCGGCGAAGCGCATCAGCGCGGCGATCTCGTCCGCGCCGTCCTCCGCGGCGAGGCGCCGGTAGAGCGCGGCGTAGCCGGAGAAGACCTGCCGCCCGGCCGCGTCGGGCCCGAGGAACCCGGCGATCTCCTCCATCTCGGGCGCCCAGCGATAGGCCTTCGGCACCATGTCGGGCAGCCCCCTGGCGAACCGGGCCAGCAGCGCCGGCTCGTTCTCGGCGAGCTCGGCCAGCAGCGCTTCCCCGGCGCCGGCGCGCTCGGCGGCGCCGATCACGAGCGCGGCGAGCGCCGTCAGGCCCTTGTTGAGGCCGGCATAGCTCATCTTCAGGCTGGAGGCGGCGCCGACCGCGCCGGGGCAGACGCGCAGGTCGAGGCCCAGGTCGCGCAGGACCAGGGCCGGGGCCGTCTCGGGACCCGAGACGTAGACGCGCGGCCCCTTGGCGCCGGGCTTCGGCGGCAGGCCCAGGATCGCCCCGTCGAGGAACGGCGCGCCGGTGGCCGCGACGATCCCGGCGACGCGCCCGACCGTCTCCGGGCTGACGGCGTTGGCGTCGATGTAGACCGGCTTGCGCGGGGCCGCCGCCAGGGCGGGCGCGAGCCGGCGGGCCAGCGCCTCCGCGTCGGCGGGCGGCACGATGGAGAGCAGGAGGTCGGCGGCGGCGAGGTCGCCGTCCCCGGCATGCGCCATGCCGGCGGCCGCGGCCCGGGCGCGGCTCGCCGCCCCGCGCCCGTTCAGGGAGGTCAGCACCCGGGCGCCGTGCCCGGCGAGCCGGGCCCCGACGGCGCTGCCCATGGCGCCCGGGGCGATCACCGCGATCGTGGGCACGGGACGCCTCCGGGACCTCGGGGCCGCTACCGCAGCGAGCCGCAGAAGCGCTGGATGCGCCGGCAGGCCTCCTCCAGCACCGCGTTCGACGTCGCGTAGGAGATGCGCAGGTTCGGGCCGAGGCCGAAGGCCGAGCCGTGGACCGCCGCCACGCCCTCGGCCTGGAGCAGCTCCATGACGAAGTCCTCGTCGGTCTCGATGGTCTTGCCGGCCTCGGTCCGCTTGCCGATCAGCGCCGCGCAGGACGGGTAGACGTAGAACGCGCCCTCCGGCGTCGGGCAGGTCAGCCCGTTGGTCTGGTTGAGCATCGACACGACGAGGTCGCGCCGGCCCTGGAAGGCGGCCCGGAACGTGGCGAGGTGGTCCTGCGGCCCGTCGAGGGCGGCCACTGCCGCCCACTGCGCGATCGTGCTGGCGCCGGAGGTCTGCTGGCCCTGGACGAAGTCCATCGCCTTGATGAGCGCCTCTGGCCCGGCCGCGTAGCCGATGCGCCAGCCGGTCATGGCGTAGCCCTTCGAGACGCCGTTCATGGTCAGCGTCCGCTCGAGGAGCTGCGGCTCGACCTGGGCCGGGGTGACGAACTCGAAGTCGCCGTAGGTCAGGTGCTCGTAGATGTCGTCGGTGAGGATGTGCACGTCCGGGTAGCGGAGCAGCACGTCGGTGAGCGCCTTCATCTCCGCGCGGGAATAGGCGGCGCCCGACGGGTTCGAGGGCGAGTTGAGGACGATCCACTTGGTCTTCGGGGTCAGCACCCGGTCGAGCTCCTCGGCCTGGAGCTTGAAGCCGTTGGCCATGTCGGTGTCGGCGAAGACCGGCGTCCCGCCGCACAGCCCGACCATCTCCGGGTAGGACACCCAGTAGGGGCGGGGGATCACCACCTCGTCGCCGGGGTTCAGCGTGGCGAGGAACGCGTTGTACAGCACCTGCTTGCCGCCGGTGCCCACGATGGTCTGCGAGACCTTGTAGTCGAGCCCGTTCTCGCGCTTGAACTTGCGCACGATCGCCTCGCGCAGGGGCACGATCCCGGAGACCGGCGGGTAGCGGGTCTCGTTCCGGTGGATCGCCGCGATGGCGGCCTGCTTGATGTGCTCGGGCGTGTCGAAGTCGGGCTCACCCACCGACAGGCTGATGACGTCGACGCCGGAGGCCTTCAGGTCCCGGGCCTTCTGGGTCATCACGATGGTCGCGGACGGCTTCACCCGCGAGAGGACGTCGGCGAGGAGAGCCATGGCGTGCGATGCTCCGGATTTTTGCGGTCAGGCGCCGCTTCCCCGCGGCGCGGCGGACCCTAGGCCCGGGACGCTGAGCCGGCAAGCGTGAGACGCCGCGGCGGCGCGCGGGAGCGACGTTTCTGCTATGATCCTCGGAATCGGGACGGAACGAGAGGCCCTGCCGATGGGCGAGACGATCAGCATCACCCTGGCACCGGACACGCTCCGCGCCGTGCGGGAGAGCGTCGAGGCCGGTGAGTACGCTTCGGTGGACGCGCTGCTCGACGAGGCCGTGCACGCCCTGCAACGCCAGCGACGCGAGGATGCCGAGCGTCTCGATGACATCCGCGCCCGCATCCGGCGTTCCCTGGACGATCCGCGGCCGGATCTGAGCATCGAAGAGGTTCAAGAGGATCTCGACAGGATGTTCGCTGAAGCGTGGCACGACACCCGCCGTGCGTAGACTGCCTGTTGCGTTTCGCCCTCAAGCGCAGGCCGATCTGGCCGGCATCTTCCGAACGGTCTTGCAGCGGAGTCAGAACGTCGCGACGGCGCAGCGCTTCACGCAGCGGATCAAGGATCGGTGCGACCGAATTGGCCACGCACCGCATGCGGGCCGACCCCGTGACGATCTCTTGGAAGGCTTGCGAACGGTGGCGTTCGAGAGATCGGCTGTGATCGCCTATCGCGTGGAACGTGGATCCGTGAGGATCCTCAATATCTTCTATGGCGGCCGCGATTTCGAGGCGGTCTATCCAGGCGATACCACGGAAGAAGCTCAGGAGCCCCCGTCCTGACGAACTGCCCTCGCACCGGCCGGCCCAGACCCCCATCTCACCCGGCATGACCCCGCTCTCCGTCCTCGACCTCTCCTTCGTCAGCGCCGACTCGACCCCGGCGCGGGCGCTGCACGACACGCTGGCCCTCGCCCGCCACGTCGATAACCTCGGCTACCGGCGCTACTGGCTCGCCGAGCACCACGCGCTCCCCAACGTGGCGAGCCCGGCACCCGAGATCATGATCGGCCAGATCGCCGCCGCGACCCGCAACATCCGGGTCGGCTCGGGCGGCATCATGCTGCCGAACCACGCGCCGCTGATGGTGGCCGAGCGCTTCCGGGTGCTGGAGGCCCTGTTCCCGGGCCGGATCGACCTCGGTCTGGGGCGCGCACCCGGCACCGACGGCCTCACCGCGCGGGCGCTGCGCCGCCGGGAAGCGCCGGGGGAGGGCGGGGACGACTTCCTCGACCGCCTGCAGGAGCTGCTGTTCTGGGACGGCGGCTTCCCGGAGGGGCACCCGTTCGCGCGGATCGAGGCGAGCCCCGCGGGGGTGCCGCTGCCGCCGATCTTCCTGCTCGGCTCCTCCGACTACAGTGCCCGCCTCGCCGGCGAGATCGGTTGCGGCTTCGGCTTCGCGCAGCACTTCTCCGGGATGCCCGCGGAGCCGCCGATGCTGGACTACCGGACCCGGTTCCGGCCGACGCGGCTCGGCGCGAAGCCCCACGCGATCCTGGCGGTGGCGGCGATCTGCGCCGCCACGGACGCGGAGGCCGAACGCCTCGCCTCCAGCGCGCGGCTCGCGACGCTGCGTCGGGAGCGCGGCGAGTACCGGCCTCTGCCGAGCCTCGCCGAGGCGCTGGACTACCCGTATTCCGACGGCGAGCGGGTGCAGATCGAGCGCGGCCGCGACCGCCTGCACGTGGGTGGCCCCGAGACCCTGCGGGCCCGGCTCGCCGAGATGGTCCGGCGCACGCAGGCCGACGAGTTGATGATCGTCTCGGCGATCCCCGATCAGGCGGCGCGGCACGACTCCTACGCGCTGCTAGCGCGGGCCTGGGGACTCGGCGCCGCCTCACAGGCGGCCTGAGCCGTCACCCGCCCCCGCCGCGGGCGCTGGCGGCGGCGGGGCCGGCCGTGCAGGCTCCTCCGGTTCACGCCCGCGACCAGACGGGCCGACCGGAGGAGAGGCAGCATGGGCAACCGACGCGAATTCCTGACCGCCACGGCCGCGGGCCTCGCCGCCGCCGCGGCGCCGGCCCGGGCCGCCGAGGAGCGCACGGCGGCTCCGAAATCCACGCCGGCGGGGGCGCCGCCCTTCGGCATGCCCCGCGACATGGTCCTCCTCAACATGCGCCGCGGCCACGGCTACGCCCTGGGCGTGAAGACGAAGGACGGCGTTCTCGACGTCGAGGCCGCCGGCCGGGCGCTCGGGATGCCGGTCCCCGCAGACATGGACGAACTTCTCCAGAACGGGCGCGGCCCGGCCCTGCGCGCCCTGATCGACGCGGTCGAGGCCGCACCCGACGGGCGCTTCGTGCTGCCGGAAGCCGGCGTCGCCTACGCGCCGGTGGTCACGCGGCCCGAGAAGATCATCATGATGGGCTTCAACTACCGCCACCACGCGGAGGAGACCGGCACGCCGATCCCCAAGGACCCGCCGCTGTTCAACAAGTACAACAACGCCCTGAACCACCACGGCGGCACGATCGCGCTGCCGACTCAGGCGGCGCGGGAATTCGACTACGAGACCGAGCTGGTGATGGTGTTCGGCCGCGAGTGCCGGAACGTGTCCGAGGCGGACGCCCTCGATTATCTCGCCGGCTACTGCACGGGCAACGATTTCAGCGCCCGGGACCTCCAGACGCTGACCTCGCAGTTCATGATCGGCAAGACCTCGGACGGGTTCGCGCCGCTCGGCCCCTACCTGGTGACCGCCGACCGGGTGAAGGACCCGAACAACCTCAAGCTCAAGACGCTGGTCAACGGCCGGGTGCGCCAGGACTGGAGCACCGACGACATGATCTTCAACTGCCGCCAGCTGATCAGCTTCGCGTCGAAGGTGATGACCCTGAAGCCGGGGGACATCTTCTACACCGGGACCCCGCAGGGGGTGATCTTCGGCGAGAAGATCCCGCGCAAGGACCGGGCGTGGCTGAAACCCGGCGACGAGGTCGTGTCCGAGCTGGAAGGGCTCGGTGAGCTGCGCTTCAGGCTGGTCTGATCCGTCGTCCGAGCGGTGCGACCCGCACCGTCATCACGAGCGCAGCGACGTGACCCAGGGCAGCGCGACGGCAGGTGTCGTCGCGCCGGCTGGATTGCTTCGCTCCGCTCGCAGGGACGGCCCTGTCGCAGCCATCAACTGAGACGGCCAGGGTGCGCGGGTCGTCCTCAGCGCCCGAGCAGGCGCCCGAGACGGGCCAGGAAGCCCGATCCTTCAGCAGGCTTCGCACCGGGCGTCGCTGCCTGCGCGGCCCCCGCCTTCGGCGCCAGGATGAGCCCGAGGGCTGCCGTATCGGTGGTCTCACGGTCGATCAGGATCAGGCTGCCGGTCTCGCGGTTCTCCGCGTACGGGTCCACCGCCACCGGCCGGTCGAAGCGCAGGCTCACGTCGGCGATGTCGTTCGCCGACAGGCGCTCGGCCGGGCCGGGCTGGCCGGTCTCCGGATCGATCCGCGAGGCGATCCGCTCCACGGTCGCGGTGACCGTGGCGGTGCCGATCTTGGCGAGCAGGCTCGCGCCCGGGCTGAGATCGGTCTCGGCCGCCCAGAACAGGCGCGCGTCGAGGGTCTCGGTGACCCGCATCGGCGCGTCGGTGGCCACGATCACCTGCCCGCGGGAGGCGTCGATCTGGTCGGCCAGCACCAGGGTCACCGACTCGTCCTCGCCGGCCTCGGGCAGGTCGCCGTCGGCGGTGTAGATCCGCGCCACCGTGGAGGTCCGGCCGGAGGGCTGCACCGTCACCGAATCGCCCGGCCGCACCCGGCCGCTGGCGATCCGGCCGCTGTAGCCGCGGAACTCGGAATTGGGCCGGTTGACCCACTGCACCGCCATCCGGAACGGCGCGTTCAGCGCCTCCGCGCGGACCGGCACGGTCTCGAGGTAGTGGAGCAGGGTGCCGCCCGTGTACCAGGGCGCCGCGACGCCCGCGTCCACGACGTTGTCGCCGTTCTTGGCCGAGAGCGGGATCGCCTTGACCTCGGAGAAATTCAGCCCGCGGGCGAAGTCCGAGAACCCCGACACGATGCCGTCGAAGGTGCCCTGCGCCCAGCCGGCGAGGTCCATCTTGTTCACCGCCAGCACGACGCGGCGGATCCCGAGATTCGACACGAGCAGCGCGTGGCGCCGCGTCTGCCGGGTCAGGCCCTGGCGGGCGTCGACCAGGATCACCGCCACGTCGGCCGTCGAGGCGCCGGTGGCCATGTTGCGGGTGTACTGCTCGTGGCCGGGGGTGTCGGCCACGATGAAGGAGCGCTTGTCGGTGGAGAAGAACCGGTAGGCGACGTCGATGGTGATGCCCTGCTCGCGCTCGGCCTGCAGGCCGTCGACGAGCAGCGCGAGGTCCATCTCCTGCCCCTGCGTCCCGTGCTTGCGCGAGTCGCGCTGGAGCGCCGAGATCTGGTCGTCGAAGATCTGCTTGGTGTCGTGCAGGAGCCGCCCGATCAGGGTCGACTTGCCGTCATCCACCGAGCCGCAGGCGATGAAGCGCAGCACCGCCTTGTTGCGGTGGGCGGTGAGGAACGCCGCGTAGCCGGAGGCCCGGTCGGTGAAGGCCGTGGGAGCCTGGTGGAGCGTCATCAGAAATAGCCCTCCTGCTTCTTGCGCTCCATGGCGCCGGCCCCGTCCTTGTCGATCACCCGGCCCTGCCGCTCCGAGGTGCGCGCCGCCAGCGTCTCGCCGATGATCTCGGGGAGCGAGGCCGCGTCGCTCTCCACCGCGCCGGTGAGCGGGTAGCAGCCGAGGGTGCGGAAGCGGACGAGGCGCTGCTGCGGGGTCTCGCCCGGCGCGAGCGGCAGGCGCTCGTCGTCGACCATGATGAGCTGGCCCTCGCGCTCGACCACCGGCCGCTCCTTGGCGAAGTAGAGCGGCACGATCGGAATATTTTCCTGCTCGATGTAGAGCCAGATGTCGAGCTCGGTCCAGTTCGACAGCGGGAAGACCCGCAGGGACTCGCCGCGCTTCTTCTTGAGATTGTAGAGGTGCCAGGGCTCGGCGCGCTGGCGCTTCGGGTCCCAGCGGTGCTGCGCGGTGCGCAGGGAGATGATCCGCTCCTTGGCGCGGCTCGCCTCCTCGTCGCGGCGCGCGCCGCCGAAGGCCGCGTCGAACTTGTGCTTGTCGAGCGCCTGCCGCAGCGCCTGCGTCTTCATCACGTCGGTGTGGACCTCGGAGCCGTGGCTCACCGGACCGACACCGCGGGCGATCCCGTCCGGGTTGGTGTGGACCAGGAGGTCGAGGCCGAGTTCCTTCGCGCGGGCGTCGCGGAAGGCGATCATCTCGCGGAACTTCCACGTCGTGTCGACGTGGAGCAGCGGGAACGGCAGCCGCCCGGGCGCGAAGGCCTTGAGGGCGAGGTGCAGCAGCACCGAGGAATCCTTGCCGATCGAGTAGAGCATCACCGGGTTCTCGGTCTCGGCGACCGTCTCCCGGAAGATGTGGATGCTCTCGGCCTCCAGCCGCTTGAGATGGCTGAGGCGGTCGGCGGCGGTCGGTGCGGGCGTGGGGGCGCTCGGCTGCACGGCGGCGGCGAGGGCGGCGCTCATCGGGCGAACTCCGGCTGGCGGGCTGTCTGATTCGGGGTGGTCTCGAAGGCGGCGGGCTCGAGGATCGCGGGCTCTTGGCCCGGCTGCACGGCCGCACCGGGGCGTCCGACGTGCAGGCCGCACTCCTTCTTGTCTTCCTGCTCCCACCACCACCGGCCGGCCCGCTCGGGCTCGCCGAGCTTCACGGCGCGGGTGCAGGGGGCGCAGCCGATCGACGGGAAGCCGCGATCGTGCAGGACGTTGTAGGGCACGAAATTGTCGCGCACGAAGCGGTCGACCTGCTCCCGCGACCAGTCGGCCAGCGGGTTCAGCTTGATCAGGCCGCGCTCCGCGTCGAAGGCGGCGAGCGGCGTCTCGGCGCGGTTGGCCGACTGGCCGGCCCGCAGCCCGGTGAGCCAGCCGCTCGCGCCGGCGAGCGCGCGGCCGAGCGGCTCGACCTTGCGGAAGCCGCAGCAGGCCTGACGGGCCGCCACCGAGCGCCGGAAGCCGTTGATGCCCTCGCTCCGCACGAAATCCTCGGCGGCCGCGCGTTCGGGGGCGTAGGCGGTGATTCGGATGCCGTAGGCCGACTCGGTCTCGGTCCACGTGTCGTAGGTCTCGGCGAAGAGGCGGCCGGTATCGAGGGTGACGATCTCGACGCGACCCTTCGCGAGGCCCGCCATGGCCAGCGCGTGGGTGAGCGCCTGGTCCTCGACGCCGAGGCTCGTCGTGAAGACGAGGCGGCCGGGGATCTCCGCGGCGATCAGGTGGAGGCGGCCTGGAAGGTCGAGCCCGGACAGCCGCTCCGCGAGGGAGTCGGCCGCCTGTCGGTCCGGACGGGTCATCGCGCCATGTCCCGGGGTTCGCGTGGTGGAAAGGCCACGGCCAGCGCCGTGCCTGTTGTCGAACGGTCGAAATGTTCGCTATACCGAACGAAGTCAAGGCGCCCCGGCGCGCTTGGCGGGGTCGGACCGGCGGTTCGGCGTGCGGTTGCGCACAGCTTCCGGCGCGGGCAGCATGGGCCCGAGGTAAAAGATTCTTCTCACCGGTCCCGGTAGACACGTATATGCGCTCGCGCCCCGCGCGCGGCGGAAGCCCACGGAGACAGCTTTGGACGCGATCGATCTGAAGATTCTCGCCCTGCTGCAGACGGACGCCACGCTCTCCATCGCGGCGATCGGCGAGCGCGTGGGCCTGTCGCAGACCCCGTGCTGGAAGCGCATCCAGAAGCTGGAGGCCGACGGGGTCATCGACCGGCGCGTGGCGGTGCTCGATCCGGTGAAGCTCGGCCTCGGGCTGACCGTGTTCGTCTCCATCGAGACCGCGGACCATTCCCAGGAATGGCTGCAGCGCTTCGCCGCAACCGTCTCGGCCATGCCGGAGGTGCTCGAGTTCTACCGGATGGCCGGCGACGTGGACTACATGCTGCGGGTCGTCGTCGCCGACATGCAGGCCTATGACAGCTTCTACAAGCACCTCATCGCGGTGCTGCCGCTCAAGAACGTCACCTCCCGCTTCGCGATGGAGAAGGTGAAATCCACCACGGCCCTGCCGCTGCCGGCGCCCCCGAAGAACGGGCGGCACCTGCCGGGGACGGCCCCCGTCCTCGCCGTGGTTGGAGAATAATATTCTCTTTTTTCGCAGTGCAGCGAACGTGATGTCCTATACGCCGTCCGTTCTGCAAAACGAACGTTTCTCGATTGACACCGGCCGCGCCGGCCCCGACATGGTCCCGTGATGTCCCGCCAGAATCTCCTCCCGCGCACCGCCCCGTTCGGGGACGGCGAGCGCGCCAGCCTCGACGCGGTGCTCGGCACCGCGAGCCCCACGCAGCGCGCCTGGCTCGCCGGCTTCCTGGCGGGCCTCGACGCCGCGGGCGGCCAGCCGGCCGCGGTGCCGGCCGCCCCGCCCAAGGCCGCCGCGCCGCTGACGGTGATCTACGCCAGCGAATCGGGGAACTCCGAGGCGCTCGCCGGCAACGTCGCCAAGCTCGCGCGCAAGCAGGGCTTCAAGCCGAAGGTGGTGGACTTCGCCGACCTCGACGTCGCGACCCTGCCCAAGGCCGGCAAGCTGATCGCCATCGCGGCCACCTGGGGCGAGGGCGAGCCGCCGGCCCGGGCCGTGCGGGCCTACGGCGAGCTGATGGGGGAGGGCGCCCCGCGCCTCGACGGCGTCGAGTTCGCGGTCCTGTCGCTCGGCGACACGTCCTACGCGGAGTTCTGCGCCATCGGGAAGGCGCTCGACGCGCGCTTCGAGGCGCTCGGCGCCAAGCGCGCCGCCGAGCGGGCCGACCTCGATCTCGACTTCGAGAAGCCGGCCGCCGACTGGATCAAGGGCGCGCTGAAGGCGCTCGCCCCGGCCGAGCAGCCCGACAACGTCGTGGCGGTGGACTTCGCCCGCGCCGGCGAGGACGACGACGCCGAGCCGAGCCGCGAGCCCGTCGTGGTCGAGGTCGTCGAGCACGTGAACCTCAACTCCTCGCGCTCCGACAAGGAGACGATCCACCTCGCGCTGGCTTTCGAGGACGGCGCGCCGGCCTACGAGCCCGGCGATTCGCTGGAGATCTTCCCCGAGAACGACCCGAAGCTGGTGGACGAGATCCTCAACGCCGCCGGGCTCTCGGGCGACGAGGCCCTGCGCCGGGCGCTGCTCGCCGAGCGGGACATCACCACGCTCTCGGCCGCCACGATCGAGCGGTTCGTGAAGGCGACCGGCCACGCGGACGCGCAGAAACTCGTCGACAGCGGCGAGGCCAAGGCCTGGATCGAGGGCCGCCACCTGATCGACCTGCTGGAGACCTACCCGGCGAAGCTCACCGCCGAGCACGTGAATACGATCACCCGGCCGCTGCCGCCGCGGGCCTACTCGATCGCCTCCTCCCGCAAGGAGGTCGGCGACGAGGTCCACCTCGCGATCGCGGCGGTGCGCTACGAGACCCACGGCCGCGCCCGCTCGGGCGTCGCCTCGGTCCACGTCGCCGACCGGATCCGCGACGGCGCCAAGCTACGGGTGCGGCTGAAGCCGAACCGCCACTTCCGCCTGCCGCAGGATCCGGCCACCGACATCATCATGGTCGGGCCGGGCACCGGCGTCGCGCCGTTCCGCGCCTTCGTGCAGGAGCGCCGGGCCGTGGAGGCCCCGGGGCGGTCGTGGCTGTTCTTCGGCGACCGGCACTTCACCCACGACTTCCTGTACCAGCTCGAGTGGCAGGACGCCCTGGAGGACGGGTCGCTCACGAAGATCGACGTGGCCTTCTCGCGGGACCAGCCGGAGAAGGTCTACGTTCAGGACCGGATCACCCAGCACGCGCAGGAGTTGATCTCCTGGCTGGACGGGGGCGCGCATCTCTACGTCTGCGGCGACGCCAAGAACATGGCCAAGGACGTGCGCGCG
Organism: Methylobacterium sp. Leaf361; assembly: GCF_001424445.1. Taxonomy (NCBI): domain Bacteria; kingdom Pseudomonadati; phylum Pseudomonadota; class Alphaproteobacteria; order Hyphomicrobiales; family Methylobacteriaceae; genus Methylobacterium; species Methylobacterium sp. Leaf361. The sequence goes on along the minus strand of NZ_LMPY01000004.1, from coordinate 111,521 downwards.
GCGGTCGTGAAGGCCTACGAGACGGCCAGGGGCCTCAGCGCCGCCGACGCCGAGGCGCAGGTCGCGGCTCTGGAGCGCAGCCACCGCTACCAGCAGGACGTGTATTAACGGAAAGGCCTTCCGAGGCCGCAGGATCGAGATTGCAGCGGAGCAGGACGGGGCGCGGGTCCCCTCTCCCGTGCGGGAGAGGGGCAGGGTGAGGGATCCAAGTCTTTCCGGAGAGGGTACATCCCTCGCCCCGACCCTCTCCCGCGCGGGAGAGGGGGACCGTCGCGGATCCTGCCCCTCCCGTGAACCGGCACGCGCTCCGCTCGGCACCCACCCCTGACGCCCGGGGTGGGAGACGCGCTCAGACAGACGGATTCACCCCATGGACGACCACAGCCCCTGCGACGCCGCCGAGACCCCGGCCCCGACCACCGCCCCGGCCAAGCGCGTCTACGAGACCCCGCCGACCGCGCGCCCGATCACGGACGCCGAGGCCGCGCGCGCGGAGAAGCTCGCGGCGAACGAGCACATCAAGATCGCCAGCGGCTACCTCCGCGGCACCCTGGCGGACGGCCTCCTCAAACACGCCACCGGGGCGATCTCGGAGGATGACGGGCAGCTCGTGAAGTTCCACGGGATGTACCTGCAGGACGACCGCGACCTGCGCCCCGAGCGGACCAAGAAGAAGCTCGACAAGGCCTACAGCTTCATGATCCGCCTGCGCATCGCCGGCGGCGTCATCACCCCGAAGCAGTGGCTGATCCTCGACGACATCGCCCGGACCTACGCGGGCGGGGCGCTGCGCGCGACCACGCGCCAGACCTTCCAGTACCACGGCGTGATCAAGTCGAACCTGAAGCGCACGATGGCCGCCATCGACGGCGCGCTGCTCGACACGATCGCGGCCTGCGGCGACGTCAACCGCAACGTCATGGCGGCGACGAACCCCGCTCAGACCGGCGCCCACAAGGCCGCCTACCAGCTCGCCAAGGACATCTCCGACTCGCTGCTGCCCAAGACCAGCGCGTGGCGGGAGATCTGGCTCGACGGCGAGCGCGTGGTCGGCGGCGAGGAGGAGGCCGAGGTCGAGCCGGTCTACGGCCGGACCTACCTGCCGCGGAAGTTCAAGACCGTCGTGGCGGTGCCGCCCTCCAACGAGGTCGACATCTTCGCCCACGACCTCGGCTTCATCGCGATCCTCGACAAGAAGAACCAGGTCACCGGCTGGAACGTCACGGTGGGCGGCGGCATGGGCATGACCCACGGCGAGCCCGACACCTTCCCGCGCACCGCCGACGTGATGGGCTTCGTGAAGCCCGAGGACGCCCTGAAGGTCGCCGAGGCGGTGATGACCGTCCAGCGCGACTGGGGCAACCGCAAGAACCGCAAGAACGCCCGGCTCAAGTACACGATCGAGCGCTACGGCCTCGACGCCTTCCGGGCCGAAGTCGAGAAGCGCGCCGGCAAGAAGCTCGGCGCGCCCAAGCCCTTCACCTTCACGGGCAACGGCGACCGCTACGGCTGGGTCGAGGGCGACGACGGCCGCCACCACCTGACCCTCTACGTGCCCTCGGGCCGGATCAAGGACATCGCGGGCGGCGCGCAGTTCCTCTCGGGCCTGCGCCGCATCGCCGAGGTGCATCAGGGTGATTTCCGCCTCACCGGCAACCAGAACGTCATCATCGCCAATGTCCCGGCCGAGAAGCGCGCCGAGATCGACGCGCTGGTCGACGAGTACGGCCTGACCCGGGGCGCGAGCGCGCTGCGGCGCAGCTCGATCGCCTGCGTGGCCCTGCCGACCTGCGGCCTCGCGCTCGCCGAGAGCGAGCGCTACCTGCCGGACCTGATGACCGAGCTGGAGGAGAGCCTCGCGTCCCACGGGCTCGCCGAGGAGGAGATCACGATCCGCTCCACCGGCTGCCCGAACGGCTGCGCCCGGCCGTTCATCTCGGAGATCGGCCTCGTCGGCCGCGGCCCCGAGCGCTACCACCTCTACCTGGGCGCCGCCCACGACGGCTCGCGGCTCAGCAAGCTCTACCGGGAGGACGTGGCGGCCTCTGAGATCCGCGACACCCTCGACCCGCTCTTCGCCGACTACGCGAAGGGCCGGCAGCCGGGCGAGCATTTCGGCGACTACCTGATCCGCGCCGGCCACGTGGCGCAGACCACCAATGGCCCGGACTTCCACGAGCGGACCGGCGCCCTCAAGCCGGCCACGCTCGGCTGACGAAAGGCCGCGCGCGTCCGGGACGGCGCTTCCGGACGCGCCGGGACCGCGAGGCCGCGGCGGCAGGGTCGCGGGCAGGGTTGCGGAATGCGGGTCGCGGCCCGGCCCCGCCCTGACCGGAGCCGCGCGCCGATCCCGGGCGGCCGGGTCGCGGCGCGAGGGATCCGAGCCCCGGAGGAGCTCCCCGCCCACGCGTGGATCCGGACGGTCGTTCCGAGAAAACCGGAACCGCCGCCGGAGACCCGGCCGCGCTCGCGCCGGCACGCCCGGTAGATCCCCGCCCTCGCATATCCCGGCCCCAGCGATGCGCTGCCGTCGCAACCCATCGCCCACGATGAGAATGAACGTTCATTGACATGAGAATGAACGTTCATTATAAGGGTGGGGCAAACAGGAGCGCGCGATGGCTCTCACACTCGAAGGCCGCTGGTCCGATCTCGATGCCGAGCGTTTCGGCGCCCGCGGCCCGGGCGCCCTCGCCCTCGTCCGCGCCGTCTGCACCCCCGCCAACCTGACCTTCGGCGCCGTCCTGGCCCTCGCCTGGCTGGCCCTGATCAACTGGACGGGCGCCGGCCCGGACGGCTGGCAGGCCCGGATCTGCGCGGACCTGCATCAGGGACCGCAATCCTGCGCCGTCGCCAGCCTGGGCAAGGACCAGAGCCGCGTCGCCCCGGTCGCCGTCACGGCGCAGCCGGGATCGTGACCGGCGCGGCGGACAGGAGGGCGGAGGCCCGCGGCGACCCGTCCGCCCGGCGCGCGCACATCCTCGACGCCGCCGAGGCCTGTTTCGCGCGCAACGGCTTCCATCGCACCACCATGCAGGACCTCGCCCGCGAGGCCGCGATGAGTCCGGGCAACTTCTACCGCTACTTCGAATCCAAGGAGACCCTGGTCCTCGGGCTGGTGGAGCGCGAGCGCGAGCGCGGCACGCTCCTGGTCGCCGAGATGGAGGGCAGCGGCGATCCGCGCGGGACGTTGCTGGGCATCATCGCCCGCTACTTCGCGTCGATCACCCGTGAGGCCGCAACCCTGCGGGTGGAGATCTGGTCGGAATCGACCCGCAACCCGGACATCGCCGCCATGACGGCGCGGACCGAGGCGGAGAGCCGCGACTGGTTCGTGGCGACCCTGGCGGCGCTCGCCACCGCGCCGGGATGCGATCCGGCCGGGCTCTACGCCCTGCTCGCGCCGCTGATGAAGGGGATCGTCGTCGGCCGGGCCGCGCTGCCCGACTACGACGTCGCCGCGGCGATCGCCCAGCTCCACGCGCTCCTCGACGCCGGGCTCGACGGTCGCCTGCCGTCCCCGGCGCCCTCGGACCGGCACGCCGACCGCTGATCCCGGCGCCGCCGCCGCGCGCCGGGCCGCACCGGCGGCGCGTTGGTCGAGCCGCCATCGACGATCGCGCGCCGGACACGGCGCGCGGTACGCCGGCCGGTCCGCGTTTCCCCCCTCGCGCGGGCCGGCCGGCCGTTCTCCCGGGCGATCCCGCGCGGTCACCTGACAGACGCGACGGCGTGAGTCGGCCCGCGGCCCGGGATTCAGCCGGTTGCGAAGGCCACGCATTACACACTCTGTAGTTGGCATCTTTGAATGATTTCAAAGCATTGCCCCTCAAAGCGTGCCTTCCGCGCCACATCCGGGCAGAGGATGCGCGCGTCACCCGCGGCTTTCCGGATCGGCGTTGAGAAAGGACGGCGTTTGCACTCTAGAAACACCGCACCGCGTCGATACGCCGCTCTTGAGAACGATTTTAAATCATGCACGCCGCCCGGATCGACGTCGTCGATCGCATCAAATACTGCCGGTCGCGCCTGAATATCTGCAGCACCGGACTCGCGACGTCGCTCCTCCTGCTCGCGCCGACGGAGATCCGCGCGCAATCCGACCCGGCCGCCGACGAGGTCGTTCTCTCCGAACTCAGCGTTGCGGGCACGGGCCCGGCCAGCGAGCGGGCCGACGGTCCCGTCGTGGGCTACCGGGCGACGCGCTCGGCGACCGCCACGCGCACCGACACGCCGGTGCGCGACTCGCCGCAATCGATCAACGTCGTGTCCCGCTCGGTGATCACTGACCAGCAGGATCTGCGGCTCACCGATGCCGTGACCAACGTCAGCAACGTGGTTCTCGGCAGCACGGTGCAGGGCCGGTCGCAGAACTACCTGATCCGCGGCTTCTCCACGCAGGTCTTCGCCGTCGACGGCGTGCTGGTCGATCCGGCCATCAACTTCTACCCGGTCACACGGGACCTCGTGGACGCCGAGCGCGTCGAGGTGATCAAGGGCCCGGCCTCGGTGCTGTTCGGCCGGGGCGATCCCGGCGGCGTCATCAACATCGTGACCCGCCGGCCCACCTTCGAGCCCACGGCCGACGCGAGCGTGCAGGGCGGCAGCTTCGGCTTCCGGCGCTTCCAGGGCTCCGTGTCGAGCGCGCTGCCCGCCGTCGAGGGCCTCGCCGCGCGTCTCAGCTTCGCCGCCCAGGAGGATCCGACCTTCCGCAATTACGGCGGCGACACGAACCGGCGCGTCTTCGTGGCGCCGGCCTTCAGCTGGACGCCGAGCGCCGACACCCGGGTCTACGTGAACTCGGAATTCACCAACCAGCACACCCAGTACGACGAGGGGCTGGTGGCCTTCCGCGGCCGCGTCCCGCTCGACAACATCGGCCGGTTCTACGGTGAGCCGTCCTCGCGCTACTTCGGCGCGTTCAACACGATCACCATGCGGGCTGAGCACGACGTCAACGAGAACCTGACGCTCCGGCAGGTCATCGCCGGGCAATGGGGCACGTTCGACGTGTTCGCCGCCCGTGCCCTATCGGTCAACAATGCCGGCACGCTGCTGAGCCGGCGCGAAGCCACGGTCAATTCGCGCTTCGCCGCGGTCGACAGCCAGACCGAGGCCGTGATGAAGTTCGACACCTTCGGCTTCGCCCATACGGCGCTCCTCGGGTTCGAGTACTCGAACGGCTTCCGCCACGCCTTCTCCCAGCAGGGCAACCTCGCCCCGGTCAGCTTCCTCAACCCGATGTTCGGCGCGGCCTTCCAGCCGCTCCAGTTCCAGGCCGACCTGAAGCAGAAGCTGGAGGTGTTCGGGCTCTACGTCCAGGACCAGATCGTGCTGGCGCCGGGCCTGCAGCTCGTCGTCGGGGCCCGGTTCGATCTCGGCAGCCAGTACTATTTCAACCGCCAGCCGGCCTCCCGGACCCAGCCGCCCGAGCAGACCCTGTTCGGCGCCTCGCCGCGGGTCGGGCTGATCTACCGGCCGTTCGAGCCGCTGACCTTCTACGCGAGCTACGCCACGTCGTTCCTGCCGCAGACCGCCAGCGTGCTGAACGTGGCGAGCCCCCCGCCCAGCACGGGCGAGCAGGTCGAGGCCGGCACCCGGGTCGATCTCACGCCCGGCCTGACCCTGAGCGCGGCCGCCTTCCAGATCGTCCGGGACAACGTCGCGGCCACCGACCCGCGCAATCCGACCTTCTCGGTCATCACCGGCCAGCAGCGGTCGCGGGGTGTCGAGGCCGATCTGGCCGGCGAGATCCTGCCCGGCTGGAGCATCATCGGCAGTGTCGGCCTGATCGACGCGCGGATCACCAAGGACACGACCTTCGCGGTCGGCAACCGGCTCACCGGCGTGCCGGTGTTCAGCGGCAGCCTGTGGACGACCTACGCGTTCCAGGACGGCCCGCTGCGCGGGCTCGGGCTCGGCTTCGGCGTCACCCATGTCGGCCGACGCTACGGCGACCTCGACAACAGCTTCACCGTGGGCGCCTACAACCGGCTCGACGCGCTCGTGTACTACGATTTCGACGCCCACTGGCGCCTGTCGGTGAACATGCGCAACCTGACGAACGCGCGCTACATCGAGGCGCCGACCAACGCGACCAACAACACCCCCGGGGCGCCGTTCACGGTGCTGGCGACGATCACCGCACGGCTCTGACGGGCGGGCCGCATCGCCCGAGCGGCCGGGCAGTCGCCCCGCCGGAGGCCGCCGTCAGGGGCTCGCCGTGCGGACGGCGCCCCCCGGCGCCCCGGCCGCGACGGTCCTGCGCCGGGCGCCGGCGCGGCGACGCAGGACGTAGAGCGTCAGGCCGGTCGCCGCGAAGCCCGGCATGGCCAGCGCCGCGAGGCAGAACAGCAGCGCGACGAGGTCGCCGAAGAAGCGGCCGCGATGCACCTCCAGGACGTTGTCCAGGAGGCGCCGGCCCAGCGGCGCGTCGGCGGCCCGCTCGGAGGCCAGCAGCGCGCCCGTGGCGGGATCGTAGCGGATCTCGTTGCGGGCGCTCGGCGCGTCGACGCCCTTCGGCAGCCAGCGGATGCGGATCGCCTTCGTGTCGGCGCCCGGCAGGGTCAGGACCGCCGTCCCGGCCTCCGCGCCGGTCCGCGCGCGGAAATCCGCCCAGGCGCGGTCGACGGCCGCGCCGTCGGCGGCGGGATCGGCCGGTTTTCCGGCGGCCCTGCGGCCGGCCGGCTTCGCGGCGTCGGGGGCGCCCACGAGCAGCCGCGTCGCGCCGTCCTTGAACCACGGGTAGGACCACGTCAGGCCGCTCAGCGCGATGACCAGGTAGACCGGCAGGAGCCAGGTCCCGACCACGGCGTGCAGCGACCACCAGCGCGGCCAGCCGGGCCGCGACAGGGCCGGCTTCAGCCAGATCCGCCAGCGGTGGATCCGGGGCCAGCGCAGGTAGAGGCCGGTCGCCAGGAAGGCCAGCAGCGCCAGGGTGCAGGCGCCCGTCACGGTGCGGCCCCAGCCCTTGGACCCGCCGGGCAGCAGCAGCCAGCGGTGCAGGTCCCGCACCGTCGTGAAGGCGCCCTCCAGCCGCACCGGGCCGAGCAGAGCGCCGTCGTAGGGGTCGGCGTAGGCAGCGGGCGGCCGCGCGCGAGTCTCGGGATCGCGGGCGAAGCGGACGTGGACGCTCGCGCGCGGGTCGTCCGACAGGGTCAGCACGTTGGCGACGCGGCCGCCCGCCTGCGCGTCGATCCGCGCCGCCAGCGCCGCGGGGGGCAGTGCCGTCCGCCCGGCGGGCGCGACCTCGAGCCGGTCGCGGTTGGCGAAGGCGGTGACCGCCTCCTCGTAGCTCATCAGCGCCCCGGTCAGGCCCATCAGGGCGAGGACGAGGCCGGCGGTGAGGCCGAGCGCCCAGTGCAGGCGGAAGAGCAGGGTCCGGAGGGAGGGAATCGGCAGCGTCATGGCGGTGCCGGCTGCCTAGCAGAGTCCGGCCACGCTGACGACGCGGCGGGACGCATGCCCCGCCCGACCGTCCGGCCGTCCGCCGGTCTCAGGTGATCGGCGCGGGGTTGAACAGGGTCAGGTCGTTGAACAGCCCCCACCGGTCCGACCAGGGGCGCTTGCGCCCGCTCGCGACGTCGAGGATCAGGTGGAACAGCTCCCAGCCGACCTCCTCGATCGTCGCCGCGCCGGTGGCGATGCGGCCGGCGTCGAGGTCGATCAGGTCGGACCAGCGCTCGGCCAGCTCCGTGCGGGTGGCGACCTTGATCACCGGCGCCTGACTGAGGCCGTAGGGCGTGCCGCGGCCGGTGGAGAACACCTGCAGGGTGATGCCCGAGGCGAGCTGCAGCGTGCCGCAGACGAAGTCGCTCGCCGGCGTCGCGGCGAAGATCAGCCCCTTCTCGCGGACGCGCTCGCCCGGCGCCAGGACCCCGGAGATCGCGCTCGTGCCGGACTTGGCGACCGAGCCCAGCGCCTTCTCGACGATGTTGTTGAGCCCGCCCTTCTTGTTGCCCGGCGACGGGTTGGCCCGGCGGTCGGCCTCGCCCTTGGCGAGGTAGGCGTCGTACCACGCCATCTCGCGGACCAGCGCCGCGGCGACCTCCGGGCTCTTCGCCCGCGGGGTGAGCAGGTGGATCGCGTCGCGCACCTCGGTCACCTCGGAGAACATCACGGTGGCGCCGCAGCGGACCAGCAGGTCGGCCGCGAAGCCGAGCGCCGGGTTGGCGGTGACGCCCGAGAACGCGTCGCTGCCGCCGCATTGCAGGCCGACCACCAGTTCGGAGGCCGGGCAGGTCTCGCGGGTCCGGCGGTTCAGCACCTCCAGGCGGGCCTCCGCCATGGTCAGGATGCTGTCGATCATGGCCGAGAAGCCGCGGTGGCGCTCGTCCTGCAGCCGCACCACCCCGTCGCCGGCCGCGCCGCTGTCGGGCAGGAGCCGCTCCGAGACGAGCTTCTCGCAGCCGAGGCCGACGACCATGACCTCGCCGCCGAAATTCGGGTTCTGCGCGAGGCTCTGGAGCGTCCGGATCGGCACCACCGCCTCGGGGGCGTTGATGGCGACGCCGCAGCCGTAGGCGTGGGTCAGGCCGACCACGTCGTCGACGTTGGGGAAGCGCGGCAGCAGCTCCTGCTTGATCCGCCGGATCGCCACGTCGAGGGTGCCGGCGACGCACTGCACGCTGATCGAGATCGCCAGGATGTTCTTGGTACCCACCGACCCGTCCGGGTTGCGGTAGCCCGCGAAGGTGTAGCCCTCGAGCGGGGGCAGGGGGGCCGGCACGCGGGTGGCCATCTCCAGGGCGTCGAGGGCGGGGGCGACCGGCGTCGCGACGCGGGATTCCTCCACCCAGGCGCCCCGCGGGATCGGTTGCGTCGCGATGCCCACCACCTCGCCGTAGCGGCGGACCTCGCCGCCCTCCGGGATGTCGGTGAGCGCCACCTTGTGGCCCTGCGGCACGAACTCGACGAGCTCCAGCCCGTCCGGGAACACGGTGCCGGCCGGCAGCCCGAAGGCGTTGACCACGATCGCGACGTTGTCGCTGTCGCTCAGGCGGATCGTGCGCGGCACGTCGCCGGCGGCCCCTGCGGCCCCTCCGGCCCCCGCGCCGGCCGGGTGCGGGCGGGTCGGGGCTTCGATCTCGGCCTGCATCGGATGCTCCTTCCGTCTCGCGCCCGTCCGGGCTCCTGTCGGGATCAGGCGGCGTCGCCGACCGCGTGGTTCGCCAGGGCCTCCAGGGCCTTCACCATGGCGGAGTGGTCCCAGGCCGCGCCGCCCTGGGCCACGCAGGCCGAGAACAGCTGCTGCGCCAGCGCCGTGGCGGGCAGGCTGAGGCCGAGCGTCCGGGCGTTGTCCAGGGCGAGGTTCAGGTCCTTCTGGTGCAGGCCGATGCGGAAGCCGGGATCGAAGGTCCGCTCGATCATCCGCGCGCCGTGCAGCTCCAGGATCCGCGAGGTGGCCAGCCCGCCGGTGATCGCCTGCCGCACCTTGGCGGGATCGGCGCCGGCCTTCGAGGCGAAGAGCAGCCCCTCGGCCACCGCCTCGATGGTCAGGGCGACGATGATCTGGTTGGCGACCTTGGCCACCTGTCCGGACCCGACCGGGCCGACATGCGTGACCGTCTTGCCCATCGCGGCGAACAGGGGCTCGGCGCGCGCGAAGGTCTCGGCCTCGCCGCCGACCATGATCGAGAGCGCGGCGTTCTTGGCCCCGACCTCGCCGCCCGAGACCGGCGCGTCTAGATAGGCGCCGCCCCGCTCGGCGATCCGGGCGGCGAAATCCTTGGTGGCGAGCGGCGCGATCGAGCTCATGTCGATCACGGTCTTGCCGGGCGACAGCCCCTCGGCGACGCCGCCCGCGCCGAACAGGACCTGCTCCACGTCCGGGGTGTCGGGCAGCATCAGGATGATCGTGTCGGCGCGCTCGGCGACCTCGGCGGCGGTGGCGCAGGCGGTGCCGCCCGCCGCGAGCAGGGCCTCGGGCACGCTGCGCCGGGACTTGAGGAACAGGCTGTGGCCCGCCGCGATCAGGTGTCCGGCCATGGGCGTGCCCATGATGCCGAGGCCGATGAATCCGATGTTCATGGGTACGATCCCGTTGCGGAGCTCAGGCGCGGAAGCGGGCGGCGAGCGCCTCGGAGCTGCGGGCGAGGAGCCCCATGTCGGAGCCCACCGCGGTGAAGCGGGTGCCGGCCGCGATGTAGCGGCGGGCCAGCTCCTCGCTCGGCGTGAGGATGCCGGCCTGCTTGCCGGCCCGGACGATCCGGGCGACCGCCGCCTCGATGGTGGCGACCACCTCCGGGTGGCCCTGCTGGCCGACATAGCCGAGGCTGGTGGAGAGGTCGCCGGGCCCGATGAACACGCCGTCCACGCCCTCCACGGCGGCGATCGCGTCCAGATTGTCGAGGGCGCGACGGGACTCGACCTGCACAGCCACGAAGATCTCGGCCTCGCAGCGGGTGTGGTAGTCCTTGATCCGGCCGAACCGGGCGGCGCGGGGCGCCTGCGAGAAGCCGCGGATGCCGCGGGGCGCGTAGCGCGTCGCCGCGACCACGCGGGCGGCCTGCGCGGCGTCGTCGATGTTGGGGATCATCAGCGACTGGGCGCCGGCGTCGAGGATCCGCTTGATGGTGATCGGGTCGTCGCTCGGCACCCGCACCATCGGGTGCGTGTCGCCCTCCATCATCGCCTGGAGCTGGGCGTAGATGTCCCGGAGGTCGTTGGCCGAGTGCTCCATGTCGAGGAGCAGCCAGTCGAACCCGGCCCCGGCGACCACCTCGGTGGAGATGGGACTGGCGAGGCTGCACCACAGGCCGATCTGCTGGCGCCCCTCGGCGAGGGCCGCCTTGAAGCGGTTGGTGAGGTTGTCCATCACGATCCTCCCTGGGGGCGTCGCGGCGTCTGCGCGCCGTCCGCCCCATCACGCGCAGCCTTCCGCCGCGAGGTCAAAGCCAAACACTGGATCGATCGATGCGGATCGCGCATCGATCGACCGTGCGGGCTCACGCGGGCGGCATCTCGGCCACGATCGAGACCAGCTGGGCGATGAGGGGGTCGTCCGCGTCGCGCCGCCACGCGAGGAGCAGTTCCACCGGGCGCGGCGCCGGCAGGACGAGGGGGCGGAACACCACGCCCTCGAAGCGCAGGCGCTCGGCGGCGGCCGGCACCAGGGCGATGCCGAGCGCCGCCCGGACGAGGGCCAGGATCGAGTGGATCTGCGTGAGCTGCTGGACCGTCGGGGGCCGGATCTCGGCCTCGGCGAGCAGGCCCAGGACGAGGTCGTGGAAGTAGCGCGCCTCGTTGGGCGCGTAGCCGATGAGCGGCTCGCGCGCGAGATCGGCGGGGGCGAGCCCGTCGCGCAGGGCCAGGGGGTTCCCGGCCGGCAGGGCCACCACCAGGGGCTCGGCCAGCGCCCGGACGGCGATCAGGTCCGGGTGCGTCACGGGCGGGCGCACCAGCGCGGCGTCGATCCGGCCGGCGAGCAGCTCCTCGATCTGGTCCTTGCTGACCATCTCGCGCAGCGCGAGCGTCACGTCCGGCAGCGCCCGCCGGAACGCGGTGACGAGGCGCGGCAGGAAGTCGTAGGCCGAGGCCGCCGTGAAGCCGAACTTGAGGACGCCCGCGCGCCCCGCCGCGACCTGCCGGGTGACGTGCGTCGCGGTCTCGGCGAGCCGCAGGATGCGCTGCGCCTCGGGCAGGAAGCTGCGACCGGCGGCGGTCAGCCGGACCGTGCGGCTGGTGCGCTCCAGGAGCTGCACGTCGAGGACGCGCTCCAGGACCTGGATCTGCCGCGACAGCGGCGGCTGCGTCATGTTCAGCCGGGCGGCCGCACGCCCGAAATGCAGCTCCTCCGCCACGGCGGCGAAGCACCGGAGCTGGCTGAAGTCGAACATGAAGGCTCCCTCTCCCGGACCGCGGCGCAGTCGGGCGGGAGCATAAGGCCTTCGCGGCGGCCACGTTGAGATCGCCGCCCTCATCCAATTAGGTAAGGCGGCGGCCTCCGGGCCCGACCGGCCTACGGGGTCACCTCGTGCCCGGCATAGTCGATCCGGCCGTCCGGCCCCTTGGTCCACTCGTAGATGACGTAGTCGGGGCGGGTGAGGTCGCCCTTCCCGTCGTAGGCGATCGGCCCGACCACCGTGTCCACCGGCTTGCCCCGGTGCAGCCACTCGGCGAGCGCCTTGCCGTCGCTGGAGCCGGTCTCGGCCATCGCCTTGGCCAGGACCTGCACGGCCGCGTAGGCGTAGAGCGTGTAGGCCTCGGGATCGATGCCCCGGGCGTTGAACGCCGCGACCACGCCCTTGGCGTTCGGGTTCTTGCGGGCGTCCGGCGCGAAGGTCATCAGGGTCCCGGCCGCGCCCGGGCCGGCGATCTGGACGAATTCCTTGTCGGGGATGGCGTCGCCGCTCATCATGCGGGCGGCGAGGCCCTGATCGCGCATCTGCCGGATGATCAGCCCGGCCTCGGTGTGCACGCCGCCGAAATAGACGACGTCGACGTTGGCGGACTTCATCTTGGAGACGAGCGCCGAGTAATCCTTCTCGCCCGGGTTGATGCCCTCGGACAGCACCTCCTTGCCGCCCTTGGCCCTGAACGCCTTCAGCGTCTCGTCGGCCAGCCCCTTGCCGTAGGGGGTCTTGTCGCGGACGAAGGCGATCTTCTTGCCCTTGAAGTGCCCGGCCAGGTAACTGCCCGCCACCGCGCCCTGCTGGTCGTCGCGGCTGCAGGTGCGGAACGTGTTCCACATGCCGCGCTCGGTGAACTTCACGCTCGTGGAGGCCGGCGTGACCTGGATGATGCCGGCGTCGAGATAGACGTCGGAGGCCGGGATCGTGACGCCGGAATTGTAGTCGCCGACGACCATCTTCACGCCGTCGCTGGCGAACTTGTTGGCCACCGAGACGCCCTGCTTCGGGTCGGAGGCGTCGTCGCCGACCGTCNCGCCGGAATTGTAGTCGCCGACGACCATCTTCACGCCGTCGCTGGCGAACTTGTTGGCCACCGAGACGCCCTGCTTCGGGTCGGAGGCGTCGTCGCCGACCGTGACGGTCAGCGTCGTGCCCTTCAGCGTGCCGGCCCTGTTGATGTCCTCGACCGCCTGGCTCACGCCGTTCCGGATCTGGGCGCCGAAAGCCGCGTTCGGCCCGGTCATGGGCGCGGCGACGCCGATCTTCACCGGTGCGCCGCCCTCCTGACCTCGCGCCGCGGTCATGAACAGCAGCCCGGCCAGGCCGGCCATCAGTAATCGCGTCATCGTTCCCCCAAGATGTGGCCGGTCAGATCGCCGACGAACGTTGAATTCGGATAGATCAACGCGGCTCCCCGCGCGTCGAGTCGCAGATCACCCGGCGCGATCCTGTCGCTCACCTTCACCGGGGTCAAGGTTTCGGGGCGGGCCGAGACGGTCACCGGCGCGGGCGCGCGATCGGCCGGCGGGTCCTCACGGAGCCGTGCGGCGGCCCGAAGGCCCGACGGGTCGGGATGGCGCCGATGATGCATCGGGCCGGCGCATCCGCAGCAACCCGCCGTGACCGATGACCGCCTCCCGTCCCCGCCGCACCCCCAGCCCCGGCCGACCGGGCCCGCGTCCGGGACGCGGCTGATGGGGCCGCGCGCAGACGAGGATCGGGACGAGGATCGGGGCGAGGGTCGGGACGAATGCCGGGACGCGTCGGTGGACTGGGCCGAGCGCCGCCGGATCGCCGAGCAGGGCCGGGGCGACCGGGCGTGGTCGCTCTGGGGCCCCTATCTCAGCGAGCGGCAATGGGGGACCGTGCGGGAGGATTACAGCCCCTGCGGCAACGCCTGGGCCGCCCTGACGCACGAGGACGCCCGCTCGCGCGCCTATCGCTGGGGCGAGGACGGGCTGGCCGGGATCTGCGACGAGCGCGGCAACCTGTGCCTGGCCCTCGCCCTCTGGAACGGGCGCGACCGCATCCTCAAGGAGCGGCTGTTCGGCCTGACCAACCAGGAGGGCAACCACGGCGAGGACGTGAAGGAGGTCTACCACTACCTCGACGCGGTCCCGAGCCACGCCTACCTGAAGATGCTGTACCGCTACCCGCAGGCGGCCTTCCCCTACGCGGAGCTCGTCGACGAGAACGGGCGGCGCGGGCGGGAGCAGCCCGAGTACGAGATCGAGGAGACGGGCGTCTTCGACGGGGACCGGTTCTTCGACGTCACCGTGGAGTACGCCAAGGCCGACGCCGACGACGTCCACGCGGTGATCACCGCGCTGAACCGGGGGCCCGAGCCCGCCGACCTCCACCTCGTCCCGCAGCTCTGGTTCCGCAACACGTGGTCGTGGGAGGCCGGGCAGGCGCGCCCGCGGATCGCCCGCGCGCCCGACGGGGGCGCCGTCTGCACGCACGAGCGGCTCGGGCCGTACCGGCTCGCCTTCGACGGGGCGCCGGACCTGCTGTTCTGCGAGAACGACACCAACCTGCGGCGGCACGGCGGGCAGCCGGACGCCGCGGGGCCGTTCAAGGACGGTCTCCACGCGGCGATCGTCGACGGCGATCCCGCTTCGGTGCGCCGGGACGCGGGCACCAAGCTCGGCCTGCACTACGCGCTGCGGCTGGCGCCCGGGGAGACCGCCCGGATCCGCCTGCGGCTGTCGGCGGGCCTGCGCGCCCGGGCCATCGACGACGGGTCCCTGGTCCGCCGCCGGGTGGCCGAGGCGGACGCGTTCTACGAGGAATTGCAGGACGGCATCGCGAGCGCGGAGTCCCGCGCGATCTTCCGCCAGGCCGCCGCCGGCCTGATCTGGTCGAAGCAGCTCTACAGCTACGACGTGCGGCGCTGGCTGGAGGGCGACCCGCTCCAGCCGCCGCCGCCCCGGGGGCGCGCGGGCGGCCGCAACGGCCAGTGGCGCCACTTCGCGGCGGCCGACGTGCTGTCGATGCCCGACACCTGGGAATATCCCTGGTTCGCCGCCTGGGACCTCGCCTTCCACTGCCTGCCGCTCGCCCTGCTGGACCCGGACTTCGCCAAGAAGCAGCTCCTGCTGCTCACCCGCGAATGGTACATGCACCCGAACGGCCAGCTCCCGGCCTACGAGTGGGAGTTCGGCGACGCCAACCCGCCGGTCCACGCCTGGGCAGCCTACCGGGTGTTCGAGATCGACCGGGACCGGCGGGGCGGGCGCGGCGACCTCGCCTTCCTGGAAGGCGTGTTCCACAAGCTCCTGATCAACTTCTCCTGGTGGGTGAACCGCAAGGACGCGCAGGGCCGCAACGTGTTCCAGGGCGGCTTCCTGGGGCTCGACAATGTCGGCGTGTTCGACCGCTCGCGCCCGCCCCCGGGCTTCGGGGTGGTGCACCAGGCCGACGGCACCGCCTGGATGGCGATGTACGCGCTCACCATGATGCGCATCGCCCTGGAGCTCGCCCTCCACAACGACGTCTACGAGAGCACCGCCTCCAAGTTCTTCGAGCACTTCCTGCTGATCGCCGAGGCCATGACCGACATGGGCGGGTCGGGCGGGGACGGGCAGGGCTACGGCCTGTGGGACGAGACCGACGCGTTCTACTACGACGAGGTCGACATCCCCGGCGGCGGGATGCTCCCCTTGCGGGTCCGCTCCATGGTCGGGCTGGTCCCGCTCTTCGCCGTCGAGGTGATCGAGCCCTCCGTGCTCCACCGGCTGCCGGATTTCGCCCGGCGCCTGAACTGGGTGCTGGAGAACCGGCCCCACCTCGCCCGCTTGGTCTCCCGCTGGACCGAGGGGGGCGTGAAGGACCGCAAGCTGCTGTCGCTGCTGCGCGGCCACCGGATGAAGGCGCTGCTGCGCCGCATGCTCGACGAGGCCGAGTTCCTCTCGCCCTACGGCGTGCGCTCCCTGTCGAAGGTGCACCGCGACGCGCCCTACGTGCTCAACGAACTCGGCGCCTCCTTCACGGTCCGGTACGACCCGGCCGATTCCACCTCGAACATGTTCGGCGGCAACTCGAACTGGCGCGGCCCGGTCTGGATGCCGATGAACTTCCTCATCGTCGAGGCGCTGCGGCGCTTCCACACCTATTACGGCGACGACTTCCTAGTGGAGTACCCGACGGGCTCGGGCGCGATGCTGACGCTCAGCGCCATCGCGGACGCCCTCGAGGACCGCCTGATCGCGCTGTTCGCCAAGGACGGGACCGGGCGCCGGCCGGCCTTCGGGACCCGGCCGCCGATCGCCCCGGCGCCGGGTGCCGAGGAGGCGCTGCTGTTCCACGAGTTCTTCGACGGGGATACGGGGCGGGGCCTCGGCGCCGCGCACCAGACCGGCTGGACGGCCCTGATCATCAACCTGCTGCGCGACCGGGCACGCCCGCGATAGGCGCGCCCGGCCGGGAGCCGGCCGATCGGGTCAGCAGCTCAGCCGCCGGCCTTCGCGACGCCCGAACACTTTGTAGTGGGCGGCACCCGATTCCATCTGGCCGTTGGCCACGGCGCGGCGGACATCCGGATTGCAGCGCAGGTACTCGCGCTCGTCGAACCCGTAATTGGCGCGGCCGCGGTAATCGTCCCGGTCGCGGTAGCCGCGGTCCCGGTAATCGTAGTCGCCGCGGTCGCGGTAGCCCCGGCCGCCGTAATCGTCGTAGTCGGGGCGCGGCTGCGCGGAGACCGGGCCGACCACGCCCAGAATGCCGAGGCTCACCGCGGCCGCTGCCAGAATCGCCTTCATCGTACCAATTCTCCCTTGTCGGTGGCCAGAAACGCGTCGGGGCGCGGATGGTTCGATCGCCTCGGACGTGGCACCCCCGGCCAGCCCGAGCCCAGCCCCCGCGATGCGGGAAGCCCGCCTCGCGGCTCTGCCCCGGCCCGCGCCGGGGCGGACGCAGCCCCGGCGCGGATGCGCGTCACATGCGGCGCATCATCTCGCGACGCATCTCGCGGTGGCGCATCTCGCGGCGCATCTCCCGATGCATCATGTGGCGCTCCATCCGGTGGCGCATCATCCGGCGCTCCATGCGACGGCGCATCATGTGGCGCTCGACGGGATCCATCTGGACCGTCGAGACCATGCCGGCGGGCGCCGACACGCCCGTGCCGGGGCCGATCGGCGCGGCGGAGGCCGGGATCGCGACGGCGGAACCGAGGGCCGCCAGCAGGGCAGCGGCAATGATCGTTGAACGCACGTGAGGTTTCCTCTCTCGCCGCCCGGGAAGACGGGCGGGCGTTTCCAGGGGACTCGCGGCCGGATCCGCCCGCAATCCCGCCCAGGAAGGCTCGGGCCGCCCGGATGGTTCCCCGGACCGGGCCGCCCCGCCAGGAACGCGCCGGAGCAGTATCGCGACGGGCATCGCGTCGGGCCGGCGGCCCGGCCCCGTGGCCGCCCTGGGTTAGACCGGGCAGGGCGCAGGTGATGCACGAACGCATCACCCGGCCGCAAAAGCGAACGGAACCAAGCCGCGGCACGACCGAAGATCAGATCAACATCTCCGCCCACAATGAATCGAATACACCCTCAAAATACTCATTCTATAAAATCCGTGAGATCTATAAAATATCATTCTCGTCTCAACGATTGCAGAACCAGTCAAATTTGAGGAAAAATCTCGAAAATCAACACTTCAGAATCGAGACATCATGACCTAATCATAAGAACGCATCATGCGAACCGCGCGAGATCAGCAGAAGCTCCGCTTCGGCATCCGAAGCCTTACCGGCGAAGAGACCTTGACGCTCATGCCTTCGACGACGCGCGGCGGGGGACACTACATGTACCGCATCTCGAGTTCTGGACTTCTCCTGTGCCTGCTGTCGCAGACCGCGATGGCGGCGGACCTCCCGCGGCGGGCCCTTCCGCCGGCGGCGACGGCCGTGCCGATCTTCTCCTGGACCGGAGCGCATGCCGGCCTGTTCGCCGGTTACGGGACCCTCGATCGGGCCACGCAGTTCGTCTGCACAGGTCCGGACGGGCAGCCCGGAGCCCGGAACTGCCCGGTCATTCCATCGAAGCGGGCCTCGGACGGGAGCTTCGTCGGCGGCGCCGAGGTCGGCTACGATTGGCAGGTGAATTCCGGCTTCGTCGCCGGCGCCGCCGCGGATTACCAGTTCACCCGGCTGTGGGGCTACGATCGCCGCGAGGGCGCCTTTCCGGCCGCGGGCGGCGGCTTCTATCGCCGCAGCGTCGCCCATTCCGGCCAGAGGCTGGACGAGCTCGCCACCCTGCGCGGCAGGATCGGCTTCGCCGTCGATCGCACCCTCGTCTACGCCACGGGCGGCCTCGCCGCGGGCACGGTCCGGACCGACAACAACCTGTCGTTGGCCGGTTTCCCGCTGTTCGACGGGCGCCAGGGCGCGGTGCGCCTGGGCTACGTGGCCGGCGCCGGCATCGAGCACGCCTTCAGCGAGCACCTCTCCGCCAAGGTCGAGGGTCTCTACTACGATCTCGGCTCCCGGGCGGTCCTCCCGGCTCCGTCGTACCCCGTGCTGACCGGCTACCACGCCGGCACGCGGGTCGCGACGGACGGCTTCCTGGCCCGCGTCGGCCTCAACTACCGGTTCGGAGCCGGGCTTCCCACCCTGGCCCCGATCGCGTCGGCAGGCCCGGCCACCTGGGATTTCGAGGGCGGCCTGCGCTACTTCTTCAGCTCCGGGACACCGCGCGAGAAGCTCGGCGACCCCGACGCGCCCGGCCAGCTCAATTCGCGCCTGACCTACAACAACACCCAGGCGCATGCCGGCGAGAGCTTCGCACGGCTCGAGCACAACCCCACCGGCCTGTTCGCCAAGGGCTTCCTCGGCTCGGGCGGCGTCACCGGCGGCCGCCTCGCCGACGAGGACTTCCCGCCCGCCCTGCGCCGCTATTCGAAGACGCTATCGCCGATCAAGGACGGCGACATCGGCTACGGCGTGATCGATCTCGGCTACGACGTGCTGCGCCGGGACGGGTACAAGCTCGGCGGCTTCCTCGGCTACCAGTTCGCGTCCGAACTGTATAACGGCTACGGCTGCCGTCAGGTGGCGGGCGGGGCTCCCTGCGCCAGACCCTACCCGACCAGCATGAAGACGCTGGGCGAGAGCATGCAGTGGAACGCGCTGCGCGTCGGCGTGATCGGCGAAGCGCGGTTCGACCGGGTCCGGCTGAGCCTGGAAGGCGCCTACCTGCCGGTCGTGAGCCTGAGCGGCGTCGACCGGCACTGGCTGCGGCCCGACATCAATCCGGGGCCGGAAGGCGGCCGCGGCGACGGCTACTTCCTGGAGGGGATCATCTCGTACGACCTGACGCCGTCCGTCAGCGTCGGCGTCGGCGGCCGCTACTGGCAGCTCCAGGCCGACAAGGCGCACACGACGGCCTTCCCGTTCTCGCCGCCCAGCCCGATGAAGTTCGAGACCGGTCGCTACGGCGGCTTCGCGCAGCTCTCCTACCGGCTGGCCGATTTCGGCTTCGGCGAGACAGGCGCTCCGGCGGCCCCGATCCGCAAGGACTGATCCAGCCGCCACGCCGCGCCCGAACGCGGGCGCGGCAGGCCAGGGGACGGGCCGCGCCGGCCGTTCGATCCCGGTGCCTCGATCCCGGTGCCTCGATCCCGGCATCGGCTCCACCCGGCCCGCGGCAGCGACGCCGCGGGGCCGCACAGCTTGGCCGCGCGGCCGCGTGAACCGGCCGCGACCGGTCGTCGGCGTCCCCGGCAGGTCCGGCCCGGACGGGAGTTCCGGCCCGGACGGGAGCGCCGGCACGCTCGACGGAGGGCCGACGCGGCCGGACCGCTCCCCCACGCAGCACGCGCCCCGCGCGCCCGCACCCCCTCACGGCCGCGGCCGGGCCGGGTTCCCCACCACGGTGGCGCCGGCCGGGACGTCGCGCGTCACCACGCTGCCCGCCCCGACGATCGCGTCATCGCCGATCGTGACCCCGGGGAGGATGATCGCGCCGCTGCCGATCCAGACATTGGCGCCGATCACCACCGGGCGGGCGAATTCCAGCATCTGCCGGCGCTGGGCCGGGTCGCGCGGATGATCGGGGGTCAGGATCTGCACGGCCGTGCCGATCTGCGTCAGGTCGCCGATCGTGACCGACATCACGTCGAGGATGCTGCACCCGAAGTTCAGGAACACGCCGCGGCCCAGGCTGATGTTGTAGCCGTAGTCGCAGTGGAACGGCGGCCGGATGTTGCAGCCCGGGCCGACCCGCGCGAAGGCCTCCTCCAGGAGCGCCTGCCGCTCGGGCTGGCTCCGCGTCTGCGCGGCGTTATACCGGTCCATCCATTCCGAGATGCGCCGGTTGTCGGCGGCCAGTTCCGGGTCGTCGGCGCAGTACAGTTCGCCCGCCAGCATCCTCTGCTTCTGGGTCTTCACGATCTCTGTGTTCATGGTGGGGACCTCCCTCCGGCCGCGTCGGACCCTAGCTATGCGTACAGATGTACATATCAAGGCCGCGCGCGTCACGGCCCGGCTGCCCTGAACCGGATCCGAGGAGGTCCCCTTGCCCGCCGCCCAGCGCCGTTTCGACCCGGATCGCCGGGCGCGCATCATCCGGGCCACCCTCGACGTCGTCGCCGAGCACGGCGTCGCCGGCACGACCCACCGCCGGGTCGCGGCGGCGGCCGACGTGCCGCTGGGCTCCATGACCTACCATTTCGACAGCCTCGACGCGCTTCTGACCGAGGCGTTCACCGGGCTCGCCGACACGGTCTCGGCGCGGTTCGCCGACCGGCTCGCCGCGGCCGCGACCGTCGATGAGGCCTGCGAGGCCGTGGTCGACCTGATCGTGAGCGACCTCTGGGCGAGCCCGCGCACGATGCTGCTGAGCTACGAACTCTACGCCTTCGCGGCCCGGAACCCGCCGCTGCGCCGGGTCATGCAGGACTGGATGGCCAAGAGCCGGGCCGCCCTGGAACGGCACTTCGCGCCGGAGACCGCCAAGGCCCTCGACGCCGTGATCGAGGGCCTGACGATCCACCGCTCGGTCGACCCGCAGCCGGCGGATCGGGCGCAGGTGCGGGCGATCGTGGAGCGGCTGGTGCGGTAGGCCCGCACCCGTCCCCGCACCCGCCCCCCACCGGGCCGGGGACGCCGCGTGCCGGCCCCTCAAGCGATCGTGATCGCCGGCCGGACAGGTGCCGAATGCCGCACGGTGCCGGCAAGGAATCAGCAACCGTCGCGCGAGCAGGTTCGCCCCGATGCGTGCCGAGGGCGCGCCCGGGCGCGGTCCGCGCCGGTGGTGGGGAACCCTGGGGCCGATGCAGACTGACGCGACCCGCCCGGCCGCGCCGCCGGATCCCGCTCCGCACCGGGCCGCGGGCGAGCCTGCACCCTGGGACGGGGGCCCCGGTTTCGGGCAGTGGCGTCTCGATCCGCGGACCCGCCGGGTGACCCGATCGGCGAGTCTCGCGCGGCTGCTCGGGACGCCCGGCGCGTGCGACCTGCCGCTCGCCGAGCACGTCGCGTGCTATCATCCGGACGACCGCGCCGCCCTGGTCGCGCGGCTCGAGGGGATCCTGGAAGGAAGCCGGCCGGCAATCCCCTACCAGGCGCGGGCCCGCATCGTCCGCCCGGACGGGACCGTGCTGGACGCGATCATCCAGGGGCTGCCCGAGTTCGGGCCCGACGGCGCGCTCGTCGCCCTGCACGGCCTCATCCTCGACGTGACCGACCTCGTCCGGTCGGAGCGGCGGGCGCGCGAGACCGACATGATCCTGCGCGGCACGCTGGACAGCTTGGACCAGGGCCTCGTCGTCCTCGACGCCGACCAGCGGGTGCGCGCGTTCAACCGGAGCGCCGCGGACCTGCTCGACCTGCCGGACGACGTCCTGCGGGCGGGCGTCGCCCTCCCGGACATCCGCGCCTACCAGCGGGCCCGCGGCGACTGCGCGGCGGCCGGGTCCGATCCGGGCCTCGGAACGGGCGCGCGCGCCGGGCTGCCCCCGCTGTTCGACTGGCGCCTGCCCGGCGGCCCGATCCTGGAGGTCCGGTGCGCCGCCCTGCCGGACGGCGGCACGGTCCTGACCTTCGGCGACGTGACCCAGAACCGGATCGCCGAGCGGGACCTGGAGGAGAGCGAGCGCCGCTACCGGCTGCTGGCCGAGAACGCCACCGACATCATCATCTGGTCCGACCTGACCGCCCGCCGCCGCTACGTCTCGCCGGCGGTGCGCGCCGTCCTGGGCTACGACCCGCAGGAGCTGATCGGCACCCATCCCCTCGACTTCGTCCATCCCGACGAGGTCGGCGCGTACCGCCGCGTCCTCGACGACCTCACCGGCGGCCGCGCGTCCCGCGCCCTGACCTCCCAGCGCTACCGGCACCGGGGCGGGCACTGGGTCTGGGTGGAGATCTCGTTCAGCCTGACCCACGATCGGGCGACCGGCGCCCCGGACGGCTACGTGGCGACCCTGCGCGACGTGAGCGCCCGCAAGGCCGCGGAGGACGCCCTGCGGTTGAGCGAGGCCCGCTACCGCGCCCTGGCCGACGCGCTGCCGCAGCTCGTCTGGATCGCCAGCACGGAGACCGGCGACGCCTCCTACGTCAACCGGCGCTTCGAGGATTACTACGGCCCGATCGGCCCGACGCGCGCCGCCCGGATCGCCCGGACGCATCCCGACGACACGGAGCGGATGGAGCGGCTGTGGTCGGAGGCGCCCGCCCGCCGCGCGCCCTACGAGGTCGAGGGCCGCCTGCAGCGGCACGACGGCGCCTACCGCTGGCACAAGATCGTGCTCCTGCCGATCTGGCAGGGCGAGAGCATGGTGGGCATGCTCGGCACCGCCCTCGACATCGACGAGATCGTCACCGCCCGGCGCGCCGTGGAGGATGCCAGCAGCCTGCTGCACCTCGCCCAGCAGGCTGCCCATGCCGGGACGTGGCACCTCGACCTCGACAGCGGCCGGATCGAGTGGTCCCCCGAGAGCGCGCGGCTCCACGGCATCGAGACCGACCGGAACCACGCCCTCGACACCCGGGACTGGCTCGCCCTGATCGACCGCGCCGACGGCGAGCGGGCGCTGCGGATCGCGGCCGCGGCCGCGGCCGCCGGGCAGACCTTCTCGATCGAGTTCCGGGTCCCCACCGCGGACGGCGGGGTGCGCTGGATCAACGGCGTCGGGCGCGGCGCGCCCGGGCAGGCGCGGCGGATGATCGGCCTCAACATCGACGTCACCGCCCGCAAGGCCGCCGAGGCGGCGCTCCTCGCCGCCAAGGCGGCGGCCGACGCCGCGCGCCTGGAGGCGGAGCGGGCGAGCGCGGCCAAGAGCGAGTTCCTCGCCGCCATGAGCCACGAGATCCGCACGCCGCTCAACGGGGTGATCGGCTACGCCGACCTGCTCCTCGACGGGACGGATCTCGGACCGTCGGCGCGCCGGAACGCCGACCGCATCCGCACCGCCGGGGCCGCGCTCCTGACCGTGGTCAACGACGTCCTCGACTTCTCGAAGGTCGAGGCCGGGCAGATCGAGATCGTGCCCCGGCCCTTCGCCCTGGAAGCGCTGATCGACAACGCGGTGTCGATCGTG
This sequence comes from Methylobacterium sp. Leaf361, assembly GCF_001424445.1. Taxonomy (NCBI): domain Bacteria; kingdom Pseudomonadati; phylum Pseudomonadota; class Alphaproteobacteria; order Hyphomicrobiales; family Methylobacteriaceae; genus Methylobacterium; species Methylobacterium sp. Leaf361. The sequence continues at coordinate 88,137 of NZ_LMPY01000004.1, read as the reverse complement.
CGCCCCTCCGCGGAGCGCAAGGGGCTCGCCCTCACGCTCGCCCAAGGCCCGGGCCTGCCCGACTGGGTCGAGGGCGACGAGGACCGCCTCCGGCAGATCCTGCTCAACCTGCTCAACAACGCCGTGAAGTTCACCGCGTCGGGCGGCATCGACCTGTCGGTCCGGGTCAGCCCGGACGCGATCGGCGGGACGCGGCTGCGCTTCGCGGTCCGCGACACCGGCATCGGGATCCCGACCGACAAGTGCGACCGCCTGTTCCGGCGCTTCTCGCAGGTCGACGGCTCGATCAGCCGCGAGTACGGCGGCACCGGGCTGGGGCTCGCCATCTCGAAATCCCTCGTCACGCTGATGGGCGGGACGATCGGCGTCGCGAGCACGGTCGGGCACGGCTCGACCTTCTGGTTCGAGGCCGACCTGCCCGCGGCGGTCCCGCCGGCCCGCGCGACCGCGCCGGCCTCGGCGATCGCCCGGGCGACCGGCCGCCGCCTGCTCCTGGCCGAGGACGTGCCGCTCAACCAGGACCTCGCCCGGATGATCCTGGAGCGCGCCGGGCACGCGGTGGACGTGGTGGCCGACGGGGTCGCCGCGGTGGCGGCCGTCCAGGCGCGGTCCTACGACGTCGTGCTGATGGACGTGCAGATGCCCGTGATGGACGGCATCGCGGCGACCCGGCGGATCCGCGCCCTGGGCGGCGCCGCCGGCCGCCTGCCGATCCTCGCGATGACGGCGAACGTCCTGCCGCAGCAGGTGGCCGAGCTGCGCGCCGCCGGGCTCGACGACCATATCGGCAAGCCGTTCCGCGCGGACGCGCTGCTCGCCGCGATCGACCGGTGGGCGGCCCCTCGCGCCGAGCCGCCGCGCCGCGCGGGGACGATCGACCGGGCCACCCTGGACGAGATGACCGCGATGGTCGGCCAGGCGCGCATGGGCGACCTCCTGGCGATGCTGGCGAAGGAACTCGCCGAGCGGTTCGGGCCGGCGGCGACCGACGGCGACCGGACGCGGCTGATGGGGGACGCGCACGCCATGGTGTCGGCGGCCAGCATGATCGGCTTCCTGGATCTGGCCGCGACCTGCCGGGCCTTCGAGACGGCCTGCCGCGCGGGCGAGGACGTCACCGCGCTGCTGGCCGCGCTCCGGGCCCAGGCGGCCGCCACGATCGACGAGATCGCGGTGCTGCGCGCGGCCTGAGCGGGGGCGCCGCCGGAGCCGGCCCGCGGGTTTTGCACGCCCAAATTCTCGTCTCCCAGGCACGCGGCGGCGAGGAACGATCTTCCAGCCGGCGGTCCCGCGGCGGCGGCGCACCCGCCGGGCCGCGACTCCGGGACGACGATGGCGGGCGCCTCCGGCGAGGGCGGTTCGGAGAACGGCACCGGGGATCGCGCGCGTCCGGGGAGATGGATGTTCCGGCGCGCGCGGTCCGCGCACCGCCGCGGGCGGCTGCCCGGGACCCGCGCACCGCCGCGGGGGCCGCGGCGCGAGGCGGATCCCGGGCGCGACCGGGGCAGGGCGCGGGCCCTTGCCTTCGTGGCCGAGCTCGGTCGACCCTGCGCCCGGCCGCCCGAGTCGCCTCCGCGCCGGGACGGCCGGAATGGGGGACATCTCATGACATCTGCCGGTCCGCACCGCCGCGCCGTCGCGCTGGCCGCCCTGGCCGCCCTGGTTCTCGGCGCGCCGTTCCCCGGCACCGCCCGCGCGGCCGACCGGGAGGTCACCTTCGCCCACCAGGACATGGTGGTGCCGTTCCGCGCCCTGATGGCCTCCGGGGCGATCGAGAAGGCGACCGGCTACACGATCCACTGGCGCAAGTTCGGCGGCGGCGGCGACGTGATCCGCGCCATGGCCTCGGGCAGCGTCCAGATCGGCGAGGCGGGGTCGAGCCCGATCGCGGCGGCCGCCTCGCAGGGGCTCGACATCCAGCTGTTCTGGATCCTCGACGAGATCGCCGACGCCGAGCAGCTCGTGGCCCGCGCCGGCAGCGGCGTGACGGGCGTGGCCGACCTGCGCGGCAAGACGGTCGCGGTGCCGTTCGTGTCGACCGCGCATTACCAGCTGATCGCCGCCCTGGCGGAGGCCGGGCTCACGCAGGCCGACGTCCGGATCCTCAACATGCGGCCGCCCGAGATCGCCGCCGCCTGGGAGCGGGGCGACATCGACGCGACCTTCATCTGGGACCCGGTGCTCGCCCGGGTGAAGAAGTCCGGCACCGTGGTCGTCTCGGCCGGCGACCTCGCCCGCCGGGGCAAGGCGACCTTCGACGGCCTCGTGGTCGACCGGGCCTGGGCGGCGCGGAACCGGGACTTCCTGGTGACGCTCGTCCGGCTGATCGCCGCCCAGGACGCGGCCTACGCCGCCAGGCCCTGGGGCGCCGACGCGCCGGAGGTGGCGGCGGTGGCCCGGATCAGCGGCTCGGCGCCCGCCGAGGTGCCCGCGAGCCTCGCGGCCTACCGGTTCCCGACCCTGGAGGCGCAGGCCTCCCCGGCCTGGCTCGGCGGCGCCGCCGCCAAAGCCCTGACCGAGACCGCCGCCTTCCTGAAGGCGCAGGGGCGCGTGCAGGCGCTGGCGCCCGACTACGCCCGGTTCGTCACGACGGAGGTCGTGGACGCGGCCCGGAAATAGCCTGTCCCCGGACCGGAGGGCCCATGATCGAGATCCGCAACCTGAGCGTCCGCTACGGGCAGGGCGCCGACGCGGTCGCCGCGCTGTCGGGGATCGACCTGACCATCGGTCCCGGGGAGTTCGTGGTGGCGCTCGGCGCCTCGGGCTGCGGCAAGACCACCCTGCTCTCGGCGATCGCGGGATTCCTGGCGCCCACCGAGGGCCGCATCCTCCTCGACGGCGCGCCGGTCCGGGGTCCGGGAGCCGAGCGGGGCGTGGTGTTCCAGCGCCACGCCCTGATGCCCTGGCTGGACGTCGCCGAGAACGTGGCCTTCGGACCGAAGATGCGGGGCGTGCCCCGGGCGGAGCGGCGGCGGATCGCCCTGGCGACGCTCGACCTCGTCGGCCTGCCCGACTGCGCCGACCGGAAGGTCTACGCGCTCTCGGGCGGTATGCAGCAGCGGGTCGGCCTCGCCCGGGCGCTCGCCGGAGACCCGCGCGCCCTGCTGATGGACGAGCCGCTCGGTGCGCTGGACGCCTTCACCCGCGAGCAGATCCAGGAGCTGATCCTCCGGATCTGGCACCGGACCGGCAAGATGGCCTTCTTCATCACCCACGACGTCGAGGAAGCGGTGTTCCTCGCCACCCGGCTGGTGATCATGAGCCCGCGGCCCGGCCGCATCGTCGAGACGCTGGACCTGCCCTTCTCCCGGGCGTTCGTCGAGGGCCGCGACGCCCGGGCCGTGAAGTCGGACCCCGCCTTCATCGCCGTGCGCGAGCGCGTGCTCGCGCGCATCCGGAGCGGCGCCGCCGCGGCACCGGAGGCCGTCCGATGAGCGGTCTGCCCCGCGCCGCGCCGGACGCGGTCCCGGACGTGATCCCGGACACGGCCCCGGCCCCGGCTCCGGCGGCGGCCCCGCTGGCGCGCACCGGAATCCGCCGCCGCCGTGGGATCCTGGTGCCGACGGTCAGCGCCGCCACGGTGCTGGCAGCCCTCGGCCTCTGGCTGGTCGCCACCCGTGCCGGCTGGGTGAAGCCGCTGTTCCTGCCGCCGCCGGAGGCGGTCCTGGCGGCCTTCGGTCAGGCCTGGCGCGGGGAGATCGACGGCGCCCCGCTCGGGCTCCACGTCGGCGACAGCCTCCTGCGCGTCCTCGGCGCCTTCGCGCTCGCCGCCCTGGTGGGCATCCCGGCCGGGCTCGCCATGGGCACGAGCCGGATCGCCCGGGGCATCCTCGACCCGCCGATCGAGTTCTACCGGCCGCTGCCGCCGCTCGCCTACCTGCCCCTGATGATCATCTGGTTCGGGATCGGCGAGCTGTCGAAGGTGCTGCTGATCTTCCTCGCCTGCCTCGCCCCGGTGGCGCTCGCCGCGCGGGCGGGGGTGCGCTCCGCCTCGGTCGACCAGATCAACGCCGCGCGCGCCCTCGGGGCGAGCCGCTGGCAGGTCCTGCGCCACGTGGTCTTCCCGGCGGCGCTGCCGGAGATCCTGATCGGCCTGCGGATCGGCATGGGCGTGGGCTGGACCACCCTGGTGGCCGCCGAGATGGTGGCGGCCCAGGCCGGGCTCGGCCAGCTCGTCCTCAACGCCTCCAATTTCCTGCGCACCGACGTGGTGGTGATGGGCATCCTGCTGATCGGCCTGTTCGCGGGCCTGTTCGAGCTCGGGATGCGGGGCCTGGAGCGCGTGCTGGTGCCCTGGAAGGGCCGACACTAGCGCCGCCGCAGCACCCGCTTGAGCCGGCTGCCCGCGTGCGGATCGACGTAGTGCAGCAGGGCCGTGGCCCGGATCGCGTCGGACGCGCAGGGCTCGTTCGTGTGCAGCGAGCGGTAGCCCCAGAAGAAGTACAGGCTTCCCGGCTTCAGCGACAGGCGGATCACGCGGTCGCTGCCGCGGTCGTAGGCGCGGGTCAGGAGCTTCTGCGCGAGCGGATTGTCGACCAGCGCCTTGTCGACGAGGTTGCGGAGGTAGCTCCGACGCAGTGCGCGGGTGTTCGGGTGGATGATCAGGCGCCCCGGAGTACCGTGGTCCGGCATCGTGATGGGGACGAGGGCCGTGAGCACGTACGAGTCGAAGTGGAAGCGCATCGAGTGCGTCCTGGCGCCATGTCCCGCCAGACAGCGCAGGATCTGGTAGTAGCCGACATCCGGCGCGGGCCGTCCCACGGCGCTCTCGTAGATGCCGCGGCACAGGGCGTTGAAGGTCGGGTCGTCCGGCAGGGCGGCCAGGAACGTGCCGCCGAGATCCTTCGTCCCGGTGAAACCCGCGTACTCACCGCCCTTCGCGGCGACCGCCCGCGCGACGAAAGCCTGCGCGACGCGCAGGTCCTCCGGGCTCACGTAGTCCTCGAGAACCGCGTAGCCCTGTGACGTGATCTGCTGCGCGATCGCCCCCGCCACGGCGCCGGAGGGGACCTTGAACATGTAGCTCATGGGACCGAACCTTGCCGACCCGAGCCAGACGACACCTGAGAGCCGGTCCGAACGCCATCGAGCGCACGATCTGAGCCGATAGATCCGGATTCGTCAATCATTCAGCTGGATAAATAGCGGCACAAGATGGCGCAAATTGCGCCATTACTGTACAGGCCGCCGGAACGAAGGCCCCCCGGGTTCACGGCGCGGCGGCGGATGGGTCCGCACGGAGACCCTGCGGATCGGAGGAACCGTCCGGCCCGCGCGCGGCTCTGCATCCACGTCCGCGTCCCGACAAGATGTGGGGCCCACCAGGCAGCGGACGTGGAGGTCGGCAGAACCAACCCGTTCTTGATCGCGTCGGCCCGCTCGCCGGTCGCCCTCATTTGATGCGCTCACTGCGCTGACGAACCGCGTCCAGCGCCCGCGCGGACGCGCAGGGCGCGCAAGCTCCGGCCCGGACCGGGACGTCCCGGGCCCCTCGGCCTGGACGCTGGGCCTGGACGCTGGGCCTGGACGCTGGGCCTCGCCCCGTCCCCGCCGGCGGAGTCAGGTGTCGGCCAGTGGAGGGACGGCACGTCGCGGCGGCCAGCAGAAGAAAATTCCCTTCGAGTCCGCCGCTCAACTCTGATGGAAGCCTAGGGCGGGCGAACCGGGCACGGCGAGACAACACATATATTTGAATACAAGATCTTTACGGGAATTTGTATTAGGCTATAACGGATTTTGCAGGATCACAATCGTCGCGCAGCGTCGCCTCTGGTTGCGGTGAGATCGGGGAGGTCTCGGATGGACCACGCGGACGACGTCGTATCCGAGGCGGCGCTCGTCGCGGCGCTCGAAGCCTCGGGCGGCGTCGGCTTCTGGATGTGGGACATCCTCCGGGACGAGGCGCGGGCCGATCCGGTGAGCGCCCTGCTGTTCAACATCAGCCCGGCCCGGTCGCGGGTCGGGGTCAGCCTCGCGGAGCTCCTGAAGGCCGTCCATCCGGACGATCAGCCCCACATCTCGCAGGTCATTCTGGACTGCGTCCGGACCGGCGGCTCCTACACGGCGGAGTACCGCGTCTGCTCGCCGGAGGGGCGGCTGCGGTGGCTGTTCACCCGCGGGCACTTCTACCTGGACCAGGACGGGCGACCGACCACCGGACGGGGCGTGATCGTCGAGATCTCGGACAGCAAAGCGGCCGGCGCGGCTTTCGCGGAGCGCGACGGGGACACGATCGACGACGCCCTCAGCCGCACCGCCGACCTCTGCCTGTCGCTGCACAACACGGTCTCGGTGGTCGGCGACACCGCCCTCGTGGCGCTGACCGAGACGCTGCTCCTCGAGATCGGCAAGCGCCTCGCGGAGCGCCAGCGCGCCGAGCGCAGCGGCGGCCTGCACTGAGCGGGGCAGCTGCCGGAGGTCGCGGATCATCCGCTCGATGCGCGCCGCCCCGGCTTCGTCGACCGGCACCGGCTGTCCGGTCTCGTCCGGCCCGTCCGGGACCGGCGCCCCTCCCGCGCCTGCGACCTTCCGACCGGAACTTGGCCGTGCGGCACCCGTGTTTGCCGGTTGAATGAGCCCCGAGCTCACAACTGCTGAGAGGTGAACGCCATGACCACGGACGCCCGCGAGATCTACGTCACGGCCCTGAAGAACACCCATGCTGTGGAGATGCAGGCGCTGCAGATCATGGAGCGGCAGGTCGAGCGCCTGGAGCGCTATCCCGAGATGGAGCAGGCCCTGCGCCGCCACATCGAGGAGACGCACGGGCAGCGCCACCGGCTGGAGGAGGCGCTCCAGAGCCTGGGCGACAGCCCCTCGACCCTCAAGGAGGGCTTCCTGGGCTTCGTCGGCAACATGATGGCGCTGGGTCACACGCCGGCCCAGGACGAGATCCTGAAGAACACCTACGCCAACCACGCCTTCGAGAATTTCGAGATCGCCGCCTACGAGTCGCTGCTCACCATCGGCGACGCCGCCGGCCAGCAGGGCCACCGGACGGCGTTCGAGCAGTCCCTCAAGGAGGAGCAGGCCATGGCGGAGGCGGTGCGCAAGCTGATCCGCCCGACCACCGAGCGCTACCTCTCCCTGACGGTATCCGGCGCCAAGGCTGACCGCTGAGGTCCCGCCGTCCCCGCCCCGAGACCGGGCGGGGACGGCCCTTCGTCCACCTTCGCCCCCACCCGAGCCACGCTGACCCGGTCTGATCGCGCGCCCATGGACATCGGAAGCCGCCCATCGACGGACAGTCCCCGGCCGGAGCCGGAAACCGCCGGCGGGGCCCTGGGGAGGGGGTGCGTCCACCTCTGCGTGGACATGCAGCGCATGTTCGCCGAGCCCACCGACTGGCAGACCCCGTGGATGAACCGCGTCCTGCCCCATGTCTGCCGCCTCGCGGCGGCGCATCCGGAGCGGACCGTCTTCACCCGCTTCATCCCGGCCGCCCGGCCGGGCGAGGGCCGCGGGACCTGGGCGACCTACTCGCGGCGCTGGGCCGGCATGACCCGGGAGCGCCTCGACCCGGGCCTGATCGACCTCGTCCCGGACCTCGCCCGACTGGCTCCGCCCGCCGAGATCGTCGACAAGACCGTCTACTCGCCCTGGCTCGAGACGGGTCTCGACGCGCGCCTGCGCGCGCGGGGGGTCGACACGCTGATCGTCACAGGCGCCGAGACCGACGTCTGCGTGCTGGCCGCCGTGCTCGGCGGGGTCGATCTCGGCTACCGGATCGTGCTGGCCACCGACGGCCTGTGCAGTTCCTGCGACGAGGCGCACGACGCCCTCCTGCTGATGTACCGGATGCGGTACGGCCACCAGGTCGAGACGATGACGACCGCCGAGATCCTCGACCGCTGGCACTGAGCCGGCCGCGCGCCCTCCCGCCGCGCCCGAGCATCCGATCTGTAATGGCCAAGCTCAAGGCGAGTTCTCGGCCCGGCTCCGCCGGCCACCCCGGCTCACGAACACTCGATCCGTGCGGCCGCGCACGCGAAAAACAGTCGCGGCGCATGAACCGGTGGCCGGTGAGACCGTTATGTTCCTGAACAGGGTTCCGGAGGAAAGGTTATGGCCAAGCACGAGATCCTCGGCTACTTCGAGCACCGCCGCGACGGGGCCTGGGTCTGCGTCCGTCCCTTCACCCTAACCACGCGGGACGCGAGCGTCGACATCCGCCAGGGCATGCGCTTCGACTACGGCAAGCGCGTCGGGGGCGTCGATCTGGCCGAGTACCTCGAGCGCCTGGGTTCGCAGTTCGGCTCCTGAGGCGCGGTCACGCGCGAGCCGCATATCGCAGACCCTTCGACGCGGCGCCGGGCGTGACCCCTGCGCCGCGCTTCGTCGTTCCGGGCGCCGCTCAGGCGCCGCCCCACTGCATCGTCAGGCCGCCATCGACCACCAGGGTGTGGCCGGTGACATAGGCGGCGTCCTCCGAGGCGAGGTAGAGGATCGCCCGGGCGATCTCCTCGGGCTGGCCGGCCCGGTGCCACGGGATCCGCTCCAGGGACTCGTCGAGAACCTCCGGCTTCTCGAACCGGTCGGCGGTCATCGGCGTCTCGATCAGGCCCGGGGCGACGCTGTTGACGTTGATCCGATCCTCCGCGAGTTCGCGCGACAGGGACCGGCAGAGGGAGCCGAGCCCGGCCTTCGACATGCCGTAGGGGGCGCTCTCCGGCGTGGGCAGGTGCTGGGCCACGGAGGAGACGAACACGATCTTTCCGTTGCCGCCCTGGGCCCGGCGCATCCGGATGAAGGGGCGGGCGCAGAACAGCGGCCCCATGAGGTTCACCCGCAGGATCCGCTCCAGCACCGCGTCGTCCATCTCGGCGACCGGCATCCCGCTCATGGCCTGCCCGGCATTGGCCACGAGGATGTCGAGGGTGCCGAACTCGCTGCCGATGCGGTCGAAGGCCGCCGTGACCGCCGCCGGGTCGCCGACGTCGAGCTGGAGCACCAGCGCCCGCCGGCCCGCGGCCTCCACCCGCGCGGCGGTCTCGCGGATGCCCTCCGCGTCGCTGTGATAGGTGATGGCCACGTCGGCGCCCGCGCGGGCGAGCAGTTCCGCGGTCGCCTGCCCGATGCCGGAATCGGCCCCGGTGACCAGGGCGCGGGTGTCGGTGAAGCGCATCGCGGATCTCTCGCTGACGCCGCCGTCGCGGCGGGGTGCCTGGGCAATGGGCGCCGCCCGGGCCGGTTCCGGGCGCGCGCAGCCGCCGCAGGGGAACCCGATCCGGGTTCGCGTCTTTGACGCCCCGCCGCCGCATGGCCTAGTGAGGTCGCATGTCCCTGGAAGATACGACCCGCTCGCTCGCGGAGGAGTGCGCGCCCGACACGCGGAGCCGCATCCTCGCGACGGCGGGCACGTATTTCCGCGAGATCGGCTACCAGAAGACGACCGTGGCCGACATCGCCCGGACGCTGAAGATGAGCCCGGCCAACGTCTACCGCTTCTTCGAGTCGAAGAAGGCGATCAACGAGGCGGTGCTGGAGCGGCTGATCGGCGAGAGCGAGGCGGTGATCCTCGGCATCGCCGACCGGCCGGGCCTCGACGCCACCGCGCGCCTCGCGGCGGCGATCGAGGCCCTGCATCGCGACTCCACCCGGCGCTGCGAGACGTTTCCCCGCCTGCACGAGATGATCGAGGCGGCGATGGCGGAGAGCTGGGACGTCTGTCGCCACCATGTCGCCCGGATCACCGCCGGGTTCGAGCGGATCATCCGCGACGGGGTGGCGCGGGGCGAGTTCGAGGCGGCCGATCCCGCCGAGGCGGCCGCCTGCGTCCACGTCGCCATCGCCCGCTACACCCACCCGCTGCTGGTGGGCTGCTCCACCCTCCAGCCGGTGCCGCCCATGGCGGCGATGACGGCGTTCCTGCTGCGGAGCCTCGCGCCGCGCGGGCCGCTCCCGTAGCGCGCCGCCGCCTACTCGGAGGCCGGCCCCGCCTCCGGCGCCGGCTCGGAGGCGCTGGGCTGCGGCCCGTCATAGCCCTCGATCACCAGGATCTCGGCCTCGACGCCGCCGCGCTGCTTGGCCTTGGCGGCCTGGTAGAGGTCGGAGTTCCAGCAGGCGAGGGCGTCGGCGTAGCTCGGGAACTCGATCACCACGTTGCGGGACCGGGCCGGGCCCATCACCGCCTCGTGGGCGCCGCCGCGCACGAGGAACCGGCCGCCGAACTTGGCGAAAGCCGCGCCGTTGGCCGCCACGTAGTCCTTGTAGGCCTCCGCGTCGCGGACATCGACCCGCGCGATCCAGTAGCCCTTGGTCATGCTGCGTCTCCTGCCCTGCGGAGCGAAGTGGGACCGCTCCGCCCGAAGGCAATCCCGCTCGGATCAGGCAAGGTCCGCCACGATCGCCCGCGCCACTGCGCGGGGGTCGGCGGCGCCGGTGATCGGGCGCCCGACCACCACGTGGTCGATCCCGGCCCGGCGGGCATCGCCCGGCGTCATGACCCGCTTCTGGTCGCCGGCCGCGGCGCCCGCCGGGCGGATGCCCGGGGTGACGATCAGCCGGTCCGGACCGACGACGCGCCGGACCGCGCCCGCCTCGGCGGCCGAGCAGACGAGGCCGTCGATGCCGATCTCGGCCGCCTGGGCGGCGCGCTTGGCGACGAGCTCCGCCACCGGCAGGCCGTAGCCGGCCTCCGCGGCGTCGGCGTCGTCGTAGGAGGTGAGCACCGTCACGGCGAGGATCCTGAGTCCCGCGCCCCGGCCACGGACCGCCGCCCGCATGGTCTGCGGGTAGGCGTGGACGGTGAGGAAGGTGGCGCCGGAGCCCGAGGCCGAGCGCACGCCCTCCTCGACGGTGTTGCCGATGTCGTGGAGCTTCAGGTCGAGGAAGACCTTGAGCCCGCGGGCCGCCAGCCGCTCGGCCAGGGCGAGGCCGCCCGCGTAGCCGAGCTGGTAGCCGATCTTGTAGAAGGTCGCGGCGTCGCCGATCCGGTCGATCAGCGCCTCGGCGGCCTGCACGCTCGGCAGGTCGAGGGCCACGATCAGGCGGTCGCGGGGGTCGGCAATCTCGGTCATCGGCGCGTCCTTCGGGGGTCGCGGCACGGATCACGGGCCGGCGATGCCTGTCAATGCGGGCGGGTCCGGGCGACGCCGTCCCCGACCTGCCGTGCGCGCCCCGACTCGCGCGCCGTCCTCGCGAGCGCAGCGAAGCAATCCAGGGCGGCGCGACCCGTCAGTCCCGAGCGATTTGGCACGCGCATGTCGTCGCTGTCGGGACGAGGCCCCGACGGCCCCTCACCCCGCCATCACCCCGCCATCACCCGCGCCACCTCGGCGCGCAGCACCGGCAGCAGCTCCGCCTCGAACCAGGGCTCGCGCTTCAGCCAGCCGTTGTTGCGCCAGGACGGGTGGGGCAGGGGCAGGACCCGGGGGCGGCGCGGCTCGGCCAGGATCTCCCGCCAGCGCCGCACCGTCCCGGTGAGGCCGCCCTCCATCCGTCCGAGGTGCCAGCCCTGCGCGTACTGGCCGATCACCAGGATCAGCTCCAGGTCCGGCAGGCCGGAGAAGAGTTCCGCCCGCCAGCGCTCGGCGCATTCCCGCCGCGGCGGCCGGTCGCCGCCCTTGGCGTCGAGGCCGGGGAAGCACGACCCCATCGGGACGATGGCCACCCGGGCGGGATCGTAGAACCGCGCCGCGTCGAGGCCGAGCCAGGCGCGCAGCCGCACGCCCGACGGGTCGGTGAAGGGCTGCCCGGTGCGGTGGGCGCGGGTTCCGGGAGCCTGGCTGGCGATGCAGAGGCGGGCCGTGGCCGAACCCTGGACGATCGGCCGGGGCTCCTGGGGCAGGGGCGGCCCGTAGCGCGGCGTGTCGCGGCAGAGGCGGCAGGCGCGCAGGCGCGCGGCGGTGTCGTCGAAGGCGGGCATGGCCCGGAGATGGCGTCGCGGCGCCCGAAAAAGAAACGGCGCGGTGTCGCGCCGCGCCGTCGTCAGTCGGGTCTCTTGCCTTGGGGGGAAGGCCCACCCTTCCTACGCCGATCCGGGCCGGCGGAACGTGCGTTTCCTCACGCGCCCTTCACGCCGGAGAGGTCGAGCGGCAGCGAGCGCAGGCGCCGGCCGGTCGCGGCGAAGACCGCGTTGGCGATCGACGGCCCGAGCACGGGCACGCCCGGCTCACCGATCCCGGTGGGCGCCGCCTGGCTCGGCACGATGTGCACCTCCACCTTCGGCATCTCGCTCATCCGGGTCGGCTCGTAGGCGTCGAAATTGTGCTCCTGCACCTGCCCGTCCTTGAGGGTGATGCGGTTGCGCAGCACCGCCGACAGGGCGAAGCCCACCGCGCCCTCGACCTGCGCGCGGATCACGTCCGGGTTGACCGGAACGCCGACATCCACCGCCGCCACGATCCGGTTGACGCGGATCGCGGCGTCGTGCGCCGTGACGTCGGCCACCATGGCGACGTAGGAGCCGAAGGATTCGTGGACCGCCACCCCGAGGCCGCGGCCCTGGTCCTGCGGCTTGGCGCTCCAGCCGGCCTTCTCGGCGGCGAGCTTGAGCACGCCGGACAGCCGCGGCGCCTGGGTCAGGAGGGAGAGCCGGTAGGCGACCGGATCGACGTTGGCGGCGTGGGCCAGCTCGTCGATCATCACCTCCATCACGTGGGCCGTGTGGGTGTGGCCGACCGAGCGCCACCACAGGACCGGCACGCCCTCGCGGCCGTTATGGACGCCGAACCGGTAGGCCGGCAGCGCGTAGGCGGTGTCGGAGGCGCCCTCCACGGTGGTGGCGTCGATGCCGTTCTTGACGATCATCGCCTCGAAGGGCGAGCCGATCATGATCGACTTGCCGACCATCACGTGGTCCCAGCCGACCACCGCGCCCTTGCCGTCGATGCCGGCCCGGACCCTGTGCAGCACGGTCGGGCGGTAATAGCCGCCGGCCATGTCGTCCTCGCGGGTCCAGACGAGGTGGAGCGGGGCCTTCTCGCCGGACGCCTTGAAGACGGTGGCGGCTTCCGCGAGGTAGTCGGCGGTGGGCGTCGCCCGGCGCCCGAACGAGCCGCCGGCCCAGTTGCTGTGCAGCCGGACCCGGTCGGCCGTCACGCCGAGGATCGCCGCCATGGTGGCCTGCTCGACGGTCTGGAACTGGAAGCCCGCGTAGACGTCGTAGCCGCCGTCGGCCCCCTTCTCGATCGTGGCGTTCAGGGGCTCCATCGCCGCGTGGGCGAGGTAGGGGAAGGTGAACTCGGCCTCGACGACCTTGGCGGCGCCCTTGAGCGCCGCCTGCGGGTCGCCGCGCTCGGAGGCCGTCAGGCCGGGACCCTTGGCGCGCTCGCGGTACTCGGCCAGGATCGCGTCGGACGAGCGGGTCTCGGCGGTGCTGTCGTCCCAGGCGACGGTCAGCGCCTCGCGGCCCTTCATGGCCGACCACGTGTCGCGGGCGATCACCGCCACGCCGGTCGGCACCTGCACCACGTCGAGGACGCCCGCGACCTTCCGGGCGGCCGCGGCGTCGAAGCTCTTCACGGTGGCGCCGAAGCGCGGGGCCCGGGCGACGAGGGCCGTGACCTGGTTCGGGCGGCGGATGTCGAGGGAGTAGACCGCCGTGCCGTTCGTCTTGGCGACGGAATCGAGGCGCGGCACCTTCTGGCCGATCAGCGTCCACTCGCTCGGGTCCTTGAGCCGCGGCTCGGAGGGCACCGGCAGCGAGGCGGCCGAGGCCGCGAGCTCCCCGAACCGGGCCTGCCGGCCGGACGGGGCGTGGCGCACGAGACTGTCGGCGACCGTGATTTCGGAGACCGGCACCTTCCAGCGGAAGGCGGCCTCGGCCATCAGCATCTCGCGGGCGGCCGCGCCCGCCTTGCGCAGCTGGAACCAGGAATTGGCCACCGCGGTCGAGCCGCCGGTGCCCTGGATCGGGCCCATCAGGGTGTTGTTGTAGAGCGCCGCGTCGGCGGGCGCGAACTCGGTGCGGACGTGTCGCCAGTCGGCGCCGAGCTCGTCGGCCAGGATCGTGGCGAGCCCGGTCGTGTTCCCCTGGCCCATGTCGAGGTGCTTGATCACCACCGTGACGGTGTCGTCCGCGCCGATCCGCACGAAGGCGTTGGGCTGCGCCTTCACGTCGGCGAGGTTCGGGCCGGGCGCGGCGCGGGCGGGTTTCGGGTCGAGCCGGAACGCGACCACGAGGGCGCCGGCGCCCGCGAGCAGGCCGCGGCGGCTCGGACGGACGGGGAGGGGGTTCGGTCGACGGGCGTTCAGCATGGCGGCGAGGCTCCGGTCGGGACCGCGGGGGAGGGCGGGAAGGTGGGCGCCGGGACGGATCAGGCGAGGCTGCGCGCGGCTTCGTGAATCGCCGCGCGGATGCGCTGATAGGTGCCGCAGCGGCAGATGTTGCCGTCCATGGCACCGTCGATGTCGGCGTCGGTGGGCTTGGCGTTGCCCGAGAGCAGGCCGATCGCCGACATGATCTGGCCGGACTGGCAGTAGCCGCACTGGACCACGTCGAGCTTGCGCCACGCCGCCTGGACGGCCTCGGCCACCCGGCCCGACACGCCCTCGATGGTCGTCACCTGCGCGGCGCCGACATCGCCCAGGCGCGTCTGGCAGGCCCGGACCGGCTGGCCGTCGAGGTGGACCGTGCAGGCGCCGCACTGCGCGATGCCGCAGCCGTACTTGGTGCCGGTGGCATCGAGCCGGTCGCGCAGCACCCAGAGCAGGGGCATGTCGGGATCGGCGTCGATCGCGTGCGCGACGCCGTTGACGGTGAGATTCGGCATGGTCGGCGACCCTCTCTCGACGCGCGTGTCCGGGCGCCCCGGATCGCGGCGTGCGACCGCGCTCGGGCCGGCGGGCCTCCACCCGAGACTAGCGGGCGCGGGCCCCGACACGATGTGCGGCACCGCACGTCGATCCGGCGGCACGACAGTCTCGATACAGCCCGCGATGCTTAAGATTGCAGGGATGTCGGCAGCCGCTTCTTAACATATCCGCCCCATCCTCACGGAGTGCTTCCCCGCCACCGCCGCCCGTCCGCGCATTCGAGCCGAGTTTGAAGACGCGCATGTCCGATCTCACCGTCGAGATGGTCCAGCGCGGTCGCGGCCCCTCGACGGAGGAGGCGGCGCGCCGCCGCGGGGTCGCCCGGGAAATCCGCTCGGCCCGGGAGAAGCTGACCTCGCGGACCGGCCTGGAACGGGCCTTCGACTACGAGCTGCTGCGCCACTACGCCCAGTACCGGGTCGGCGCGGGCATCCCGCTGGTGGGGTTCGCGGCGGTGCTGGCCGCGGCGTCGACCTTCTGGATCGCGCCGCCGGTGGCGGCGATCTGGGCGCTCGGCGTGGTCCTGATGATCTCGCTCAACACGACGTTGAGCCGGCGCTTCCTCCGCGCCGACCCGGCGACGATCCCGCTCGCCCGCTGGCGCCGCCGCTTCCTGGTCGGCGAGGTGCTGCAGAGCCTGTCGTGGGCCGCGATGATCGGGCTCGGAACCACCGGCGGCTGGACCTTCGCGCTGTTCGGCCTCGTCATCGCCTCCGCGGTCACCACCATGCTGGCCGCGACGGTGCCGCTCGCCGCCGTCGCCGCCCTGGTGCCGCTGGCCCTCGCCACCGCCTCGCTCGCGGCCTTCTCCCGCGGGATGGACCTGCTGATGCTGGTGGTCATGGCCGGCGGCGCGCAGGTCTTCTTCCTCGGCCTGTCCCGCCGCCTCTACACCTCGACGGTGGGCGCCCTGCGCTCCCGCGCCGAGAAGGACGCGGTGTTCGGCGAGTTGGAGCAGGCCAAGGCCAATTCGGACGAGGCCCGCCGCCGGGCCGAGGAGGCCAACCTCGCCAAGTCGCGCTTCCTCGCCACGATGAGCCACGAGCTGCGCACGCCGCTCAACGCCATCCTGGGTTTCTCGGAGGTGATGAAGAACGAGGTGTTCGGCACCCATACGGCGCCGTCCTACCGCGAGTACTCGCACGACATCCACGACAGCGGGATGCACCTCCTGAACCTGATCAACGAGATCCTCGACCTGTCGCGGATCGAGGCGGGGCGCTACGAGCTGAACGAGGAGCCGGTGCAGCTCGCCCACGTGGTCGAGGAGTGCCGCCACATGATGGGCCTGCGGGCCAAGGCGAAGAACCAGACCTTCCACGACCTCGTCGACGGCTCGCTGCCGCGGCTCTGGGCCGACGAGCGGGCTCTGCGCCAGATCGTCCTGAACCTCCTGTCGAACGCCGTGAAGTTCACGCCCCCGGGCGGCGAGATCTGGCTGAAGGTCGGCTGGACCGCCTCGGGCGGGCAGTACGTCTCGGTGAAGGACAGCGGCCCGGGCATCCCCGAGGACGAGCTCGGCACGGTCCTGTCCTCGTTCGGGCGCGGCTCGCTCGCGATCAAGACCGCCGAGCAGGGCTCCGGCCTCGGCCTTCCGATCGTGAAGGGCCTCGTGGAGCTGCACGGCGGGCAGTTCCAGCTGTCCTCCAAGCCCCGCGAGGGCACCGAGGTGGTGGTGACCCTGCCGGCCGCCCGGGTCATGGACACGCTGCCGCCGGTCGAGGTCGAGCCGGACTTCGTGGGCCCCGTGCGCGGCCCCCTCAACCGCGCCGCCTGAGCGGCCCGTCGGGCCGCGGGCCCCGGCTCAGCCGAGACCGCCGAGGGCGCAGACCCGCGCCCACTCGGCCTCGGTCACCGGCTGCACCGACAGCCGGGAATTGTTGACCAGCACCATGTCGGCGAGCGCCGCGTCGGCCTTGATCGCCTCGAGCGTGACCGGGCTCGGCAGCGCCCGCACGGCCCTGACGTCGACCATGCCGAAGCGGCCAGTCTCGTCGGTGTGGTCGGGATAGTAGGCGCGGATCACCGCCACGATGCCCACCACCGCCTTGCCCTCGTTCGAGTGGTAGAAGAAGCCCTCCTCGCCGACCTGCATGGCCATCAGCTGCTTCTTGGCGAGGTGGTTGCGCACGCCGTTCCAGTGCGTGCCGGCCTCCCCGGCCGCGACCTGCTGATCCCACGACCAGGTCGCGGGCTCGGATTTGAACAGCCAGTACGCCATCGCTGAAGTCCCAGTAGACCGCCCGGCCGGGCGGCGCGCCCCGCCATAGCCCAGCTTCGCCTCCCGGGAACAGGCCGGTCCGGCCCCGGCCGCGCGCGGGACCGGCGGTCAAGCAGAACCCGCGTAGAACGCCGCAGCTCTGCTAGCGCAAGCCTTGGGCAAATATTAAATTCTGCATGCAAATAGCCGTATAGCGCGTCACGCACCAATCGCCGGTTGCATACATGATCTCAGTCATCGGTTGCTTTATCGGTGAACACAACCTGTGGCTGGTAGGCCTCGCGGCCCTGGTCTGCGCGCTGGCGAGCGGCACCGCGATCGAGCTCCTCACCCATGCCGGCCGGACCGGCGGCCGCGGCCGCTACGTCTGGGTCGCGGTGGCCGCCGCCGCCGGGGGATCGGGGATCTGGGCGACGCATTTCCTGGCGATGCTCGCCTTCGAGCCCGGGCTGCCGTCGGGCTACGGCGTCGGGCTGACGCTCCTCTCCTACGTGGACGCCGTCGCGATCACCGGGCTCGGCTTCGCCCTGGCCGTCTCCGGCCGGGCGGTCCAGGCGGGCCTCGGCGGCGCCGTGGTCGGCGGCGGCATCGCGACGATGCACTACACCGGCATGGCCGCCTATCAGGTGGCGGGGCACCTCGCCTGGACCCCCGCGCTGGTCGTGGTCTCGGTCGGCCTCGGGGCGGGGCTCGGCGCCGCCGCCCTGGTGGTCGGCCTGTCGGCCACCACGTTCCGGGGCCGGTACGGCGGCGCCGCGCTGCTGATCCTGGCGATCTGCGGCCACCACTTCGCCGGCATGGGCGCGGTGACCCTGCATCCCGACCCCACCGTGGCGATCCCCTCGGGCGCGATCCGGAGCGGGTGGCTCGCCGCGGCCGTGGCGGTGGCGAGCTGCCTGATCCTGCTGCTCGCCGGCGCCGCCCTCGTGGTCGACCTGCGCGAGCGCCGCCGCGCCGACCTCGAGCGCGAGCGCCTGCGCAGCCTCGCCAACGCGGCCGTGGAGGGCCTCGTCGTCTGCCGCGGCGGCGAGATCGTCAGCGCCAACGAGGCCTTCGCCCGGCTCGCGGGCCTGGAGGCGGCCCTCCTGACGGGCCGGAGCCTCAGCGCCTACCTGCCGGACCTCGTGCCCGGCTCAGGGACGGCCGACCAGCCCCTGGAGACCGAACTCGTCCCGGCGGCGGGCGCCCCCATTCCCGTCGAGGTGATCATGCGCCCGGTCGCCGAGTACGGGCGCCTGCCGCACCACGCCGTGGCGGTGCGCGACCTGCGCGCGCGGCGCCGGGCCGAGAGCGAGATCCACTACCTCGCCCACCACGACGCGCTCACCGGCCTCGCCAACCGCACGAGCTTCCACGCCCGGCTCGAGCGCGCGATGCGCGCCGCGGACGCCCAGGGCGGCCGGCTCGCGGTGCTGTGCCTGGACCTCGACCGCTTCAAGGAGGTCAACGACCTGTTCGGGCACGCCGCCGGCGACGCGATGCTGCGCGACCTCGCGCTGCGGGTCGGCGGTCTCCTCGATCCCGAGCAGCTGATGGCGCGGCTCGGCGGCGACGAGTTCGCCATCCTGACGCCGCAGGCGGAGGGACAGGCGGAGGGAAAGGCGGAGAGACAGGGGGAGAGACAGGGGGAGGGACGGGCCGAGCGGCTGGCCGAGCGGATCCTCGCCACCCTGGCGGCGGTGCCGGCCGCCTCCGGCCCGGTGATCGCCACCAGCATCGGCATCGCGGTCTATCCCGACGACGCCGCGGACCTGCGCGCGCTCCTGAGCCACGCCGACGCCGCCCTCTACCGGGCCAAGAGCGAGGGGCGCGGCACCTGCCGGCGCTACGACGCCAGCATGGGCGCCGAGATCCGCGACAGGCGCCAGCTCGAGCACGACCTCCGCCACGCGGTGGCGCGGGGCGAGCTGGAGCTCGTCTACCAGCCGCAGAGCCAGATCGAGTCCGGCACGGTCACGGGCTTCGAGGCGCTGCTGCGCTGGCACCATCCGGCCAGGGGCGGCATCTCGCCGGCCGTGTTCATCCCGATCGCCGAGGAGACCGGGGCGATCCTCGAGATCGGCGCCTGGGTGCTGCGGGAGGCCTGCCGGGCGGCGGCCGGCTGGCCGAACCCGCTGGCGATCGCCGTCAACGTCTCGGCGGTGCAGCTCCACAACCCGCACTTCGTCCCGTTCGTCCACGGGACCCTGTACGAATCCGGATTGCGGGCGGAGCGCCTGGAGATCGAGATCACCGAGACCGCGCTGATCCGGGATCCGGCCCGGGCGCTCCTCACCCTGCGCCAGCTCAAGGCCCTCGGCGTGCGGATCGCCATGGACGATTTCGGCACCGGCTACTCGTCGCTGTCGAACCTGCGCGCCTTCCCGTTCGACCGGATCAAGATCGACGGCTCGTTCATCAGGGCGGTCCACAGCAACCCGCAGGGGGCCGCGATCGTGCGCTCCGTCCTGGGGCTGGGGCGCGGCCTCGGGCTCGCCGTGGTGGCGGAGGGCGTGGAGACCGCCGAGGAGCTGTCCTTCCTGGCCGGCGAGCAGTGCCACCTCGCCCAGGGCTACCTGCTGGGTCGGCCGGCGCCGATCGCGCGCTTCGCGGCCCACACCCACGGCCAAGGACAAGGCCACGCTGTGCCGGCGGCCTCGGTGGCGTGACGCGGGTTGCGGGCCGGGGCCGGCGCTCAGTCGGTCTCCCCGCGCAGCGGACGGGCCAGCAGGCCGGCGATCACGTCGTCGACGCTGGCGGTGCCCGCCACGATGGCGGCGACGGCCGCCGCCACCGGCATCTCGATGCCCCTGGCGGCGGCCAGCCCGGCCAGCGCCGCGGCCGTGAACGCCCCCTCGGCGAGCTTGCCGCCCGCGGCCTCGGCCGGGCTCGCCCCGGCGCCGAGGCGCTGGCCGAAGGCGAAGTTGCGCGATTGCGGCGAGGAGGCGGTGAGCACGAGGTCGCCGAGGCCGGAGAGCCCCATCAGCGTCTCGGGCCGGCCCCCGAAGGTGCGGGCGAAGCGCATCAGCTCGGCGAAGGCCCGGGCGATCAGCGCCGCCCGGGCGCTCTCGCCGAGCCCGCGCCCGGCCACGATCCCGCAGGCGATGGCGAGCACGTTCTTGCCGGCGCCGCCGATCTCGACGCCGCGCACGTCGTCGGTGTGGTAGAGGCGGAAGCTCGGTCCCGACAGCAGGGCGCTCAGGGCGGCGGCGCGGCCGGCATCGGCCGCCGCCAGGGTCACGGCCGTGGGCAGGCCGCGGGCGACGTCGATCGCGAAGCTCGGGCCGGACAGGACCGCCACGGGCGTCCCCGGCGGCAGGACCTGCTCGGCCACCGCGCTGAGGAAGCTGTCGCTGCCGCGCTCGATCCCCTTGGCGCAGAGGATGACCGGCCCGGCCGTCGCCAGGGGTCCGCGCAGGGATTCCAGCACGCCGCGCACGGTCTGGGCGGGCACGACCAGGAGCGTCGCCCGGGCACGGGCGAGGTCGGCGGCCTCGCCCGTCGCCCGGATCGCCGGGTGGAGCGGCACGCCCGGCAGGTAGCGCGGATTCTCCCGCTGGGCCTGCAGGGCGGCGGCGGCCCCCGCGTCGCGCAGCCAGAGGGTGACGGGATGGCCGGCCCCGGCGGCGGCGTTGGCCAGCGCCGTGCCCCAGGCCCCGCCGCCGACGACGTTGATCGGGGTCTGGGCGCTCATGCCGCTTCCTCCCTGTCGGCGCAGTCCAGCCGGTAGAGCACGTGGTCGCGCAGCGGCCCCTCCGGCACCGCCGGGTGCGGGAATGTCCCGGCCGCGCGCATGCCGAGGCGCTCCATCACGGCGCGGGAGCGGCCGTTGCCGGCCGCCGTGAAGGCCACGACGCTGCGGATCCCGCAGCGCTCCGCGAGGTCGGCGCGGGCGAGCCGCGCGGCGCGCGTGGCGAGGCCGCGGCCCCAGGAGTCGCGCGCGAGGCGCCAGGCCAGCTCGACCGTCGAACCGGGCCGGTCGCCGCCCGGGAAGGGCAGGGGCCGCAGGATCCGCATCGCGCCGGCGAAGCCGACGAACCGGCCCGCGTGTTCCAGGGCCCAGGGGCCGAACCCGTCCGCCACGAAGCGGCGGTCGAGGAGGCCGGCCTCGGCCTCGCTCTCCGTCGCGGTCCGGGTCCGGGGACAGTGGGCCATCACCGCCGGATCGGCGTTGAGCGCCGCGAACGGCGCCGCGTCCTCCGGGCGCCAGCGGCGCAGGGTCAGGTCGCCGTCGCGGAGAGCCGCTGGCACCGGTGCCAGGGCGATCTTGCCGCGCCACGCGAGCGAGCGGCGGTTGAGGAGGGCGAGATCCGCGCGCCCCGCGAGCACCGCCTCGCCGAGCGCGATCGCCAGCTCCAGCTGCGCGAGGGGCATGGTGGCGTGGGCGGGCGGGCGGACATGGTCGCGCCAGGCACCGCCGCAGGCGTGGTCCAGGAGGATGCGGGCGAAGCAATGGTCGAGCCGCACCGGCCAGCCCGGCCGGGCGGCCCCGGGCAGGCGGCGCTCCACCAGGTCCCGCCAGTGGGCGCGCCGGTCCGCCGCGCTCATCCGGCCGGGACCGCCGCGCGGGCCGGGGCGGCCGCCAGCGGCCAGCGGGGCCGCGCCGGGGCTGTGAGGTCGTCCACCAGCCCGAGGCGCAGGCGCTCCAGCCCGGCCCAGGCGATCATCGCGCCGTTGTCGCCGCAGAGGGGCAGGGGCGGGGCCACGAAGCTCAGGCCCGCCTCGCCCGCGAGGGACGCGAGCGCCCGCCGGACGGCGCCGTTGGCCGCCACGCCCCCCGCCGCCACCAGGGCGGTCGGGCGTCCGGCGACGTCCGAGAAGGCGCGCAGGGCGACCCGGGCGCGGTCCACCACCACGTCGACCACGGCGGCCTGGAAGCTCGCGCAGAGATCGGCGACGTCGCGCTCGGCCAGCGGGGCGATCCGCTCGGCCTCGATCCGCACGGCGGTCTTGAGGCCCGAGAGGGAGAAGTCGGCCTCGCGGCGGCCGAGCATCGGCCGTGGCAGGGCGAAGCGCTCGGGATCGCCGGCCTCGGCCACGCGCTCGACCTCGGGGCCGCCGGGATAGCCGAGGCCCAGGAGCTTGGCGACCTTGTCGAAGGCCTCACCGATGGCGTCGTCGACGGTGGAGCCGAGGCGCACGTAGTCGCCGACGCCGCGCACGGCGACGAGCTGGGTGTGGCCGCCCGAGACCAGGAGCAGCAGGTAGGGGAAGGCGATGCCGTCGGTGAGCCGCGCCGTGAGGGCGTGGGCCTCCAGGTGGTTGACGGCGAGCAGGGGCTTGCGGGTCACGAGCGCCAGGGTCTTGGCGGTGACGAGGCCGACCAGCACGCCGCCGATCAGCCCGGGCCCGGCCGCCACCGCGATGCCGTCGAGGTCCCGGAAGCCGGTCCCGGCCCGGTCGAGGGCGCGGGCGATCAGCCGGTCGAGCACCTCGACATGGGCGCGGGCGGCGATCTCCGGCACGACGCCGCCGTAGGCCGCGTGCTCGGCGATCTGACTGAGCACCTCGTTGGCGCGGATCTGAGCGCCACCCTCCTCGTCGACCGACACCACCGCGGCGGCGGTCTCATCGCAGGTGGTCTCGATGCCGAGCACGGTCTTCTGCACGCGCGGAACTCCTTGGTCCGGGCTCATCCTATCCGGCGGCGGCGGCGGCGCGAAGGCGGCCGGCCCCCGTCCGGGCCCGGAGCGTGGTGAATGGGCGCCGCCCTCCGTCCAAGAGGGCGGCGCGCGAGCCGTCGTCAGTCGACGGCGACCATGACGTCGGAGGCCTTGATCACCGCGTAGGCGGGACCGCCGGCGACGAGCTTGAGGGCCTCGACGGCCTCGTTGGTGATCGAGGCGGTGACCACCTGGCCGGGGCTGATCTCGATCCTCACGTGGGAGGTGGTCGCCCCCTTCTCCACCGAGACGACCGTACCCTTGAGAACGTTGCGCGCGCTGATCTTCATGGTCTTCTGCCAATCTCCACGAGCGGCACCGGAACGGGCCGCGGGGCGGCCCCGGGCCGGTCTCCTACAGCATGGCGGAGCCCGGCGCGACCGCCTCAGCGCGGATCGGCCCCGGGCGCGCCGGGCTCGTCCTCGGGGACCGGCGCGGCGCCCCAGGCGGCGAGCGCGGCGTTGAGGTCTTCGAGGACGAAGTGCCGGGCGCTGTCCCGGTCGTAGCCTTCCGCGAGGAGTTCGTCGTAATCCGTGAAGACGTGGCGCGCGTAGGCCACGAGGGCGAGGCGGGCCGCCGTCTCGGGGGCGGCCCGGCGCAGGCCGGGGCTCGCCAGCGCCCGGTCGAGGGCGGCCTCCGCCTCGAAATCCGGCAGGCGCGGGGCGAGGCGGGCCAGGGCCGCGGCGACGGCCTCCCGGCGGTTCAGGGGCGGACCGGCGCTCACCGGGGATCTGCCGTCGGCATGATTTTAAAGGTGTGATCGGGTAGGATCGCCGCCAGATGAGGCGGGGCCGGCACAGGATCCTCCGCCGGGGAGATCACGTCCATGGCAATTCTTCGTCCCGCGCTGCTTCTCGGCCTCCTGCTCGGGGCGACGCCGGCGCTGGCCCAGAGCCCGGCTCCGGGCGCAGGCCCCGGCCCCGCCGCCCCGGCCGGCCCCATCGTGGGCGGCCGCCGGGTCACCCCCATGAGCCAGACCAAGCCGACGGGCAACGCCGCGGCCACCGGACTGCCGCAGCCCGTGAGCCAGGCCGAGATGATCAAGGCTCAGAAGGCCGCCGAGGCCCGCTCGAAGGCCTGGGACAGCAAGATGCGGCACACGATGGGCTCGATCTGCCACGGCTGCTGAGGCCCGCGCCCCGTCCCGGGTGCCGGAGGCCGGCCTTCGGGACGAGGGTATCGAAACGCGAAGGGGCCGCCCGAACGGGCAGCCCCTTCATCGGTCGCCGGGGCGACAGGATCAGCGGGAGTAGAACTCGATGACGAGGTTCGGCTCCATCTGCACCGGGTAGGGCACCTCGGACAGGCTGGGGATGCGGGTGACGCGGGCGGTCATCTTGGCGTGGTCGGCCTCGATGTAATCCGGCACGTCGCGCTCGGAGAGCTGGGTCGCCACGATGACGATCTCCAGCTGGCGGGACGACTCCTTGACCTCGATGAGGTCGCCGGCCTTCACTTGGTAGCTCGGGATGTTGACGCGGACGCCGTTGACCTTGACGTGGCCGTGGTTGACGAACTGGCGCGCGGCGAACGGGGTCGCGACGAACTTCGCCCGGTAGACCACGGCGTCGAGGCGGCGCTCGAGCAGGCCGACGAGGTTCTCGCCGGAATCGCCGCGCAGGCGGATCGCCTCGGCGTAGTAGCGGCGGAACTGCTTCTCGGTGATGTTGCCGTAGTAGCCCTTGAGCTTCTGCTTGGCGCGCAGCTGCGTGCCGAAGTCGCTCATCTTGCCCTTGCGGCGCTGGCCGTGCTGGCCGGGGCCGTACTCGCGGCGGTTGACGGGGCTCTTCGGGCGGCCCCAGATGTTCTGGCCCATGCGGCGGTCGAGCTTGTGCTTCGCCTGAATCCGCTTCGACATATCTTCCGCGTCCTCTCGTGACGAGAATGAGGAACGCGCCCTCCTTTTCCCGGCCCTTCGCGGTCCGGGACGACAGGGCGGGAGGATCCCGCCCACGGGTGCGCGTGAAAACGCGACGGGGCCCCGTGCGGAGCCCCATCGACGGGCGGGTCTTTAGGGGACGGACGCGCCGCGGTCAACCGTGAGAGGTCAGATGAACGAGTCAGTCGCGCTCCGGCGCGGTGCGCCCGCGGACGCGGACGCGATCCGGGCGCTGGTGGAGGCGGCCTACACGAAGTGGATCCCGGTGATCGGCCGCCTGCCGATCCCCATGTGGGCGGACTACGCGCAGGCTCTGCGGGACCACCGCTTCGACCTGCTGGTGGCCGGCCCGGATCTCGCCGGCCTGATCGAGACGCGGACCGAGGCCGATCACCTTCTGGTCGTCAACGTCGCGGTGCATCCGGCCTTCCAGGGCCGGGGCTTCGGCAGCCGGCTGATGGGACGCGCCGACGCGGTCGCGGGCGAGGCCGGGCTGACGCGACTGCGCCTCTACACCAACAAGAAGTACACGGCGAACCTGCGCCTCTACGGGGCACTCGGCTACCGGGTGGAGCGGGAGGAGCTCTATGACGGACCGGGTCGGACCCGCGACGACGACGTCACCGTGCACATGGTGAAGGACCTGGTTTGAGGAATCGGCGCCGGCCCTGCCGCCATCGCGCGCGCAGCGAAGCGACCCGGAGTCGCGCCGTCGTCGAGTATGGCGCCTCTGGGTCGCTTCGCTCCCCGCGCAGAGACGGGACGTCTCCCGGCTCCCCTCAGGTCACCACGCTCGGCTCAGGCCTTCCGGTGCGCGGCGCGATCTCGGCGATCGCGCGGGCTGCGGCGGCAACCGGGGCCAGCACCTCGGCCACGGCCAAGTCGAGCCGGTCCGGCGCGTTCTCGTAGCGCTCCAGGTAGACCCGCAGCGTCGCCCCGGCGGTGCCGGTGCCCGAGAGCCGGAACACCGCCCGCGCGTCCTCGGCGAAGCCGATCCGGATGCCCTGGCGCTCGGTGAGCGAGCCGTCGACCGGGTCGCGGTAGGCGA
The DNA here is from genome assembly GCF_001424445.1 of Methylobacterium sp. Leaf361. NCBI lineage: Bacteria > Pseudomonadati > Pseudomonadota > Alphaproteobacteria > Hyphomicrobiales > Methylobacteriaceae > Methylobacterium > Methylobacterium sp. Leaf361. The sequence goes on along the minus strand of NZ_LMPY01000004.1, from coordinate 62,590 downwards.
ACTCGTCGGCCGTCGACACCGTGAGGTCGCCGATCCGCGTGCCCGGCAGCCCGGCGAGCTTCTCGCGGAGCGCGTCCATCAGGCCGTTGGCGGCGTCGGAATCGACCTCCTCGTAATCGTGGCGGGCGTAGTAGTCGCGCCCGTAGGCGCGCCAATGCGCCCGCACCAGCGCGTCGGCGCGCTCGCCAGTGGCGGCCAGGATGTTGAGCCAGAGCAGCACCGCCCAGAGCCCGTCCTTCTCGCGCACGTGGTTCGAGCCGGTGCCAGCGCTCTCCTCGCCGCACAGGGTGATGAGGCCCGCATCCAGCAGGTTTCCGAAGAACTTCCAGCCGGTGGGTGTCTCGTAGGCCTCGATGCCGAGGGCGGCGGCGACCCGGTCGGCGGCGCGGCTCGTGGGCATGGACCGCGCGACACCGGCGAGCCCGCCGGCGTAGCCCGGCGCCCGGTGGGCGTGGGCGGCGAGCAGGGCGAGGCTGTCGCTCGGCGTCACGAACAGGCCCGGCGCCACGATCATGTTGCGGTCGCCGTCGCCGTCCGAGGCCGCGCCGAAATCCGGCGCGTCCGGGCCCTGCATCAGGTCGAACAGGTCGTGGCAGTGGACCGGGTTCGGGTCCGGGTGGTGGCCGCCGAAATCCTCCTTCGGCACGGCGTTGACCACCGTGCCGGCGGGGGCGCCGAGCATCCCTTCGAGGATCGCCGTCGCGTACGGCCCCGTCACCGCGCTCATGGCGTCGAAGCGCATGCGGAAGCCGGAGGCGAACAGCCGCGACACCGCGTCGAAGTCGATGAGCGTGCGCATCAGCTCGGCGTAATCGGCCACCGGGTCGATCACCGTGACCGTCATGGCGCCGAGGCGGGTGTCGCCGAGCGTGTCGAGGTCGAGGTCCGGGGCCTCGACGAGGCGGTACTCTGTCAGCGCCTTGGCCCGCGCGAAGATCGCGTCGGTGACGGATTCCGGTGCCGGGCCGCCGTTGGCGGCGTTGAACTTGATGCCGAAATCGCCCTCCGGGCCGCCCGGGTTGTGACTCGCCGAGAGGACGATGCCGCCGAGCGCCTTGGCCTTCCGGATCACGCAGGAGGCGGCCGGCGTCGAGAGCAGGCCGCCCTGCCCGACCAGAACCCGGCCGAAGCCGTTTCCGGCGGCCAGCCGCAGCGTCTTCTGCACCACCTCGCGGTTGAGGAACCGGCCGTCGCCGCCCAGCACCAGGGTGGCGCCCGCCCTGTCGGGCAGGGTGTCGAAGATCGCCTGGACGAAGTTCTCGACGTAGTTCGGCTGCCGGAACACCGGCACCTTCTTGCGCAGGCCGGAGGTGCCCGGCTTCTGGTCGGGGAAGGGCGTAGTGGCGACGGTGGTCGGAGTCGTCATAAGCGGGCGTCTCCCGAAATCCTGCGCCTCAATGCCCGCCCGGAGGCGCGGCGTCACCAGCCCCGGCGACAGGGGCGGGCTTTTATCACGCGGTTTCGCCGGATCGGGCGACGGAACCCGCCGCCTGTCCGCCGCCGGCCGCCCCGGAGCGTTGCGCCCGCCGGCACCCGCCGGTTCAATCGCCCGAGCCGCCAGACAAGGCGGACCGGAGGAAACCATGGCGGACAGACCGATGCGGACAGATCCGAACGGGGTACGACCGGGCCGGGGCCTGGCCCGGCGCGAGCTGGTCGGGGCGCTCGCCGCCGGGGCGGCGGTCGCGGCCGCGGCGGCCCCTGCCGTCGCGGCTCCCGCGGCCCGGCTGGCCACGGAAGAGTTCCGCCTGCCCTGGAGCGAGCCGGGCGTCGACATCTACGTGCGCAACAAGCGCCCGGCCGGCACCGACACGTTCCCGGGCGACCGGATCCTGCTCTACGTGCACGGCTCGACCTACCCGTCCTCCACGGCCTTCGACCTGCCGCTCGGCGGGATGTCGGCCATGGACTACCTCGCGGGCCTCGGCTTCGACGTCTACTGCGTGGACCTGCCGGGCTACGGCCTGTCGGGGCGCCCGGCCGCCATGGACGCGCCGCCGGACGACAACCCGCCGCTGATGCGCACGCCCGACGCCGCCAGGGTGGTGGGGCAGGTCGTAGACTTCATCAAGAAGCGGCGCGGCGTCGAGAAGATCGACCTGATGGGCTGGTCCTGGGGGACCTCCACCATGGGGCTCTACACCAGCACCCACAACGACAGCGTCAACCGCCTCGTCCTCTACGCGCCGCAATGGCTCGCGCGCACGCCGGGCCTGATCGGCGGCGGTGGCAAGGTCGGGGCCTACCGCACCGTCAGCCGGGACAGCGCCCGGGCCCGCTGGCTGACCGGGGTGCCCGAGGACAAGAAGGCCGACCTGATCCCGGCGGGCTGGTTCGACCAGTGGGCCGACGCGACCTTCGCGACCGACGCGGCCGGCGCGAAGCGGTCGCCGCCGGTCCTGCGCGCGCCGAACGGCACGGTCGCCGACAAGGACGCCTACTGGGCGGCCGGCAAGCCGCTCTACGACCCGGGCGAGATCCGCGTGCCGGTGCTGATCATCCACGCCGAGTGGGACGCCGACCTGCCGAGCTACCAGGCCCAGGAATACTTCGCCAAGCTCACCCACGCCCCCTACAAGCGCTTCGTCGAGCTGGGGGAGGGCACCCACACGGTGATGATGGAGAAGAACCGCATGCAGTTCCTCCACGCCGTCGGGGCGTTCCTCACGGAGGCGGACCCGCAGGCGCTGAACTGAGGCACCTCGGAAATAAGGTCCGCGGCGGCCAGCCCGGCCGCCGCGGGAGGCTCGCCCTACTCCGCCGCCTGCCGGGCCGCGTAGCCCAGCCGCTCGTTCAGCGCGCGGATCAGCTTGGCGGCCGCCTCGGCGATCACCGTGCCGGGCGGGAAGATCGCCGCCGCGCCCGCCGCCGTCAGCGCCTCGTAGTCGCCCGGCGGGATGACGCCGCCGATGGCGATCATCACGTCGTCGCGGCCCTGCTCGGTGAGCGCCGCCTTCAGCTCCGGCACCAGCGTCAGGTGGCCGGCCGCCAGCGACGAGACGCCGACGATGTGGACGTCGTTCTCCACCGCCTGCCGGGCGGCCTCCGCCGGCGTGGCGAAGAGCGGCCCGATATCCACGTCGAAGCCGAGATCCGCGAAGGCCGAGGCGATCACCTTCTGGCCGCGGTCGTGCCCGTCCTGGCCCATCTTGGCGACCAGGATGCGCGGCCGGCGGCCGTCGTTCTCCTCGAACGCCTCGACGAGAGCCCGGACTTCCTCGACCACTGGCGACATGCCCCCCACCTCGCGCTTGTAGACGCCGGAGATCGAGCGGATCTCGGCGCGGTGCCGGCCCCAGGCCTTCTCCAGGGCCTCGGAAATCTCGCCCACCGTCGCCTTGGCGCGGGCCGCGTCGACGGCGAGTTCGAGCAGGTTGCCGGTGCCGTCGGCGGCCTTCGTGAGCGCGTCGAGCCGGTCCGCGACCGTCGCCTCGTCGCGCTCGGCGCGCAGGCGCTTGAGCTTGTCGATCTGGAGCCGGCGGACATTGCCGTTGTCCACCCGCAGCAGCTCGATCGCCATCTCGTCGTCGGCCCGGAACTTGTTCACGCCCACGATGGTCTGGCGGCCGGAATCGATCCGCGCCTGCGCCCGCGCGGCGGCCTCCTCGATGCGCAACTTCGGGATGCCGGCCTCGATCGCCTTGGCCATGCCGCCGAGCCCGTCGACCTCGCGGATGTGCTCCCAGGCCCGGGCGACCATGTCGGCGGTGAGCTTCTCCACGTAGTAGGAGCCGCCCCAGGGATCGACGATCCGGGTGGTGCCGCTCTCCTGCTGGAGGAACAGCTGGGTGTTGCGGGCGATCCGGGCCGAGAAGTCGGTCGGCAGCGCCAGCGCCTCGTCCAGCGCGTTGGTGTGGAGCGACTGCGTGCCGCCCTGCGTCGCCGCCATCGCCTCGATGTTGGTGCGGGTGACGTTGTTGAACACGTCCTGGGCGGTGAGCGACCAGCCCGACGTCTGCGAGTGGGTGCGCAGGGCGAGCGACTTTTCCGACTTCGGATCGAACCCCTTCACGAGCTTCGCCCAGATCAGGCGCGCGGCCCGCATCTTGGCGACTTCCATGAAGAAGTTGGTCGAGATCGCCCAGAAGAACGACAGGCGCGGGGCGAACTGGTCGATGGTCAGCCCGGCCGCCAGCCCCGCCTTGATGTACTCGACGCCGTCGGCGAGCGTGTAGGCGAGCTCCAGGTCGTTCGTGGCGCCCGCCTCCTGCATGTGGTAGCCGGAGATCGAGATCGAGTTGAACTTCGGCATGTTCTTCGACGTGTAGGCGAAGATATCGGAGATGATCCGCATCGATCCCTTCGGGGGATAGATGTAGGTGTTGCGGACCATGAACTCCTTGAGGATGTCGTTCTGGATCGTGCCCGCGAGCTTCTGCGGCGGCACGCCCTGCTCCTCGGCGGCGACGATGTAGAGGGCGAGGATCGGCAGCACGGCGCCGTTCATCGTCATCGACACGGTCATCTCGTCCAGCGGGATGCCGGAGAACAGCGTGCGCATGTCGTAGATCGAGTCGATCGCCACGCCCGCCATGCCGACATCGCCCGAGACACGGGGATGGTCGGAATCGTAGCCGCGGTGGGTGGCGAGGTCGAAGGCCACCGACAGGCCCTTCTGCCCGGCCGCGAGGTTGCGGCGGTAGAAGGCGTTCGAATCCTCGGCCGTGGAGAAGCCGGCATATTGCCGGATCGTCCAGGGCTGGGTGACGTACATGGTCGGGTAGGGGCCGCGCAGGAACGGTGCGATCCCCGGATAGGTGTCGAGGAACTCGATGCCCTCCCGGTCCTCCGGCCCGTAGCGGCCCTTCACCGGGATGCCCTCCGGCGTCATCCAGGGCTCGCCGAGCGCCGGGGCCGACACCGCGAGCGATTCGCCTGAGAACGGGACTTCGGCGAAGTTCGGGATGCGGGAGGTCATGGCGTTGACTCGTTGTGGCGTTTGTCACGCCATTATAGGGACCCGCTCGGAGCGGGCTACTCCCCTATCGGTCAAGCCTCGCGCGGAGGCCGCGCGGCGCCGGCGCCCCAGCAGGCCTCAGCGCGCCTCGGCGTCCCGGTCCCCCGGGCCGCGCCGCAGCAGGTAGATCACGGCGCCGGCGAGCATCAGCGCCATCCCGTACCACGTGATCGCGTAGACGAGGTGGTTGTTGGGGAAGGCGATCACCGTCAGGCCGCCCACCGGCAGGCCGCCCGGATTGGGTGTCGCGTCCGCGTCCACGAAGTAGGGGGCGACGTCGGTCAGGTCCCGGGCGGCGGCGATCGCCGCCACGTCGCGGGAATACCAGCGGCCGTCCTTCGGATCGTTGGCGCGCAGGAACGCCCCCCCGGGCTCGGTCAGCCGCAGGAGGCCGGTCACCGCGGTCTCGCCCGCGACCTGCCCGGCCGCCCGGGTCGCCGGGTCCCGCCGGTCGCCGGGCACGAAGCCGCGATTGACCAGCACGACGGTCCCGTCCGGCCGCCGCAGGGGCGTCAGCACCCAGAAGCCGCCGCCCAGCTCGGTGACGGCCTGAACCAGGGTCTCGCGATCGTGCAGGAAAGTGCCGGAGAGCCGGACGTGCCGGTAGGCGTCGTCGGGGCCGACGCGCGGCCACGCGGCGGCGCCGGGCGCCGGCATGGGCGGCGCATGGACCCGGGCATCGACCCGGGCGATCAGGTCGAGCTTCCAGGCCCGCCGCTCCACCTGCCAGGTCCCGAGCCCCAGCAGCACCAGGAAGACGAGGCCCGCGCCGGCGCCGAACACGGCGCGCCGCAGCAACGAGAGCGGGGCCGGGGAGGGGCCCGGATCGGACCCCCCTCCCGACCCCGCGGGTCTCGAAACCGAACGCGCGCTCAGCGGGCGTTCTTCATGACGTCGTGGGCCTCCATCGGCATCATGTTGTGGTTGAGGTGGTACATGACCCACACCGAGCCGGCGAGCATGATCACCACCAGCGTGATGGTGAAGATCAGCGCCATGAAGGTCCAGCCGCCCTCCGACTTCGTGCTCATGTGCAGGAAGTAGATGACGTGCACGACCATCTGGATGCCGCCGAGCGCCAGGATCACCAGGGTGGTGACGAGGCTGTTGTCGAGCACGTTGCCCATCACCAGCCAGAACGGGATCACCGTCAGGATCACCGACAGGACGAAGCCCGTCATGTAGCTCTGGAAGCTGCCGTGGCCGCCCTCGCTGTGGGCGTGGGGGTCGTGCGTGTCCTGACCGTGGCCGGTGAGGTGGTGTGCGTCGGCGCTCATTCGAGCACTCCCATCAGGTAGACGACGGTGAAGACGCCGATCCAGATCAGGTCGAGGAAGTGCCAGAACATCGACAGGCACATCAGCCGGCGCTTGTTCTCGACGATCAGGCCGCGCTTGCTGACCTGCACCATCAGCACGACGAGCCACAGGATGCCCATCGAGACGTGCAGGCCGTGCGTCCCGACCAGGGTGTAGAAGGAGGACAGGAACGCGCTACGCCAGGGCGGCGCGCCCTCGTGGAACAGGTGGACGAACTCCCGGATCTCCAGGGCCACGAAGGCGACGCCGAACAGGCCGGTGATGGCGAGCCAGATCTGGGTCTGCTTCACCCGGTCCCGGTCCATCTCCAGCATGGCGAAGCCGTAGGTGATGGACGAGAACAGCAGCATGGCGGTGTTCACCGCGATGCCCGGCAGGTCGAACAGCTCCTTCGGGGTGGGGCCGGCCGCGTAGCTGCGCCCGAGCACCCCGTAGGTCGCGAACAGGGTCGCGAAGATGAGGCAGTCGCTCATCAGGTAGAGCCAGAACCCGAGCATGGTCGAGCCCTCGGAATGATGGCCCTCCTCGTCGGTCTGGTAGAAGACCGGCGCCGCGGCGCCGGGGGGTGCAGTCTCCGCGTGCATCATCGGATCACGCCATCTCCAGTTCGCGCGTCCGCTGACCTTCCGTCCGACTGACGACGTCGGCGGGAATGTAGTAGTCGCGATTGTAATTAAAGGTGTGGGCGATCGCCACGACGAAGATCGCCACGAAGCTGAGGATCGCCAGCCACCAGACGTACCAGACCATGGCGATGCCGAACGTGAAGTTCAGCGCCGCCAGGATCGCGCCGGCCGCGGTGTTCTTGGGCATGTGGATCGGCCGGTAGCCCTTGAGCGGGCGGTCGAAGCCGCGGTTCTTCATGTCCCACCACGCGTCGGAATCGTGGACCACCGGCGTGAAGGCGAAGTTGTAGTCCGGCGGCGGCGAGGAGGTGGACCATTCCAGCGTCCGGCCGCCCCACGGGTCGCCGCTGAGGTCGCGCAGCTTGTCGCGGTTCCGGATCGAGACCACGAACATGATGATCTGCGAGGCGATGCCGCAGGCGATCAGCGCCGCGCCGATGGCCGCGATCACGAACCAGATCTGAAGCGACGGGTCGTCGAAGTGCTGCATGCGCCGGGTCACGCCCATCAGGCCGAGCACGTAGAGCGGCATGAAGGCGACGTAGAACCCGGTCACCCAGAACACGAGGGCCATCTTCCCCCAGAACTCGTCGAGCTTGAAGCCGAAGGCCTTGGGGAACCAGAAGGTCACGCCGGCGAACATGCCGAACAGCACGCCGCCGATGATCACGTTGTGGAAGTGCGCGATCAGGAACAGCGAGTTGTGCAGGACGAAGTCCGCCGGGGGCACAGCGAGCAGGACGCCGGTCATGCCGCCGATCACGAAGGTGACGATGAACGCCACCACCCACAGCATCGGCACCTCGAACCGGATCCGGCCGCGGTACATCGTGAACATCCAGTTGAAGATCTTCGCGCCCGTCGGGATCGAGATGATCATGGTCGTGATCCCGAAGAACGAGTTCACGTCCGCACCCGAGCCCATCGTGAAGAAGTGGTGCAGCCACACGAGGTAGGCGAGGATGGTGATCACCACCAGCGCGTAGACCATCGAGGTGTAGCCGAACAGGCGCTTGCCGCAGAAGGTCGAGGTGATCTCCGAGAACACGCCGAACGCCGGCAGGATCAGGATGTAGACCTCCGGGTGACCCCAGATCCAGATCAGGTTGAAGTACAGCATGGCGTTGCCGCCGAGGTCGTTCGTGAAGAAGTGCGTGCCGACGTAGCGGTCGAGCGACAGCATCGCGAGAACGGCCGTGAGGATCGGGAAGGCGGCCACGATCAGGATGTTGGTGCACAGCGACGACCAGACGAAGATCGGCAGCTTCATCATGGTCATGCCGGGCGCCCGCATCTTCACGATGGTGGCGATCAGGTTGATGCCCGAGAGCAGCGTCCCGATGCCGGCGATCTGCAGGGCCCAGATGTAGTAGTCGACGCCGACGCCGGGGCTCATCGCCGCCCCCGAGAGGGGCGGGTAGGCCAGCCAGGTGGCGCGGGAGAACTCGCCGACGAAGAGCGAGACCATCACCAGCAGGCCGCCGGAGACCGTCATCCAGAAGCTGAAGTTGTTGAGGAACGGGAAGGCGACGTCGCGGGCGCCGATCTGCAGCGGCACGGCGAAGTTCATGAGCCCCGTGACGAACGGCATCGCCACGAAGAAGATCATGATCATGCCGTGGGCGGTGAAGATCTGGTCGTAGTGGTGCGGCGGCAGGAAGCCCTGCTGGTCGCCGAACGCGACCGCCTGCTGCGAGCGCATCAGGATCGCGTCGGCGAAGCCGCGCAGCAGCATGATGCCCGCGAAGATGCAGTACATGATGCCGATCTTCTTGTGGTCGATCGACGTGATCCAGTCACGCCACATCGGCCCCCAGAAGCGGTAGTAGGTGATGACGCCGAGCACGGTGAGGCCGACGACGGCCACGCCGGCGAACGTCCCCTGCAGGATCGGCTCGTGATAGGGGATCTGCTCGATCGTGAATCGCCCGACGAGCAGCTGCTGTAGGTCCAGGTTTGCGAACATGGGATCGGCCCGTTCAGTGGGTTCGACGGCGACCGCCGGTTGTGTGTGTGGAGTCCGCTGTCAGCACGCGCGGCCTCACTGGTTCAGCTGCTTCGGGGCGATCTGGATGCCCCCGCTCCGACCCCCGCCGGAGCCCTGGCCCGTGGCGTCGGGCGGCGTCGTCTGGCCCCGGACGTCCGGGTTGCCCATGTCGGGCCGCGGCTGCATGCCCTGCGGCTGCGTCTGGCCGTGCGGCGCCGTTCCGGAGGCCGGCGCCGTCGCGCCCGGCCCCTCGACGCCGCGCTCGGCGAGGCGGTTGTCGTACCGGAGACGCGCGTAGTTCTCCGCGGCCTCCGCGCCGGTGGCGCCGCCCTGCGCGTCGATCTTCGCCATCTCGCCGACGCACATCTGGTCGGGCCGGGGGCACATGCCGATGATCCGGTCGTACAGGCCCTTCATGTAGGACTTGTAGAACCGCGCCGGCTCGGCCTCGCTCGGCTCCTCCAGCTTCAGGTAGGCCTCCTGGGTCAGCTCGCCGCCCTCGGCCTTGGCCTTGGCGATCCACTGGTCGAACTTGTCGTCGGTCAGGCCGTGGAACTTGAAGAACATGTTGGAGAAGCCGGCGCCGCTGTAATGCGCCGAGCGGCCCTCGTAGGCGCCCTCGCGGTTGATCACCGCGTGGAGCTGGGTCTGCATGCCCGGCATCGCGTAGACCATGCCGGCGAGCGTAGGCACGTAGAACGTGTTCATCACGTCGGTGGCGGTGATCTTGAAGCGGATCGGCCGGTCCACCGGCGCGGCCAGCTCGTTGACCGTGGCGATCCCGTATTGCGGGTAGAGGAAGAGCCACTTCCAATCCATGGCCACGGCCTCGACCTCGAGCGGCACCGTCCCGGCCGGGACGTCGCGCTTCGGGTCGATCTTGCTGAGCGGCCGGAACGGATCGAGGGTGTGGGTCCCGATCCAGGTGAGGGCGCCCAGGGCGATGATGATCATCAGCGGCGCCGTCCAGATCAGCACCTCGAGCTGCGTCGAGTGGTGCCATTCGGGATCGTAGACCGCGTCCTGGTTGCTGGCGCGGTAGCGCCACGCGAAGATCAGCGTGAAGGCGATCACCGGGACGATGATCAGGAGCATCAGCCCGGTCGCCGCCAGCACGAGGTTGCGCTGCTGCTCGGCGACGTAGCCGGCCGGGTGCAGGACCACGAAGTTGCAGCCGCCGAGCAGGGTCAGGAGCGGCAGGGCGAGGAGCGGCAGGAGGCGCCGAGCGCGACCGCCTCGGCGGGTCGCGGTGTCGGTCCTGTCCGGTCGATGGATCGTGGATGTCACAGCACGCGTCTCGTCATCCCAGGCCGCTGCCGCGGCACTTCTGCCATGCCGCTGCCGCGGCGCTTCTGCCGTACCGCGCGAGGCGGCGTTCCAGTCAGCTCACGGGCGGGCCGGGCGGCCTGCGCCGCCGGCCGCCGACTCACATCTGGCGCAGTTCCGACCGGTCGGTGAACAGGGCCACGAGGCTGCAGACCGCGCCGGAGAGGAGGTAGACGCCGATCATCGCCAGGCCGTAGCGCTGCGACAGGAACAGGGCCACCAGGGGCGCGAAACCGGCCCCGATCAGCCACGCGAAGTCGGAGGTCAGCGCCGCGCCGGTGTAGCGGTAGCGGTTGCCGAGGCGGGCGCTCACCGCTCCCGCGGTCTGGCCGTAGGCGAGGCCGAGCAGCATGAAGCCGATCGTGACGTAGATGGTCTGGCCGATGGCGCTCTCGCCGAACAGGAGCGGCGCGATGATGCTGCCGACGGCGAAGAAGCCGATCAGCGAGCTGCTCATGATCAGGCAGTTGCGGCGGCCGATCTGGTCGGCGATCAGCCCCGAGGCCGCCACCGCGCCGGCGCACACGATCGCGCCGGAGAACTGCACGATCAGGAACTCGCCCGGCGAGCGGGTCGTGCTGTTCAGCGCGAGCCACGCGATCGGGAAGATCGTCACGAGGTGGAACAGCGCGAAGGCGGCGAGCGGCACGAAGGCGCCGCGGACCACGTCGCCGGCGTGGTGGCGGAACAGCTCCAGGGCCGGGACCGGGCGCAGCCGGTCGAGGTCCATCATCCGGGCGAACTCGTCGGTGGCGACGAGGCGCAGCCGGGCGAACAGCGCGACCACGTTGATGGTGAAGGCGCAGTAGAACGGGAAGCGCCAGCCCCAGTCGATGAAATCGGCCTCGTCGAGGTTGACGATGAAGAACGCGAACAGGGCGCTCGCCACCATGAAGCCCAAAGGCGCGCCGAGCTGCGGGATCATCGCGTACCAGCCGCGGCGCTCCCGCGGGGCGTTCATGGCGAGCAGCGAGGCGAGGCCGTCCCAGGCGCCGCCGAGGGCGAGGCCCTGCAGGATCCGCAGGCCGGCCAGGATGTAGACCGCCGAGATGCCGATGCTGTCGTAGCGCGGCAGGAAGCTCACCGCCGCCGTCGACCCGCCGAGCAGGAACAGGGCCGTGGTCAGCTTGACGCTGCGGCCGTGGCGCCGGTCGATCGCCATGAACAGCACGGTGCCGAGCGGCCGGGCGATGAAGGCGAGGGCGAAGATCGAGAAGGCGTAGAGGGTGCCCTTCAGCGGGTCGACGAAGGGGAAATACACCTTCGGGAAGACCAGCACGCAGGCGATGCCGAACACGAAGAAGTCGAAGTATTCGGACGCGCGTCCGATCACCACGCCGATAGCGATCTCGTTGGGGTGGACCTTGTGGTCTCCCATCGCCTGCTGGGCGTCGCGCTCCAGGCCCGCGACCGTAGGGGTGTTCGCACTCATCTCTGATTGTCGCCCTCGCCGCGCGCCCGTGGGGACGCCTTGGCCGGAACTGCCTCTTGCGGCATGTCCAGAGGTACCGCAACCGGCTCCGGACGCAAGTTTACCCACTGACGCATGCATAGCACCGCGCGGTCGCGACCACCGGTGTCGCCACGGGGCGAGGACCGCTCACACGCGGTAATGGGCGGAATTCCGTGACAGGTTGATGTTGTAATAGGGGTCGGCACGCAGCTCCGGGCCCCAGCGGTCGAGCATGGTCAGCACCTCGCCCTCGAAGCGCTTCTGCTTCTCCGGCGTGTCCTCGGCCCCGCGGCTCTTCGACTCGTGATGAATCAATTTCGCGAAGGGGGTCCAGACGATCCGGTAGCCGGACCGGCGGATCTTCAGGCAGAGGTCGACGTCGTTGAAGGCGACCTTCAGGGCCTGCGCGTCGAAGCCGCCGACCTCCGCGAACACGTCCGCCCGCATGGCCAGGCACGCGCCGGTGACCGCCGAGACCTCGTGGGCGATGACCATGCGGCAGAAATAGCCCGGATCCGCGTCCGCGACGCCGAGATGGCTGTGGCCGGCCACGCCCCCGATCCCGAGGACAATGCCGCCGTGCTGGATCGTGTGGTCCGGGTAGAGGAGCTTGGCCCCGACGGCCCCGATCTCCGGCCGCACGGCGTGGCGGACCAGCTCGGCCAGCCAGCCGGGCTCGAGCACCTCGATGTCGTTGTTGAGGAACAGGAGCACCGCGCCGGTGGCCGCGGCGGCGCCGCGATTCGACAGATCCGAGAAATTGAACGCCCCCGGCACCGGCACGACGCGCACCCGCGGATCGTCCCGGTAGCGGGCGAACAGGGCGGCGGTCTCCGGCTCGCGGCTGTCGTTGTCGACGATGATCACCTCGATGTCGGGGTAGTCGGTCGCGCCGAGCAGCCCGTCGAGGGTCACCGACAGGATCTCGGCCCGGTCGCGGGTCGGGATGATCGCGGAGACCCGCGGCGGCGAAGCCGGCAGCGGCCGGACCAGGCGGTTGAAGCCGCCGGGACCGCGCTCCGCGCGGCCGCCCCAGGGCGCCACGACCTCCTCCAGAGCGCGCAGGCGCGCGGCCTCCGCCCGGGCGAGCGCCCGGTCCGAGAAGGTGCCGGACCCTTGGGCGGCGCGCCAGTGATAGAGCACCCGCGGGATGTGGCGGATGCGGGCGGGGTCGAGCCCGTCGGTCAGCCGCAGCAGCAGGTCGTGGTCCTGACTGCCCTCGAAGCCGGGGCGCAGGCCGCCGACGGCGCGCAGCGCCTCGGTGCGCACGACCGTGAGGTGGTTGATGTAGTTCTGGGCGTAGAGCAACTCGCGGTCGAAGCAGGACTTGAAGTGCGGGTCGAATCGCCGGCCGCGCCCGTCGATCTTGTCCTCGTCGCTGTAGATCAGCACGAGGCCCGGGTCGCGGCGCAGCGCCCGGGCGACCTCGTAGAGGGCGTCCTCGGTGAGCGCGTCGTCGTGGTCCATGAAGGCGCAGACCGCCCCCCGGGCCATGCCCAGCGCGTCGTTGGTCGCCCGGGCGATGTGGCCGTTCTCCGTCCGGGCGAGGACGCGGATGCGCGGGTCGGCCTCGGCCGCCCGGCTCAGGATCCGCGGGATCTCGGGGCGCGTGGAGGCGTCGTCCACGGCGCACAGTTCCCAGTGGGGGTAGAGCTGCGCCCGCAGCGAGGCCAGGGCCGCGCGCAGCACCTTCGGGTCCGGATCGTGGACCGGCATCAGCACGGAGATCAGGGGCGGATCGGTCCAGGCGGCGATCTCGGCGGCGATCCCGTCCCGCTCCGCGCGGCCCAGGGTGTGGGTCCCGAGCCAGGCCTCGTAGCCGCTCACGCGCCGGTGGCGCAGCGCCCGGCCGAGGAAGCCCCGCGCGCGCACCTTCTTGCCGAGGATCCGCCAGGTGAAGGCCTGCACGGTCAGGCCGGGATCGCGCAGGAGCCCGCGGGCGGCCAGGACCGGCCGGGCGAGGCGGCGCACGGCGATCCGGCGCAGCCGGACCGGGACGCGCCCGGCCGGGTCGGCGACGCGCAGCTCGACGACGTCCTCGGGCAGGCAGCCGATCCACGCGAAGGCGCCGCCGCCCCGGGCCTCCTGCGGCAGCAGCGTGCCCGCCCGTCCGTCGGGACCGACGAAGCTGATGTCGGGGAGGGTGTCGCGGGCCTCGGCCGGGTCGTTGGACAGGATGATCTCGACCCAGCGGCCCGCGAGATCCGGCAGCGCGACGCGCAACCCGTCGGAGCCCGCACGCGCCGGGAGGGCGCGCCGCTTGCCCCAGAGCCCCGTGACCTGCGCCGTCGGGAGGCGGAGTTCGGGCACCGCCGGCCCGGTCGAACGCACCATCAACTCCAGCTCTTGTCGACCGAGGCCTTCACGGCATCCGACATGGCCACGTCGAACACGATCATGTCCTCGACCGCCTTGACGCTCTTCAGGCGCTCGGCCAGCGCCAGCGTCTCGGCCGGCACCGGCGGCAGCGTCGGGATCGGCGCGCCGATCCCGAGGCGGTCGAACAGCGTCGACGCGAAGGCGGGGAACCGGGTCTTGTGGCCGACGATCCCGACCCGGGCGAGAATCTCGATCGCCGCGATCGAGTTGCCCGGATGCAGCCGGTCGTCCGGCATGCGGGTCCCGAGCTGGCGGGTCAGGGGGTTGTAGAGCAGCCGGTAGGCGGGCTCGGGCAGCATCCGGAAGAAGCGCTTGAGGCTCTTCACGTCGGAGAAGTCGTACCCGTCCGCGAAGGCGGCGGCCTCGGCCAGCGGCCCCAGGCGCCAGCTGCGCGCCGGATCGGCCGCATCCGCGGCCCGGGCCTTCAGCCAGCGCATCCGGGCCGCCATCTCGATCTGCGGCTCCTGGAGCAGGATGGCCGTGACCATCAGGTCCGGCGTCATGAAGTTCTCGTAGCGCGGGATGGTCACGGCGCCCGACAGGAAGGCCGACGGGGCGGCCGGGCCGGCCAGGACGCAGCTCAGGATCTCGTCCGGCAGCTTGTGGATGCCGAAGTAGCAGTGCTGGAAATACGGGAAGAGCGCCGTCTGGAGGACGGTCTCGGGCTCGATGCCGGTGTTGATCAGCATGGTCCGCAGCCGAATCTGCCCCTCGACCGGCATGCGGCGGTAGACCAGCACGTTGGTGTCGGCATCGTAGAGTTCGAGCCGCGGGATCTCGGACAGGCCCGGCACCTCGGCCTCGCTGACCACGAAGGTGCATTGCCCGGTGGCGTGCCAGCCGTTGCGCTTGAACGCCTCGTCGATGACGCTGGCCGGGACCTCGGCCACGCGTCGGCCGTCGACCGCGACCACGACCCGGCTGATGGCGAGGGGATTGTCCGGCACGATCCAGCCGCGGATCGAGTCGCCCTGATCGTGGTCGATGAAGTAGCGCATGTCCTGAAGCGTGAGGCGGCGGCATGCCGGCGCCGAGTGTCCGCCATGTGTCGCGGCGCGGCCGGATGCCGAGCGGCAGGGCCATAGCGCATTTTCCCGTCGGCGTGCACCATGGCGCGTTCAGCCCGGAGACGGATCCCGGCGGGTTGCCCCCGCCGGCTCGTTCTCCCCGTCTCTAAGCCATTGACGCAGAATGCGCTATCCGCGCGCGGCGCGGGGCGATCGGGTCGGCGCGCGCCGCGGCCGGACCCTCGAGGGACGCGATCGATCGGCCTGGTCACGCAGGTTCCGCTTGCGCCCTCGCCGGGCAGCCGCTATAGGCCCCGCCCACCGGAGCCCGAACGGCGCCGGCCCGGACGCGCAGCTCGGCGGGAGAGCACTACCTTGACACGGTAGTCGGCACTCTCATAAGTTACTGAGCAGTCTGGACTATTTCGATGGCTTGCAGGTTCGTCGAACCTGATCGCGGTCGATACGGAGACGTAGCACAGCGGTAGTGCATTCCCTTGACATGGGAAAGGTCACAGGTTCGATCCCTGTCGTCTCCACCATTCGACGCCGTGACTCCCGGCCCGTCTCCAGATTGAACGCCCCAGACTGACGTCACGGCAGGATCGCCCACCGAGAGGGGTTCTCCGAACCCGTCGCGGCCTCCGGCATCGCGCCTGCCCGCTCCTCCCTCACGGCGTCGCTCGTGCCTCCTCTCGCGTGGCGAGACGGCGAGGCTCGAGCAGAACCGATGCCCGACCCGGCGGCGGGACCGGGATCCTACGGGATCGCGGCGCGGGCTAGGGCCGCGCGGCGCAGCCGACAGGCGGCCTCCGTGACACGGCGCGAGCGGTCCCGTCCCGCGTCCGGCCGCGCGCGGTCGCAGGTCTTCGCGACCGCGTCCAGCACGGCCGAGGCCGCCGCCATGAGGGCCAGCGTCGTCGCCGAACCGACCGAGACCAGGAAGAAGATCGTTGCGATGACTTGCGGAGCGGTCATGACGCACCTCCTCGGGTGCTTCGCGGTGATGCGGGAGACTTATGGCCGGTGCGGCGGGAACAGCGTGCGGCCGAGCACGGGCCGCGTCGCGTCGGGCGCACCGCCCGCGGGCTCCGTACGGGGGGAGAACCTCAGCTCGATCGTCCGGCCCTCGCGCGCGACGACCTCGCAGGCCTGGTTCAGCAGCAGGGCGATCGAGACGAGCCGGACGGCCTGCGGTGGCACCGCCTCCGGCTGGACCTCGATCCGCGCCCCGGATGTCCTGAGCTCCCAGATCAGGCAGTCACAGCATTCCTGCGGGTGCCCGAAGAAGATCTGTCCGGTCTTGAAGGCCGGCCTCCAGGCCTCTTCCATGCGGTTCCCGGCCATCGCGATCTCCTGCAGAACAACCATTTCAGCCCGTACCGATGAGCTGAATACGCGGTCATTCCGGGCGCGAATTCCGTATCAAACAGCACATCCGGCGAGCGCGCCGGCAATCCTGCCGCCGGCTTCGATCCGGCGATCCGGGGCCCGGCGCGAGGCCCGCCCGGCCGTGGCCGCCGCGCGCGGATCGGCCGCCGTCATCAATTGTCCAATACCCGATCACCCGTCGTTTAATCCTTCGTTAACCATTCTAAACAGCTTAGTCGGATCAGAATCGCGTACACAGGGAGCAGGGGATCCGTGAGCGAGCTGCAGAGGCTTCTGAGCGATCCTCGGTTCCGGCCCGCAGACAAGGCCAAGCGCGGCGCCGCGTCCGAACCCGACCTCGGCAACGTCCTGCGCGCCGTCGCGTCGCTGCACGCGCGGGCCGAGTCCCCGACACCGCCGGCCGCGCCGCGGGACTGGGACGCGCTGATCCACCGGGTGCAGACCGCCGCCCGCCAAGCGCGCGTGATCGAGGCCCAGGCGCGCGAGCGGGAGGCGCGGATCGAGCAGGTGCTGGATCAGGTCCGCGAGGAGGTCCACGCCTCCAACGAGCGCGCCCGGATGGCCGAGATGCAGGCGCGCGAGGCCCAGCTGCGCGCCGAGGCGCAGGTCGTCGCCGCCGAGGAGCGCGCCAAGGCGGCCGAGGCCCGCGCCCGCGCCGCCGAGGATCGGGCCCGGCAGGCCGAGGAGTGGCTGGACCGTGTCCAACAGGCGATCCTGTCCGAGTTCTCGGACCTCACCGAGCAGGCCGCGGCATGAGCGCCGCCCGCGCGTGGGCCGAGCCGACGGCGCCCCATCCCCTGTCCGACCCGGCCCTGCCGCGCGACGGCCACGCCGACCCGATCGACCGGGTCGTGGCGCTGTTCTCCGGCGCCGCGGCCGCATCCCCCGCGCCCGCCTCCCCGGCGGCCGAGGATGACTGGTCGACCTCCCTGACCGCCGTGCGCGGCGCCGCGGCGCGGGTCCGCGCCCTGCAGGCGAGCGCCCGCGACTCCGTCCGGGAGGCTCAGAGTTCCGTGCGGGCGGCCGAGACGGCGCTCCGCGCGGCCGAGGAGCGGGCCCGCCACGCCGAGGCGCTCCTGCAGGCGGCGCTCGCCCGGGCCGAGCGGGCCGAGGCGCAGGCCCGCGCGTCGGACGAGCGGGCCGAACGGGCGGAGGCCCAGCGGGCCGAGGCGCGGGCGTGGCTGCGCCGGATGCACGAGTGCATGGTCAACGAGTTCGGCGCCCTGTCCGGAGCGGCGGATCAGCCCTGAGCCGGCGTGCACCGGCCCCGGTCGCCCGGACATCCGGCCGGGATCGCGCGGACCCGCGATGCGTCGGCCTCGGCCGAGCGTCCGACGCCACCATGACGCGCGATGGTCGCCGCGACGCGGGCCGGCCGCGCAGATCTCCTCCGGGGGTCCCGCAATTACGAGCACTCGCCTTAAGTCGTCGAAAACAATTCTCAGGATATGGAATTCTGATCTCGTCGCCTCGACACCGTCCGCCTGGCAGGATCGCCGTGACCCTCAGCCTCGTCCTCAGCACGTCCCTTCCGCTCCTCACCGGGGCGGTGGCCCTGCTGTGGGCGGGCTTCGTCGCTCCGGAGCGGGAGGAGCGTCCGGACCTGCCCGGCGCCCGCGACCTGCGCACGTGGTGAGCGCCGGATCCCGGTTCCGGCCGTGAGGCGCCCGCCGCCGAACCGGCCCTCCGGAGGCGGAGAGACCCCGAGAGGCCCCGCGCCCCGTCCCGGGCCGCTTCCGGGGACGGCACCCGGCGCGCTATGACGCGCCGGACGCCCTCGCGGCGAGGGCCGGCTCACGGAGGCTTCCCATGGATCTCGGCTTGAGCGGACGCCGGGCGCTCGTCTGCGCGGCGAGCAAGGGACTGGGCAAGGGCTGCGCCCTGGCGCTCGCCCGGGAGGGCGTCGCGGTGACGATCACGGCCCGCACCGCGGAGACGCTGGAGCGGACCGCGGACGAGATCCGCGCCGCGACGGGCGTCACCGTCACCGCCGTCGCGGGCGACATCGCCACCGAGGCCGGCCGGGCCGCCGCGCTCGCCGCCTGCCCCGAGCCCGACATCCTGGTCAACAATGCCGGCGGCCCGCCCCCCGGCGATTTCCGCGAGTGGGACCGCGACGCCTGGATCCGGGCGCTCGACGCCAACATGCTGGCGCCGATCGCGCTCATCAAGGCGACGGTCGACGGGATGATCGACCGCGGGTTCGGCCGGATCGTCAACATCACCTCCGGCGCCGTGAAGGCGCCGATCGAGCATCTCGGCCTGTCGAACGGCGCCCGCTCGGGGCTGACGGGCTTCGTGGCCGGCCTGGCGCGCAAGACCGTGCGGCACGGCGTGACGATCAACAACCTGCTGCCCGGCCCCTTCGACACCGACCGGATCCGCGGCAACGCCGTCGCGGGGGCCGCCAAGGCCGGCACCTCCGTGGAGGCGTTCCTGGAGGCGCGGGCCCGCGACAACCCCGCCGGCCGCTTCGGCCACCCCGACGAGTTCGGCGCCGCCTGCGCGTTCCTGTGCAGCCAGCAGGCGGGCTTTATCACCGGGCAGAACCTGCTGATGGATGGCGGCGCCTATCCCGGCACGTTCTGACGCGGACCGGCCCGACCGGCCATCCGCTTGCAGGGCCGGATCAGATCATGCGGTGAGGACCATGAGCGTACGCGAGACCCTCGAGGCCCGGCTGGCCCGGATCGCCGCGGGGGACCCGGCGGTCTTCACCCGCCTCTACCCGGAGCAGGCCCGCGCGGCGGCGGACGCCGCCGATGCGCGCCGCCGGGACGGGATCTCCCTCGGCCCCCTCGACGGCGCGATGGTCTCGATCAAGGACCTGTTCGACGTGGCGGGCGAGACGACGCGCGCCGGCTCGGTCCTCTTGGCAGACGCGGCGCCGGCGCGGTCCGACGCCCCGGTGGTCGCCCGCCTGCGCCGCGCCGGCGCGGTGATCCTGGGCAAGACCAACATGTCCGAGTTCGCCTTCTCGGGGCTCGGCCTCAACCCGCATTACGGCACCCCCGGCAACGCCACCGATCCGGCGCGCATCCCGGGGGGCTCGTCCTCCGGCGCCGGGGTCTCGGTGGGGCAGGGGACGAGCGACATCGCGATCGGGTCCGACACGGGCGGCTCCGTCCGGATCCCGGCCTCGCTGAACGGCGTCGTCGGCTTCAAGCCGACCGCAAGCCGCGTGCCGCTGGAGGGGGCGTTCCCGCTGTCCTACGCCCTCGATTCCCTGGGGCCGCTCGCCCGGACGGTCGCGGATTGCGCGGCCGCCGACGCCGTGCTGGCGGGCGAGGAGCCCGCGCCGCTGGAGGCGCTCGCCGTCGCCGGCCTGCGCATCGGCGTGCCGCGGGGCCTGCTGTTCACCGAGACGGAGGCGCCGGTCGCCGAGGCCTTCGAGCGGGTGCTGTCCCGCCTGTCCCGGGCCGGCGCCCGGATCGCCGATCACCCGATCGACGACCACCTCGCCGCCATGGACGCGGCGCTCCCGGACGGCTCCCTCGCGGCGATCGAGGCCGCAGCGATCCACGCCGACTGGCTGGACAGCGCGGCCGACCGCTACGACCCGCGGGTGCATCGCCGCATCGTGGCCGGCCGGGAGGCGACGGCCGCAGGCTACATCCGGACGATGCGCCGGCGGGCCGCGCTGATCGCCGCCTTCGACCGGCACCTCGCCCCGCTCGACGTGCTGGCGCTCCCGGCGACCGCCGCGACGGCGCCGCTCACCGCCCCGCTGGCGGCGGACGACGCGGCCTTCCTGGCGGCCAATCGCCTGATGCTGCGCAACACCGCCTTCGGCAACTTCTTCGATCTCACCGGCCTGTCCCTGCCGATGCCGGGCCTGCCCCGGCCGGCGGGCCTGATGCTGCTGGCCCGGCACGGACAGGACCGCCGGCTCCTGGCGATCGGGGCCGGGATCGAGGCCGGGATCGAGGCCGGGATCGAGGCCGGGATCGAGGCCTCGCTGGCGGGGTGAGCGCCCCGCGCGGCCCGGGCCCGCTCAGCGGATCTGGCGGGACAGCGCCACGCCGAGGCGCTCCGCGCCGATCTTCGGCTGGCCGCCGGCCACGAAGACGACGAGATCCTTGCCCGGATTGACGACGACCACGCTGTTGAAGCCGTCGGTCCCCCCGACCTTCAGGAAGACCGGCCGCTGGCCCGCGTCCGGGTCGCCGATCTCCTCGATCCAGGCCATGCCCTGCCGGAAGGTCTGTCCCTCCGGCTGGTAGAGCGGCGTCATCGCCTCGCGCAGCGCCCGGGTGAGCGCTGGCGGCACGGGCGCGCCGTTCACCGCCTCGTGCCCGAGCGCCGCCTCGCCGAAGGCGAGCATGTCGGTGGCGGTCGAGCGGAGCGCTCCCGCGGCGTACCACGCGAAGACCGGCCAGGGCATGACCGGCTGGCCCTCCATCCCGTAGCCCTGCGCGAGACGCGCGCGGTCGGCCGGCTTCACGGTGACCGCCGTGCTGAGCATCCCGAGCGGCCCGGTGATCCGCTCGTGCACGAGGCTCTCCCACGGCGCGCCGAGACGTTCGGAGAGAACGTAGCCGAGCAGGCCGATGCCGGCATTCGAGTACCGGTAGGGGGCGGGCAGGGCGCAGCCGCCCGCCTCGGATCCCTCCGGGCTCCAGCGCGACACCCAGGCCAGGAACGCTTCCGGCGGGTAGGTCCGGACGCTGCGCTCCGCCAGGGCACGCGGCAGGTCGCCCGGCAGCGTCGGCATCCCCGAGGTGAAGTCGGCGAGCTGCAGCGGCGTGATCTGGGCCGTGCAGGGCCGGAGCCGCAGGTTCGGCAACAGCTCCTGCAGCGGCGTGTCGGGACGCAGGCGGCCCGCATCGACGGCCTCGGCGAACAGCGCGGTCGTGAACACCTTGGTGATCGAGCCGATCTCCACGATCGTGTCGGACCGGTAGGGCGCGCCGCCGGCCCCGTTGAACCCGAAGTAGCTGCGCCGCCCCCGGTGGCTCACGCCCACGATCAGGCCCGGGATCGCCCCGCGCGCGACCCAGGCGCCGGCCAAGCGCTCGACGACCGGCCGCAGCGCGTCCACCTCCGCGCCGGCCGCGAGGTCGGCCGGGCGCCCGGCCCCCTCACCGAAGCCGTCCTGCGCGCCGCCGGGACCGGCGGCGAGCGCGAGGACGAGGGCGGCGAGGCCGGCCGTCACGATGGGTCGAGACCGTCCGCCGGCCCGACGATCCGTGCTGTTCATGGTCCTCCTCCCGATCCGTCACCGGCGCGCCGGGTGCGTCAGATTGGAACGGATGCATTGACGAACACTGAATACAGAACGGAAATCGCGCGGCTCATAAATGATGATGCGTAGTTGATACAGGTATTGACTGAATGCGGGCCATTGACATTAATCTTGGCTCGCAAGCAGCATGATGCACGATCCGGACGCGGACAGCGCGCCGGTCGCGGGAGGATCACGCCGTGCATTTCATGCGGATGATGGGGCTCGTGGCCCTTGTGTTGAGCGGCCTGGGCCTGGCGGGCCCGGCGTCGGCGGCCCCGCTCTCACCGGCTCCGCTGGCCGGCGACGCGAGCGGGCTGACCCGGGTCGGCTACTGGTGCGGGCCCGGATTCCACCTCAACCCGTGGGGCCGGTGCGTCCCGAACGCCCGCCGGTTCTACGGCCCGGGCCCGGCCTTCTACGGAGCCCGCTACTACGGAGGCCGGCGCTTCTACCGGACCTACAACTATCGCTGGCATCGCAACTATCGCTGGCACCGCAACTATCATTGGCATCGCAGCTACCACTGGCGTCGCCGCTGACGAACGCGCCGGCGGCGCTCGGGACGGTCTCGCCCGGAGCGCCGCCGGCCCCACATACCGCTTCCCAGATCCGCGGCCGGCCGAACAGCGGCCACCGCGGCGCCGTATTCGGAGACCTGTGACGATGCGCCTCCCGCTGATTGCCTTCGCGACCGCGATTGCCCTGACCACGGGGGCGGCGGCGCAATCCGTGCCGGAGCCACCCATCCAGAGCCCGCAGGACGCCGCCTGCCGCGAGCAGGCGCGGGCCCAGATCTTCAGCTACCCCAACCCGAACAACCTCAGCCTCTACGACCTCGGTTCGCAGATCTGGCATTTGTGCATGGCGTCCTATCACGGCCGCGGCCCCAACCCCGGCCGCACCGATCAGCGCTTCTAGGCAGCGCTTCCAGGCAGCGCTTCCAGGCAGCGCTTCCAGGCAGCGCTTCCAGGACGGCCCCGGGCCGCGGTCGCGGCCGCCGGGACGGCCCCTCGAGACAGCTCAGCGGAACCGATCATGACGAGCAAGCTCCGCGGCACCGGGCCGCACGGCCACGCACCGCCCGTCGCGCCCGATGCGGGCCGGCGCGCGTTCCTCGGGGCCGCGGCGCTCGGCGTGGCGCTGTCGACGGGCGCGCGCCCCGCGTCGGCGACCACCGCCGCGCCGGCCACGGCCGCGGACGAGACTTTCATGCGGGCGGCCATCGC
Organism: Methylobacterium sp. Leaf361; assembly: GCF_001424445.1. Taxonomy (NCBI): domain Bacteria; kingdom Pseudomonadati; phylum Pseudomonadota; class Alphaproteobacteria; order Hyphomicrobiales; family Methylobacteriaceae; genus Methylobacterium; species Methylobacterium sp. Leaf361. The sequence goes on along the minus strand of NZ_LMPY01000004.1, from coordinate 39,691 downwards.
CGAGGCGCGCCGCGCCGACTTCCCGTTCGGCGCCGTCATCGTCGCGGAGGGCGAGATCCGCGCCCGGGGCCTGAATCTCGGGAAGCAGCAGCGCGATCCCACGGCGCACGGCGAGATGGTGGCGATCCGCCGCTTCCTCGCGGAGCACGGGCCGGAGGCGCTGCGGGGGACGACCCTCTACACGTCCGGCGAACCCTGCGCGATGTGCATGGGCGCGATCGTCTGGTGCGGGATCTCGCGCGTCGTCTTCGCCGCCTCGCTGCAGCAGCTCGCCACGAAGATCGACCAGATCATGATCACCTGCACGGAGGTCGCGGACCGGTCGGCGTTCCGCCCGATCGCGATCACGGGCGGCGTCCTGGCGGAGGAGGCGCTCGCGCTCTTTCCACCCGGCGACCGCCCGTCCAAGTAAGGGACTGGAAGACGGCTCGGGCGACCGCCCGCGCGGCCCGGCAATCCGGTGGGACGCGGCCGTCGCTCCCCCGGAGGTCCCGCCGCATTGCCGGGCCGCCCGCCCTGGTGCACCCTGCCGGCGATTCCCGGACCTCGCCCCGAGCCCCCGCCTCGGGCGCCCGGGGATCGCGGGACCGCCTGCGCCGGGCGGCGATCCCGGAGGGCCGACAGGGCCGACCGGCAGGGAGCCGTCGCATGAGCGCAGCCACACCGTCGACCGTCGCGGACCGGGATACGGACCCCGCCGATCGCGCCGCGATCCGCGCGATGCGCGTCGACCTCGCGGCCGCCTACCGGCTGATCCATCGGCTGGGCCTCGACGACAGCATCTACACCCACATCTCGGCGCGGCTGCCGGGCGCCGGGCACCGATTCCTGATCAACCCCTACGGGATGCGCTTCGAGGAGGTGTCGCCGGAGAACCTCGTCACCGTCGACATCGACGGGAAGGTGCTCGAGGATCCGATGGGGCTCGGCATCAACCCGGCCGGGTTCACGATCCACAGCGCCATCCACGCCGCGCGCCACGACGCGATCTGCGTGCTGCACACCCACACGGTCGCGGGCGTGGCGGTCTCCTGCCAGGAGGAGGGGCTCCTGCCCCTGAACCAGTGGTCGATGCAGTTCACGGGGCGCGTCGCCTACCACGCCTACGAGGGCATCGCCCTCGACCTCGACGAGCGGGAGCGGCTGGTGGACGATCTCGGCGACAAGCCCGTGATGGTGCTGCGCAACCACGGCCTGCTGACCTGCGGCCGCACAGTCGGCGAGGCGTTCCGGCTGATGCACAACCTGGAGCGCTCGTGCCGGGCGCAGCTGGCGATCCAGGCGGCGGGCGCGCCGGTGATCCGGCCGTCCTCCGCCATCGCCACCAAGACCGCCGGGCAGTACGCCGCCGGCTACGACCGCGTCGTGGTCCAGGGGGCGCCCGACAACGAGTGGGCGGCGTTCAAGCGCATGCTGGCGCGGACCGATCCGGACTTCGCGCAGGGCTGAGGGCGGATCGGTCGCCAGCTGACCGATTCGGTCGACGCGCCCCTCTCCGTCATCGCGAGTGCAGCGAAGCGACCCAGGGCAGCGCGCGATCGGTGAGCGTGGCGCTTCCCTGGATTGCTTCGCTCCGCTCGCAAGGACGGCGGTCCCGCACGCATCGACAGGAGTTGGTATGAGACGTCCAACGGACATCTCATACCCTGCAGGAGCGAGACGCCGCAGCACGGGCCTCACCCGTCTGCCCAGGCCCCGCTCGACCGGTAGGTCTGCTTGAGGAACGCGATGAAGGCCCGCGTCTTGGCCGGCACGAAGGCCCGGCTCGGGTAGACTGCGAAGATGCCGGCCGAGGCCGCCGCCGCGTAGGCCGGCAGCACCACCTCCAGCAGGCCGTCGCGCAGCTCCGCGTGCACGTCCCAGGTGGAGCGCAGCGCGATCCCGAGGCCGCCGATCACGGCCTCGCGCACCACCTCGTTGGAATGGGTGCGCAGCGGCCCCGAGGCGCCGACCGTGCAGGGGCCCTCCGGCCCGACCAGCCGCCAGGGATTCTGGTTCTCGGTGGCGAGGCAGACATGGCCGCGCAGGTCGTCGAGGCTCCGCGGCCGCCCGGCCGCGTCGAGGTAGCTCGGCCGCGCGCAGAGGACCCGCTGCACCGGCGCGAGGCGCACCGCCGTCAGCCCGGAACTCTCCAGCGCGCCGACCCGGATCGCGAGGTCGTAGCCGCGCTCGACGATCGACTCGAAATCGTCGCTCAGCTCCAAGTTGAGCACGATGCCGGGATGGAGGGCGAAGAAGGCCCGCAGGTGCGGGACGATGTGCAGGCGCCCGAAGGAGCTCGGCGCCGTGACCCGGAGCGTCCCCCGCGCCCGCGTCGCCGTCTGCGACACGAGGCTCTCGGCCTCCGCGATGGCGTCGACGATCGGGGCGATCCGCTCGAAGAAGGCCGCCCCGACATCCGTGGGCGCCACCCGCCGCGTGGTGCGATGCAGCAGGCGCACGGCGAGCCGTTCCTCCAGCCTTTTCAGCCGCTTCGACACCACCGCGACCGACAGGCCGAGCTCCGAGCCGGCCTGGGTGAGGCTGCCGGTGCGGACCACCCGGGCGAAGATCTCCAGGTCGCTCTGGTCGTGCATTGTCAACGCTGCGGAAAAAATCAAATCCCTTTTGCCGCCTTTCTCGCGGATGCCAAGCGATCTATCGAGGGGACATCAAAAATTTTTCACGGCGCGTTCGATTTTTTCTGACGCGCGTCGCCACGCATCCCCGAGGATCGCCATGTCGAAGCTCGTCGCCGCCGAGGATCTCCGCACCTTCCTCTCCGAGGAAGCGCTGCCCGGGACCGGTCTCTCGGCCGACCAGTTCTGGTCGGGCTTCGCCGCGATCGTCCGCGATCTCGCACCGCACAACCGGACGCTGCTCGACCGGCGCGACGGCCTCCAGGCCGACATCGATTCCTGGCACCGCGACCATCGCGGAGCGCCGCACGATCCGGCGGCCTACGCGGACTACCTGACGCGGATCGGCTACCTGCAGCCGGAGCCCGAGACCGTGCGGGTGACCACCGAGAACGTGGACGCGGAGATCGCCGCCATCGCCGGGCCGCAGCTCGTGGTGCCGATCTCCAACGCCCGCTACGCGCTGAACGCCGCCAATGCCCGCTGGGGCAGCCTCTACGACGCCCTCTACGGCACCGACGCGATCCCGCAGGACGGCGAGCTCGCGCCCGGCGCCGGGTTCAACCCGGCCCGCGGCGCCTCGGTGGTGGCCAGGACCAAGGCGTTCCTCGACGCGACCGCGCCGCTGAGCGTCGGCTCCTGGGCGGATGCCGTGGGCTTCTCGGTGACGGACGGCCGCCTGGCCGCCGATCTCGGCGCCGGTCGCAGCGCCGGCCTGACCGGATCGTCCGCCTTCGCGGGCTACACCGGCGACGCCGCGGCGCCGACCGCGCTCCTGCTGCGCCACAACGGCCTGCACATCGAGGTCGTTATCGACCGCGCGAGCCCGATCGGCCGCACCGACCCGGCCGGCATCGCCGACGTGGTGCTGGAGGCCGCCCTCTCGACCATCATGGACATGGAGGATTCGGTGGCGGCCGTGGACTCGGCCGACAAGGTCGCGGTCTACCGGAGCTGGCTCGGCCTGATGCGTGGTGATCTGACCACCACCCTGTCCAAGGGCGGCCGCACGGTCGAGCGGCGGCTCGCCGAGGACCGGACCTTCACGGCCCCCGACGGCGGGCGCCTGACCCTGCCGGGTCGGTCGCTGATGCTGGTCCGGCATGTCGGCCACCACATGTACACCGACGCCGTGACCCTCGACGGCGCCGAGATCCCGGAGACGATCCTCGACGCGGCCGTCACCGCGCTGATCGCCCTGCACGACCTGAAGGGCACCGGTCCGCTCCGCAACAGCCGGACCGGCTCGGTCTACATGGTCAAGCCCAAGCTGCACGGTCCCGACGAGGTCGCCTTCGCGGTGGCGCTGTTCGGGCGGGTCGAGGCGCTGGTCGGCCTCGCGCCGCGGACGCTCAAGATCGGCGTCATGGACGAGGAGCGGCGCACGACGCTCAACCTCAAGGCGGCGATCGCCGCGGCGTCGGACCGGCTGTTCTTCATCAACACCGGCTTCCTCGACCGGACCGGCGACGAGATCCACACCTCGCTGGAGGCCGGCCCCGTGGTCCGCAAGGACGCCATGAAGGCGACCGCCTGGATCCAGGCCTACGAGGACGGCAACGTCGATGCCGGCCTCGCCTGCGGCCTGCCCGGCCACGCGCAGATCGGCAAGGGCATGTGGGCCGCCCCCGACCGGATGGCGGCGATGCTCGACGCCAAGGGCGCCCACCCGGAGGCGGGCGCCAACACCGCCTGGGTGCCGTCGCCGACCGCCGCGACGCTCCACGCGCTCCACTACCATCAGGTGGATGTCCGCGCCCGTCAGGCGGCGCTCGCCGGCCGGGCGCCCGCGACCCGCGCCGCCATGCTGACCCTGCCCCTCGCCGAGGGCGCGTTCGCGCCGGAGGCGGTGCGGGAGGAGCTCGACAACAATTGCCAGGGGATCCTGGGCTACGTGGTCCGCTGGGTCGACCAGGGCGTCGGCTGCTCCAAGGTGCCGGACATCCACGAGGTCGGGCTGATGGAGGACCGCGCCACCCTGCGGATCTCCAGCCAGCACATCGCCAACTGGCTGCGCCACGGGATCGTGGACCGCGACGAGGTCGCCGCGGCCCTGCGGCGCATGGCCGAGGTCGTCGATCGCCAGAACGCCGGCGACCGGGCCTACCGGCCGATGGCCCCGGGCTTCGACGGGCCGGCCTTCCGCGCCGCCGAGGCCCTGGTCTTCGAGGGCGCCGGCCAGCCGAACGGCTACACCGAGTTCGTGCTGCACCGGTTCCGCCGGGAGGCGAAGCGCCTGGACGCCCGCGTTCGGGCGGCCTGAGGCCGCTCCCGGATCCCGGACGCGCAGCGCCCCGAGATCGCCCCAAGACCGCCCCGGGCCCGCCGACGGCCTGTGCGGCCTGAAACGCCGCGCCGCGGATCTGCCAGGGTCCGCGGCCTCTGCCGGTCGGGACGGGCCGACCGGTCAACGCCGCTGCCACGCCTCGGCCACGCCGCGCCAGTCAGCGGCGCTTGCGCGTCATCACGTAGACCAGCAGGTTCGCCACCGCCCGGTAGAATTCCGCCGGGATCGCCTGGTTGACCTCGACATGGTCGTACATCGCCCGGGTGAGCGCCTTGTCGACGACGACCTCGATCCGGTGCTTCTCGGCGATCTCGCGGATGCGGAGGGCGATCAGGTCCGCGCCCTTGGCCAGAACCGTCGGGGCGTCGTTCTCGCTCTGGTCGTAGCGCAGCGCGATCGCGTAGTGCGTCGGGTTCGCCAGGATCATGGTGGCGCGGGGCACCGCCGCCATCATCTGCTTGCGCAGCCGGTCCTGCGCCAGCGAGCGCATCTTCGCCTTCACGAGCGGGTCGCCCTCGAGCTGCTTGAACTCGTCCTTCACCTCCTGCCGCGACATCCGCAGGTCGCGCTGCCAGCGCACGCGGGTCCAGACCAGGTCGCCGGCGACCAGCGCGATCGTCGCGACGCTCACGGCCGAGACGAGGCGCACCGAGAGGGTCAGCAGGAATTCGGGCAACCCGACTGGATCCACGAACATGACATTGACGATCTCGTGGCGATCCGCGTGCAGGACCATGTAGGACATGCCGCCGATCGCGAAGAACTTGAACAGATTTTTCCCGAACTCGACGAACCCCTGCAGACTGAAGAGCCGATTCCAGCCGGCGACGGGGGAGATGCGGGACCATTTCGGCTGGATCCGATCGAACACCACGCGCGGCGCGTTCTGGAAGATCGAGGCGGCGATGCCGGCCACGAGCAGGATGACCAGGACCGGCAGCAGGAAGCGGCCCATCTCCAGGGCGAGGGCGTGGACGAGGCGCATCGCGTCGTGGCTCGTCTCCACGCTGAAGTTGCGCGGCTGCTCCAAGATCAGCGCGAGCCTCTGCACCAGCGGCAGCCCCTGATCCCGCGCCACGAAGACCAGGAAGATCAGCAGTCCCAGGATGGAGGCGAAGACGGGCACTTCCCGCGAGAACGGCGTGTTTCCTTCCGCGATCGCGTCGCTGATCTTCTTCTCGCTCGCCGCCTCGGTCTTGCTCTCCCTGTCCTCAGACATCGCGGCGCCCCGAACTCGGGCCGCCGACGGCACCGCCCCGGTCGGCCCGGCGGGACGCGTCCGCCGGAGCGGCGCCCCGGAGCCGTCCCCGACCGGGGACGGTGCTAGCGGAAGTAGGTCTCATCCGAGTCGGCCGGGGTGAGTTCGATCTCGCCGCGCGACGCCATCTCGAGCGCTTGGTCGGTGATCGCGCGGCGCGCGTCGAGCACGTCCCGCTGGGCGGCGGGCTCGCCTCCCTCCAGCTCGTGCTCGACGAGGCGCCGGGCGCGGGCGGTCAGCGCGCTGAGCACGACGTTCCGCAACGGCCCGTTCGTGCCCTTCAGGGCGAGGATGACCTTCTCGTGCGGGACCTGATCGAAGAGCGTCGTCCGCGCCCGCGGCGTCATGTGGATGATGTCGTCGAAGGTGAAGAGCAGGCTCTTCAGGATCTCGGCCGATTTCGGGCGCGTCTGCGTGAGGTTGTCCAGGACCTCCTCCATGCTCTGGCGCTCCATCTTGTTGACGATGTCGGCCATGCGCGAGTGGGTATCCGCCGCGGCATTGCGCGCCAGGTTGATCATGAAGTCCTCGTGGATGGTCTGCTCGATCATCTTCATGGTCGCGTCGACGATCGGCTTGAACGTCAGCATCCGCCGCATGACGCCGTTGCGCAGCGGCGCCGGCAATTGCGCCATCACCTTGGCGGCGCAGGCCGGCTTGACCTTGGACAGCACGAGCGCCGCGGTCTGAGGATGCTCCTTGATCAGGTAGCCCGCAAGGGCGGTCTCGGACCCGTTGGAGATGCGGTCCCAGATCGAGCGCTCTCCCCCGCCGAGCACGTCGGCCATGATGTCGGCGATCTGCTCGGGGGGAAGCACGCCCTCGAGCAGCTTCTCCATCTCGCGGGCGGTGCCGATCAGGTTCGCGCCGTCGGCGAAGAACGCCGCCAGCTGCTCGACGATGACCTCGAGCTGCGGCCTCGGCACGGGCCCGAGCTGCGAGACCGCGCGGGTGATCTGCTTCAGCTCACCGGTGTCGAAGTACTTGACCAGTCGGCTCGCCGAACCCTTGTTCATCGCGATGAGGACGGCCGCGACTTCCTCGGCGGGCGTGAGAACCTTCCGACCAACCTTGGTCATGGAGCCTGCGGCCATGGTGATCCGCCCCGTCAGCCGTTGGCGTCGGCCGCGGCGGGGCCGACGATCTCGGTCAGGGAGACGCCGAAGCGCGAGTTGTCGTCCTCGACGACGACGACCTCGCCGCGGGCGATGATGCGGCCGTTGACCACGACGTCGACCGGCTCGCCGACGCGGTGATCCAGGGATACGATCGCGCCGCGTCCCAGCTTCATCAGGTTGGAGACCGGCATCGTCGCGGAGCCGAGGACCACCTGCATCAGGACCGGGATCCGCAGGATCGAGTCGAGGTTCCGGCCGCTGCCCAGCCGCTCGTCATGCACCCGCTGGCCTTCGGCCTGCGCCTCGATCCGCGTGAACAGGCTCTCGCTGTGACCGCCTCCCTGTCCGGACTCGCTATTCGGTTGTTCTGAGGGGGATGACATCAGGCGCTCCTCGGGGAAGGGGAAGGCCCACCGCGCGGGATCGCCGGGTCCGGCGATCGCGGGGGGCAACGGGTGTCGCGCCGCCGACGGAAGGCGTCAGGCGCTCGTGAGGCGGCTTCCGACCGCGGCCTCCGACGGGGCGGCCGCGTGCGCGGGGGCCGTCAGCCGGTCCCGCTCCGCCCGCAACTCGGCCAGGGCCGCCTTGGCGAGCTCGATCTCGCGGCCGAGGTCTTCGAGGACCACGCGGCCGTCCTGGGCGAAGGACTGGACGGCGTTGCTCGCGCCGACCAGGGCCGAGGCGCTCCAGTCGACCATGTCTCGGTACTGCGCGTGATAGCGGTCCAGTCGCTTCAGCCGCATGTACATCGGAACGAGGCAGGCGGTCGTCGCGACGAGAGCGGCGAACAACAGGGCTTCAGCGAGCGAGAACATCATCGATAAACTCCTGGTCCTGATCGATGAAGTGGTCCACGCGCAGGACGATGGCGCCATCCTCCTGCCCGACATCGCACCAGAACAGCTCGCGGTCGTTCCCGACGAGCTTGACGCGGCTCCGCGGCGTGGCCCGCAGTTCCAGCACCTGCCCGACCGCGAGACCGGCGATCTCGCTCAGCGTGAGAGGCTTCTCCTCCAGGATCGCCTTCAGGGTGACAGGGGTCTTCTGCACCTCGCCGGCGATCTGCCGGGTCCACCGGGAATCCCTGGCCGAGGTCTCACCCACCAGGATCCGCGCCAGGCTCTGGCGCATCGGGTTGAGGACGGATTGCGGGATGACGATGAACATCTCGCCGCCGCGATTGAGCGCCTGGAGGAGGAATTTCGCCGCGACCGCCTGGTTGTTGCGGCGGCCGATCACCGCGAAGTCCATCCGCAGCTCGGTCCGCTCGAGCTTGAACGGCGTGTCCGCCACCAGCGCGAAGGCGGACTGCATCGCCCGGCCGATCTGGTCGAACAGGCGCTGGGCGATCCGCATCTCGATGTTGGAGAAGGATCGCTCCTCGTCGAGGGGCGGCTCGGACCCGTCGGATCCGAGCAGGACCTCGACCATCGTGAAGATGAAGTCGCGGTCGAACCCGACCAGGATGTGACTGTCCCATTCCGGCGCCTGGAAGATGCCGGCGATCGCGTTCGACTCGTAGGGTTCGAGAATGTCGCCGAAGCGCTGGCTCTCGACGTTGCTCAGCGAGAAGTAGACCGGGGAGGCGGCGAAATGCCGGAGCTGATCCGCGCAGAAGGTCGCGACCCTGTCGAGGATCACGTGCAGCATCGGCAGCCGCTCGAGGGACAGGCCCGCCGCATCCAGCAGCCGGTCCCGGATGTCGTTGACGACTTGTTGCCGGTCCATCGTCACGCCGCCTCGCGCAGGACGGTCTCGCCGCGGGGCGAGGCCGTCATCGTCGCGTCCTCGACCTCGTCGATGGTCGGCCGGTTGGCGGAGGTGATCGCCTTGCGCCCGTACTCGACCGCGATCTGCGGCAGGGCCCCGTTCATGTAGGCCAGCAGGGTCTGCTTCACGATGATGTAGAGCCGCGCCTGCGACTCGCGGGTCGCCTTGATCTTGTTGGCGATCGGCGCGACCACCGTGTACGAGACGAAGATGCCGGTGAAGGTGCCGACCAGCGCCGCGCCGATCAGGCTTCCCAGGAGCGCGGGCGACTGATCGAGCGCGCCCATCGCCTTCACGATCCCCAGGATCGCCGCGACGATGCCGAGGGCGGGCAGGCCGTCCGCCGTGATCATCAGCGCGTTGTACACCTTCAGCTTGTCGCGCCGGTGCGTGGCGATCTCCTCCTCCATCAGCGCCTCGACGTCGTAGGGGCGCGCGTTGCCGATGATGATGAGGCGGACGTAGTCGCAGATGAACAGGGTCAGCGCCGGGTCCCGTGCGGCCCGCGGATAGGCCTTGAAGATCTCGGACTCGCCGGGACGCTCCAGGTGGTTCTCGACCTCGTTGCGGGGCTTCGAGCGCACCTCCCGCGTCAGCGCGAAGAGCAGGCCGAGAAGCTCCAGGTAATCCTCCCGCTTGGGAACCCGCGCGAGAACCGCGTCCTTCAGCGCGCTGCCGGTGTCCAGCACCACGCCGGCCGGGTTGGCGACGACGAAGGCGCCGATCGCGGCCCCGCCGACGATGATGAACTCGAAGGGCTGCCACACCACGGTCAGGTGGCCGCCGATGGCCCAGAAGCCGCCGCCCACGCTGGCCGCGGCGATCAGTAAGCCGATGATTACACCCACGCGGCGCCTCGACGTCGTAACGATTGATCCGTCAGGCCGTAGACCGCCATGCTTGCGCAGGGCTGGAGCCGCGGGGACGTCCCGCCGGGTCGCGGGCCCGATGCCGGCCCGGCAAGGCTCGGACAAGCTCCGAGAGCCATAACCGGACGCGCGGATTTCCAAGATCCCGACCCGCTTCGCCCCGCCTCGTCGGGGACGGCCGGGAGCCCTGCCGAAGGGTTCGCGCAGGGTCGGGCGCGCTGAGGGTCGCCGACATGACATCGACCTACACGGATTACCAGATCATCGCCCGGGATGTCCCGAAAGCACTGAGCAGAAAAGCCACGGAAGCGCAGGTCGCGCGAGACCTGAAATACTTCACCGACCATATCGGCGGGATCAAGACGGTCGACGACTTCCTCGGCAACACCCGCCTCTTCGACTTCGCCATGCAGGCCTTCGGGCTGGCCGACATGGCCTACGCGAAGGGATTCATGAGGAAGATCCTCGCCGGCGAGCCCGATGCGAACGGGCAGCTCTTGGTCGACCGCATCCAGGACGAGCGGTTCCGCGCCTTCGCCAAGGCGTTCGATTTCCGCACCCTCGGCGCGGAGACCACGCAGCGCTCCGAAGCCAGCACGGCCGTCGTGGACGCGTACGTCCGGCAGAAGCTCGAGAGCGACGCCGGCGATCAGGACGAGGGCGTCCGGCTCGCCCTCTACTTCAAGCGGCAGGCGGGAACCATCACGTCGGCCTACGGGATCCTGGCCGACAAGGCGCTGGGGGTGGTCGTCCGCACGACCCTCGGCTTGGCGGACGAGACGGCCAGGGGCAGCCTCGACGCGCAGGCCGCTCTCATCACCAGCAAGGTCGATCTCGCGAGCTTTCGGGATCCCGACAAGCTCGATCGCTTCATCAAGCGCTTCACGCTCAGGTGGGACATGAAGAACAACGCGACGTCGGCGCCGCTCCTCTCACTGTTCGGCGGAGCCGACGGCGGCTTCGACACCGGTGTCCTGCTCAAGCTGCAATCCATCCGGCTCGGGGGCCACTGACATGCAATCGTCGCTCTACGTCACGCTGTCTGCCCAGATGGCGCTCGAGCAGCGCCTGAACACGGTGGCCGCCAACGTCGCCAATCTCGGGACGGCCGGCTACCGGGCGGAAGAGGTGAAGTTCGAGACGATCCTGTCCCAGGCGGGCCAGCGCGACGTCGCCTTCGCGACGCCGGGCGAGACATTCCTGTCGCGCAAGGCCGGCCCGCTGATCAAGACGGATTCCCCGCTCGATGTCGGCCTTCAGGGCGACGGCTGGCTGGCCGTGCGGGGGCCGCGGGGCACGGTCTACACGCGGGACGGCCGCATGCAGGTCACGGCGGCCGGCGACCTTCAGGATCTCAACGGGCGCGCGATCCTAGATCCCGGCGGGTCGCCGCTGACCGTCGACCCGGAAGGGCCGCCGCTCACGATCGGCCAGGACGGGATCGTCTCCCAGGGCGCCAACCAGATCGGGGCGCTCGGCGTGTTCCGGCTGGACCCCGCCGCGCGGCTCACGCGCGTCGCCGGCGGCGCGGTGGCGTCCGACAGCCCGGGCCGACCGATCCTCGACTTCAACCAGCGCGACGAGACAACGGTCCGGGTCCAGCAGGGCTTCCAGGAGGGCGCCAACGTCAATCCGGTCATGGAGATGTCGCGGCTCATCGAGATCACGCGCACCTTCCAGAGCGCGGCGGCCGCGGTGGCGGAATCGGAATCGTCGCTGCAGGACGCCATCCGTGGCCTCGGCCCGACCACGTGAGCCGCTCCCGCTCTGGCCCCCGGGAAACAGCATGAACGCCCTCGACCGCGTCGCCGACATGCTGGGGCGTCAGGACGATCACCCCCTCATCCGGATCGGCGGGTCGGTCAGGGAAATCGGCGCGGGCCATTGCCGGATCCGCGTCGCCGTACCGCTCCTGAGACTCGGCGACCGCATGCGGATCGAGGCCGAAGGTCGGCAGATCGAGGGCGAGGTTGTTCGGATCGACGAGGACGGCGTGATCCTCAAGCCGTTCGAGGGCCGGATCGAGGCCGGCCTGGGATCGCCGGCCTACCGGGTGCCGACCTCCGGACCTCGTCCCTGCGAGGCGTGGAAGGACCGGGTCGTCAACGCCCTCGGGACGCCGATCGACGGGAAGGGCGACCTGCCGACGGGCCCGCGGGCGATGCCGCTGGACGCGGACCCGCCGCCCGCGATGGCGCGGTCGCGGGTGGACAGCCCCCTCCGGACCGGCGTGCGGGCGATGGACCTGTTCACGCCGCTCTGCGCGGCCCAGCGGATCGGCATCTTCGCCGGCTCGGGGGTCGGAAAGACGACGCTGCTCTCCATGCTCGCCCGCTGCTCCGGGTTCGACGCCGTGGTGGTCGCCCTGGTGGGCGAGCGCGGACGCGAGGTGCGGGAATTCCTCGAGGGCCCGATGCGGGACAGCCGGTCGCGCGCGGTCGTCGTCGTCGCCACGGGCGACGAGAGCCCGATGATGCGTCGGCAGGCCCCGAAGCTCGCCTTCGCGGTCGCGGAATCTTTCCGGGACCGGGGCCAGTCCGTGCTGCTGGTGCTCGATTCGGTGACGCGCTTCGCCCATGCCGCCCGCGAGGTGGCGCTGGCCGCCGGCGAGCCGCCCGTGGCGCGGGGCTACCCGCCGAGCGTGTTCGGCGATCTGCCGCGCCTGCTGGAGCGGGCCGGCCCCGGCCTGGACGGGGGCGGGGCGATCACCGGGCTCTTCTCGGTGCTGGTCGACGGGGACGACCACAACGATCCCGTGGCGGACAGCATCCGCGGAACCCTCGACGGCCACATTGTCCTCGACCGGGCCATCGCCGACCAGGGCCGCTACCCGGCGATCGACGTGCTCGGCTCGATCTCCCGGCTCGCCGACCGCGTGTGGACCGAGCAGCAGCGCCAACTCGTGCGCATGCTCAGGAACCTGATCGCGCGCTACGAGGATTCCCGGGATCTGCGCCTGATGGGCGGCTACCATGTCGGGGCCGACCCCGAGCTGGATCAGGCGGTCGCCCTGGTCCCGAAGATCTACGGCGCCCTGCGGCAGGAGCCGACCGATCCGGAGAGCCTCGACGCCTTCCTGGATCTCGCGACCGCGCTGCGGAGCTGATCGGGAGCCGGGCTCCGGATGACCGCAGCGGGCCGGAATCCGGTGCCGAAAGCTTCGGGCAAGCGAGCCCTGCTCTGAGTAACGCGACGGTTTCGGATGAGAGGATCCTCGCCATGGGCCTGTATGGTGTGCTGCACGCCGGCGTCTCCGGCATGAACGCGCAGTCCAACAGACTGGGAACAGTTCACGGAACAGTCGCTGCAATCGATGCTCGATCGCCTCGGCATCAACGTGCGCGACCAGCGGCTGCGGACCCGCAACGTGGCGGCCGTGATGGTGACGGCCAACCTGCCGGCCTATGTCGAGCCGGGGTCGCGCGTCGACGTCTCCGTGAACTCCATGGGCGACGCGACCTCCCTGCGCGGCGGCACGCTGCTGATGACGCCGCTCTCGGGCGGCGACGGGCAGATCTACGCGGTCGCCCAGGGGGCGCTCGTCGTCTCCGGCTTCAGCGTCACCGGGCAGGCGGAATCGCTGGTCTCGGGCGTGGCGACGGCCGCCCGGATCCCCAACGGGGCCCTGGTGGAGCGCGCGGTCGCCGGCACGTTCAGCGAATTGCCCGGCATGGCGCTCGAGCTGAAGAACCCGGACTTCCACACCGCCGTCCTGATCTCGGACGCGATCAACGCCTACACGCTCCAGAAATACGGGCGGCGCGCGGCGAGCCCGCGCGACTACCGCACGGTGGTCCTGTCCCGCCCCGGCCACGTGGGCCGGACCCGGTTCATGGCCGAGATCGGCGAGTTGCAGGTCCAGCCCGACATCCCCGCGAAGGTGGTGATCGATCAGCGGACCGGGACCGTGGTCATCGGCCGGAACGTCCAAGTCTCCACCGTGGCGGTCAGCCGCGACGACGTGAGCCGCATGGGCGCCGCGCTCAAGGATGCCGGCATCCCCTTCGATATCAGCGCGGACGGGACGTCGGTCCTGGTCAGCTACGGGCAGACGGCCCAGGCGCGCATGCTCCTGGCCGAGAAGGGCCTGCCGCAGAGCGGCAAGGCGGGCTACGAGCTGTTCAACGACCTGGGCTCCCTGGGCCTGACCTCGTTCATGCAGGACATCACGCGGGTCCGCGCCCTGGAGGGCGAGATCGCCCGCACGATCCAGACCCTCAAGAGCGTCAAGGCGGCCCGGGTCCACATCGTCATGCCCGATCCCGGCTCGTTCCGCCGGGAGCAGCAGCCCGCCTCGGCCTCGGTGGTGGTGCGCACGGAACCGGCCAACGATGCCACGGTCGCCCCCGCGATCCGCCAGCTGGTCGCGGCCGCCATTCCCGGGATGAAGCCCGACAAGGTAACGGTGCTGAACACCGACGGGACGGTGCTGCTCGCCGGAGACGACGCCACGACGGCGCCGGCCGGGCGCCTGACGAATCTGGAGCAGAGCGTCAACCGGGAGATCCAGGACAACATCCGCCGGACGCTCACGCCCTATCTCGGACCGAACAACTTCGAGGTCAGCGTCGTCGCCCGCCTGAACACCGACAAGACCAAGACCGACGACCCGAGACCGACGGGGGTGAGATGGACGAACCGGAGGGCGCGACCGGGGAGGATCGGCGGCCCGAAGCCGGCGCATCGCCCGCGCCGCCGCCGTCACCGGGCGATCCCGGCAGCGCCGCCGCGGCGCTCGCCGAGATCCTGAGCGCGGCCGTCCTGTCGGCCCGTCCGGAACTGCCCACGGGACACGGAACCGGTGCTCCGGGACCGGCCCCATCCGCCGCATCCCCGGCGGGCCCCGACGCGGCCCCTGAGACCAGCCTCGTGGGAAATCTCGAGGCGGCCCGCGCGGACGCGTCGCCGCGCGCCGGGCCGAGCCCGGGCACCCTGCTGCAGGGCGCCCCCCCGCAGGTCGAGGTCCTCGACCGGGCGGTTCACTTCAAGCCCGTCCTGCCCGAGGCGGCCCGCCACGCCCTCCCGGCCGCCGCAGCGGCAACGTCCCCGTTGCCGGCCGTCCCGAACGCGGCGGACGCTCAGCCTCGACCCGTCCGCCCCGGACCGGTGGCTCCGGCCGTCGCCGGGCCCGATCCTGCTCCGATCGCGCCGGCCGCCCAGATCGCCGCCCAGATTGCCGCGCAAGTCGCCACCCAGATCGCCGGGACGGTCGCCGGGAAGGTGAACGCAGCGCCGCCGAAGGCGACGGTCGCCCTCGCGACCGATCCCGAGCCTCGAGCCGGCGATGCGTCGGCCCGCGCCGATGCGTCGGCCCGCACCGCGACGGGGATCGATGGGCCGGGGGGGCTCACGGCACGCGAGGACAACCGTCCCCGCTCCGGCATCGCCGGACTCCTCCTCGCCCCCACCGGCCGGCAGGGGCCGCCGGGCGTCCCCATCCCGGGTCCCGGCAACGGATCCGGGACCGAGCCGGCCCGACTCGCCGCCGTCCTGCCGACGATCGCGGCGGCCATCACGGAGGAGATCGAGCGCGCGACCGCGGCCGGACCGGAGCGTCGCGTCGGCGCCGATCCGACGATCCCCGCGGCTCAGGACGGGCCGCTCCGGGTGCTCAAGATCCAGCTCCGGCCGGAGAGCCTCGGGATCGTCACGGTGGAATTGCGGCTCGTCGACGGTCAGCTCGAGACCCATCTGCGCGCCGCGCGTCCCGAGACGGCGGCGATGCTGCAACGGGATTCGGCGATCCTCACCGAACTGCTCAAGCACGCGCATTACCGGCCCGAGATCATTGTCGAGCCGGTTCGCCCCGGCGACGCCGGGTTCTCCGCGGGCGGATCACCGTCCCAGGGCCAATCCGGGCTCACCGACGGCGGCGCCCGGCCGGGTCACGGCGGGGACGGGCAGCGGCAGGCAGACCAGCGCGCGGCGCAGCGGCCGACGCTCGGCAGGCGCGACGGGGAGCGGACAGATGAGACGGTACGTCCTCGCGACGGCGGCGTTTATCTGTAGCGCCGCCCCGGTCGCCGGGAACGTGTGCGAGGCCGAGATGGGCCGTGCCGCGGCCCGTTACGGCGTGCCCCTCGGCGTGCTCTACGCGGTCGGCCTCACGGAGACGGGCAAGCGCGGCTCGCTCCAGCCCTACGCCATGAACATCGAAGGGGCGGCCTATTTCGCGACCGGGCCCCAGGACGTGCTGGCCCACTTCGCCGCGGCGCGCCGCCGGGGCGCGCGCCTGATCGATCTCGGCTGCATGCAGATCAACCACCACTATCACGGCGAAAAGTTCGCCTCGGTCGAGGCCATGATCGACCCGCGCGCGAACGTGGACTACGCGACGCAATTTCTCCGGGATCTGAGGCGGCGGGAGGGCAGCTGGACGATGGCCGTGGCGCGCTATCATGCCGGCCCGCACAACAACGCGGCGCAGAAGATCTACATCTGCCGGGTCGTGGCCAACATGGTCGCCACGGGCTTCGGCCAGTGGACGCCGGCCGCGGCGCATTTCTGCCGGTGATCGTCCCGGCCGGGGCGGAAGAATGCGGACCGGGCCCGGTCAGGGAACCAACCGAAGGACCGGGCCCTTTCGGCAGAGGCCCCGTCACCGGCCCGGAGGAGCCGCATGACCGACGCCCCAGACCCGCCGGAAGGACCGCCCGGGAAAACGGCGCTGCTGGTGGTCCTCACCCTCACGGCCGTTGCCGCCGCCGCCTACGTCCTGATCCACATGGACTAGGTTGCCCGGCGACGCCCCTACAGGGTCCGACAATTCCCGTAGCTGACCTTGACGTCGTTGCGCTCCTCGGGATTGAGCTGCGCCTCGACGAAGTTCATCTTGTTGAGGTCGATCAGAAGGAAGTAGACGCCGTTCTGACACTTGATCGCGTTGCGCGGCGTGCGCTCGTTCAGCCGCGGCGAGGCCGTCTGGCACTCGTAATAGTCGGAGCGCCCGGCCGAGATCACGGTCAGCAGGCCGCCGCTGGAGACCAGCGAGAATGTCCGGGCCTTCTGGGATTGCGGTTTGGCGCCTTCGGGTGCGGCGACATCGAGACTGGTCGACGCCTCCACCGTACACGTCATCGGACGGCGCAGCTGGGGGACCGCGGGTGTGATGCTCAGCAGGAGGAGCGCACCAGCGAGCGCTACCCGTTCGGCGATCATCGGCGAGGGATCCGTGATTCGTGGGTAGTTTCTACCCAGAAGCTAGACCGTTATCCATCCTTGTAAATGCCGCCTGCTCGGATCGATGGGCCGATCAACAGATTTGCCGCCCGCTCCATTGCATCGCGCCAAGGATTACGGGCCAGGCCGGTTCTTCCGCCGGGACCCGATCCGACCGGAATGCCGGCGAAGCGCGCTCTAATCCTCCAGGGCGTCCGGATTGTCGTTGGCGGCCGGATCGGGATCGCGCCGCGCCGCGATCTCCGTACCGATCTCCATGAGCAGCAATCGGGACAGGAGCTGCATCGTCGCCGTGCCGTGCGCGACCACGAGTTGATGGGCCAGGATCGTCGCCTCCACCATGCGGTCAAAACCGTCGTCGTCGGACATGGCGGTGCAGTAACCTGGTTGAATGCCGAGCATACAACTTAAAGGTAAGGATCCGGTTCGACCGCCCGCGCAGAAACAGGATTTCCCATGATCCCGACCGTCCAGGCCGACGCGCTCCTGGGGAGACTGGCCGAGGCCCTGGGGAGCCCGATCGAGATCTTCTTCGCCGCGGGCGCGCCGGCGACCGGGCGCACATCCGGGGACGCGTCGCCGGATTGCGACGCGCTGCCGACGCTGGAGCTGCTCCGTCTGTGGGAATCGCTGCGGGAGCCGGTGCGCCGGGAGCGGGTGCTGGCCGCCGCCCGGCAGGAGGCCCGAACCCTGCGGGCGAGCCGCGCCGAGGACGCGGCGGCCGGCTGACCGGAACTCGGCGCGCAGATCCGGGACGCGGCTGTCGGATCGGGCCGTCTCGATCAGGGGCCCGCGGCGGGCGGCGCGGGTACGGCCGCGAAGGTCAGGGCCGTCGCGGGCAGGGCGGGCGTGGCCGGCCTGTCCTGCTGAGCCGGCTTCTCCGGCTTCTCCAGCTTGGCCGTGCGCCTGTCGCGCTTCTCGTAGAAGGCGTTGCCGCCGGCGACGGCCACGTAGTGCATGTTCGTGTAGGGGAAGCGGTGGCCCGCAGTGTGGAAGAACATCGCCTTCCCGACCTTCGGGTGCCGCTCGCCGGCCAGGACGGCGTCGGCGGCGTCGGCGACCTTCTGCAGGTCCTTCTCCTGCATCGGCTTGGTGAGGACGCCCGGCGCGAACTGGCCCGGCTGCCCGACCACCGCGCAGATGCCGCCCGGGAAGATCGCGTTCTCGAGCCGGTTCATCACGACCGTGCCGACGGCGACCAGCCCGTCGCTGTCGCTCCTGTTCGACTCGAAGTACATGGCGCGGCCCAGACAATCGCGCTCGGCGTCGCTGACGACCATCGGCGGCTTGCGGTCGGGGATCGATCCCGTCGTGAGCACCGGCGAAGCGGTGTTGCAGGCCCCCAGGCCGCCGGCCGCCGCCAGAACGATCAGTGCAGGACCGACCTTCGTCCTCTCGCTACCCCGCATGCATCCGCGCTCCGTGCTCCTCCAGCCTGACCAGCCGGGCGGTGTTCCGCTCCGACCGGACGAAGGCCAAGCTTGACGGCACGTTCGCGGCGAGGATGTGGCGAGGGTGTCCCGTTTCGGGACCGGACCGGGAGCCTCAGTGCTGGCCCTGGCCCGCGGCCAGGACGGTCACGCCCAGGGCGATCACCCCGATGCCCACCAGCATCGTCGGGTTGAGCGCCTCGCCGTACAGCCACGCGCCGCCGAGCGCCGCGCCGATCATGCCGATCCCCGACCAGATCGCGTAGACCACGCCGATCGGCAGCATGTCCATGCTGGTCGACATCAGCCACAGGGCGGTGCCGTAACCGAGCGCCACGATCACCGTCGGCCCCGGGCGGGTGAGGCCGTCGGCGGCCTTCAGCGCCAGGGTGGCGGTCACCTCCGCGCCGATGGCGAGCCCGAGGATCAGGTACGGATTCATGGCACGGCGGACTTTCGGGCTGCGCGGGCTGGGTGAGTCGGGCGGTCGAGGCGTGTAGAACCAGGTTCGAATCGGACGCCCGCGCGGACGGGGCGGCGCTGGGCCGGCCCGGATCCGCGTCGAAACGGCCGCGGGACGTCGGCGGCCGCCGGACACAAGGCCACAGATCCGTGAACATTTCCGAACCGGCGGCTCGCCGCTTCGCGGGCGACGGACCGGCCCGGCGCCGGGGCCGATTGGGGCTTTCATTAAGGCCTGCTGATCATGGTGACCGCGCGCCGTCCCGCCCCGAGGCCGGCCGCGCGACAGCGACGATCCAGAGCGACACAGATCCAGCATGACCGCGTCCTTGGCGATCCCGGATTCTCCGGCCCGCGCGCGCCGGGGCCGCCGCTGGGGCGTGATCGCCGCGGCGGGCGGCGCCGCGATCGCGGGCTGCGCCTGGACCGCGGCCGCGCTGATCAACGTCCCCGATCCCGTCACCCTGACGGCGCTCGCGGTCATCGAGCCGTCGTCGGTGGGCACGTGGTTCCCGAGCCGGATCGTCCAGGCCCCGGCCCGGGCGAGCGACCTGCCGGCGCGGCCGCGCCCGATCCTCGACCGCGTCCCCTGGAAGGGGAAGACGGTCCCGCTGATGGCGGTGCTGGAGGCGACCCACACCAACGCGTTCCTGGTGCTGCAGGACGGCGTCCTGATCCACGAGTGGCAGCGCGCGGGCACCGGACCGGAGACGCTGTTCCCCTCGTGGTCGGTGGCGAAGTCCATCGTCTCGCTGCTGGTCGGCGCCGCGGTGGCGCGGGGTCAGCTCGCCGAGACCGACCGGGTCTCCACCCTCCTGCCCGAGCTGCGGAACGGCGCGGTCTTCGGCCAGATCACCGTGCGCAACCTCCTCGACATGGCGAGCGGCATCGCCGTGCCGGAGAACTACGACCCCCGGCATCCCCTGACCGGCACCGCCGGCATGTACCTGACGCGCGATCTCACGGCCTTCGTGCGCGACAACGCCCACCTGGCGTTCAAGCCCGGCACCAAGGGCCGCTACCGCAGCATCGACACCGAGCTGCTCGGCCTGATCCTCGCCCGGGTCGAGGGCAAGCCGCTGGCCGACATCCTCTCGGAGCGGATCTGGAAGCCGATGGGCGCCCAGGCCGACGCCACCTGGAACCTCGACCGGCCCGGCGGCATCGAGAAGGCGTTCTGCTGCATCAACGCGACGGCCCGCGACTTCGCCCGCCTCGGCCTTCTGGTGGCCGACCAGGGCCGGTCGGGCGATCACCGCATCATCCCGGGCCGCTGGATCGAGCGGATCATGACGCCGGCCCGGCGCGACGTCGACGGCTGGCAGTACTCGGCCCAGTGGTGGCACGCCCCGGGCGGCGAGGACGACGACATCTCGGCCATCGGCGTCTACGGCCAGTACATCTACGTGAACCGCGCGACCGGCACGGTGATCGTGAAGCTCAGCGACCACGGCGCCGAGCAGGACGAGGTCGACACGCTGGCGGTGATGCAGGCCATCGCGGGCGACCTCGCTGCCGGCCGCCCCGCCGCCCGCAAGGACCCCTGAGCGGGCGACCGCGGTCCCGAGTCCCGATCGGGCCGGGATCAGGTCGGGATCAGGCTTCTGTCGGGCCAGCTCCCGGCACGGAGGGCTGCCGGGCGATCGGGCTCAGGGGCGCGAGGTCCCGCGCCCGCCAGTTGCGCAGGAGCCGCCAGCCGACCCGCTTCCAGGCGATCGACGGCACCGGCGAGGCCGGATCCACGAGGGCGCTCAGCGCCCGCGTGTAATCGAGCACGAGGCCCGGGGTCCAGGTCATGGACCGCGCCCCGTTGCGCAGGAAGGCCGCCGCCCAGAACTCCGGCGTGGTCAGCGCCGCCGCGAGCCGCCGCCAGGGATGCCCGCCGCGGCTGAACGCGCCCTCCACGGCGATGTCCAGCGCCCGCGCCACCGTGGTGGAGCAGTTGCGGCTGATGAAGTTGTAGGTGGTGTCGCGGCTGTACTGCGCCCAGAACGCCCGCAGCCGGGCGGCGTCGATGCCGTTCAGCGTCACCGCCACCGTCGCGGGGCACCAGTCCGCCACCTCCGCGGCGTGCGAGGGCAGGAAGCGCCCGGGCACGTCGTTCTCCGGGCCCGCGCGCAGGCTCGAGCGCAGGTTGGCGGGGGAGCGGTCGATCTCCACCGCGGGGTAGTGGCTGACGTAGAGGTCGTCGCCCTGCTGCAGGGCCGCGTGGCCGGTGGAGAAGCGCCCGGCCTTGTCGACGGAGGCGACGTAGCGCCGGATCAGCCGCTGGCCGGCGGGCGTGGTCGCCTGCCCGGTGGGCGTCCAGACATAGACCGTCAGGCTGCCGGGCTCGTCGCCGCCGACCGACACCGCCGGCTCGGCGGTGCCCAGGCGCCGGGTGCGCAGCCCGACCAGCGCGAGGTTGGCGCCGTTCAGGATCAGGAACATGCCGATGCAGTAGCCGACCGTGCCGGCGTACCAGGTCGGCCAGGGCTGGAGATGGAACAGGCCGAAGGCGATGCTGAGGCCACCGAGGGCGACCGACATCCGCCAGCCAGCGAATTTCAGCAGGCCGGCGATCGTGATCCGGACGAGGCCGTCGACCACGAAGGCGACGCCGAAGATCATGGCGAGCAGGAAGGTGCTGTGCTTCGTGGCCATCATGATCAGCACGGCCATGACCGACAGCAGCGCGCCCTTGGCGAGGCGCAGGCGGCGCGCGGCACCGATCGCGGACGCGCCGACGAGGAGGGAACTCACGCCCTCGGCCAGGAGGATCAGGCCGAACCACCGGTCCGGGACGTGGAGCGCACCGTCGAGGGAATCGATCACCACCAGGAGGCCGAGCGACGACCACAGCAGGCCGGTGGCGGCGATGAGGTGCCAGTGACGGCGGACCGCGGCCCGGCCGACGAGCAGCATCCAGAGGGGCGGCATCCGGCCGCCGACCGCGTCCGCGGCGCCCGGTCCGGGCGCTTCGAGCGCGGAGAGCGCGCGCGGGATAGTGGTCGCACAGGGTCCGGACATAGGGGTCGCCCTCGATAGCGCGCGTCGACGGGCCTCTCGCACGGATGCCGCCGTGCCGTCACGGCCGGAACGAGGCTCCCGACGCGCGAGCGTTTAGCGACGCGCCCGGCGCGCACGATCCACGCCTTGCCTGAGAACTTTGTTAATCGCGGCCCGGTCGCGGCGCCAGCGCCCGCGGAGAGGCCGTGGAGAAGCGCCACGGACCCCGGAATCCCGTCGCGCGCCGCCCGACCGATGGTCAGCAGGGACGCGGGCCGCGGTCCGATCGACCCGTAACCGGTCGGCATCCGCGATCCGTCCCTGTCTCCGCCGCTGATTCGCGCCCCTGCAGCCCGTCATCGCGCGGCCGTTCGCAGTCATCGCGGACAGCCTCACGGACCGGAGGCCGAAACTGCGCACTGTTTGCGAGACGCCGCCGGCCTGGCAACCTCATGTTGCTTCGCAAGAACAGAAAATGTTCAAAGAAAATCCTAAGATAAAGTATAGACAAAATAGACAGTTTTTGTATAGTTACGCGCCAATCTTGGCACACTCGAAGCAATTCGGCGCATGCTTGGGCGGTAAAAGCTGATCCTAGCATCAGTTTTATCGATGCGCCGGTTTTCATGCCTCGAATTTCGGTACTGGGGGATTCATGAACACAATCGATCTGAACGAAAAGACCTCGGACCTGAACACAGACCTGATCAAGTGCACGGCATCACTGGTCGCGGCCTACGTGTCTCGGAATGCGGTGGGCGTGGGCGACCTGCCGGTCCTGATCGACCAGGTGCACACGGCCATATCGGTGCTGCAGGGCGGCGGCTCGGGATCCGGTCCCGGCTGGACCGGCCCGACGGCGGCGCAGATCGAGGCTTCGATCCAGCAGGACGGCCTGATCAGCTTCATCGACGGCCGGTCCTACAAGACCCTGAAGCGTCACCTCACGGCGCACGGCCTCACGCCGGAGCGCTACCGGGCGAAGTACGGCCTGCCGGCCGACTACCCGATGGTGGCCCCGGGCTACGCCGCCAAGCGCTCGGAGATCGCCAAGGCGATCCAGCTCGGACACAAGGCGGCCTGAGGCGGCCAGGCCCGCACCGCCCTGGATCGGCGGCCCCGTCCGGGCCGCCGCGGGACACGGGCGCGGGGATGCCTGACGGCGGATCGCCCGATCCGCCCGTCCCGGTCTCCGCGCTGGGGTCGGGGGGCCCCCGGGGGGGCCAGCGCGGAGACCGACCCCGATGACCCGGTGGGGCGGGGCAGGGCGGATCCCGCGAGCGCCCGTCGGCCGCGCGGGCCGCTCAGACCCGGGCGACCGCCAGGGTCCCGTCATCAATGGGGACGAACCGGACGCCCGCCCGGCGCAGCGCCTCGACCGCGTGCAGGCGGGACCGGCTTCCCCGATGCTCGCTGTCCTCTTCCAGACGCCGCACGGTGGAATGCGACAGGCCGCTCGCCTGAGCGAGCTCCATCATTGACCAGTCGAGGAGCGCCCGCGCGGCCCGCAGGTGGTGGCCGCTCACGGAATGCTCCAGCCCCTCGTGCAGGCCGCCGGGGGGCGGGGCGTGGTTGCGGACGGGGTATTTGAGCCCGCAGCGCCCGAGATAGGTCCCGTCCGGATCCCAGACCGGCATCGTGAGGATCCGGAAGTGCCAGAGCTCGCCGTTGGCGAGGCGCTCGTGGGCGCCCCCCTGGAAGAACGCCCGCCGCTCGATCTGCTCCAGGGCCGCTGCCCGGAAGCCCGCGCGCTCCTCGGGAACGATCAGGATATACGGCTCGGCGCAGATCTCCTCCAGCGGGAGCCCGTGGACCTGGGCGACGGCGAACGGGATGTCCCGGACGCGGTCGAGCCCCATCGAGAAGGTCGTGATGTGCTCCGTGAGGTAGAGCGCGCTCTGCCGGCGGCGCTCTTCCTGCCGCAGGCGCGCCAGCTGCTCGCGGTCGCTCACGTCGAGCGCCGTGCCGCTGAGGGCGACGGGCCGCCCCTCCGCCGAGACGCGCACCTCCATCGTCAGCGAGAGCGTGCGCACTGTGCCGTTCGTCCGGATCACCCGGACGATGACCTCGCGGGGCACGTGCCCCTGCCGGATGTCCGCCAGCGCCGGCATGAGAGGCCGGTCCTCGGGATGGATCAGGCTCAGCAACAGGTCGTAGCGCGCCTTCGCGGCGTTCGGAACGAGCCCGAGCAGCCGGTAGAACCCGGGCGACCAGACCTGCTCCTCGCCCGCGAAGATCCAGCTCCAGGCCCCACTCACGCCCCGACTTTCCGTGAGAGTCAGGAACTCTCCCGACGAGAAAGTCAGAGCGCTTAAAGCAGTATGGAACATCTCAGCACCGTTCGAACCGTATCACCGTTCCCGCCGTTCGGCCACGAGAATTTTTCCGGCACAACACTTCACCATTCATCCGGAATTTCTTCAGATCCGGCACGTATCTCCATTGAGATGGCGCCCGCGATCGACAAACATCTTGCATCGACATTACAGCCCGAGGCGATTTGTTCCCGATCGAACGGATTCGTTCCTGCCGCGCTGTGAACGGAGGTTTCCGGGATCCCCGACCGCATCCCGCCCCTCGGCGCGTTCGGCACACACCGTCACGACAGCAACGCGACCGGATCTCGCTCGACAATGACCCCTGTCGCGAAGGATGTTCTCTGACCTTCGGTGTTTAAGAATGGTGATTTTCCGCTCCGGCATTGAATCGAACTTCAGAAAAGCGCGACGTCGAGATTCTATGACGAGTCATGCACGCATATTACAGATTCTATTGGGGATACTATTGATATTATATGATTCATTATCGGTCATGGTGCGTATATTACAATACGTTTGCGTAATTATCGAATTGCAAATCCCACGAAACCGAGCGACTGGCGCGCTGATCCTTGGATCGTCGAGGCTCCTCAGACGGGCGCGCGACGGGGCCACGCGAGCGCGGCCGGCGAGGTCGGGACCGGGACCGGTGGCGATTGACAGGCCGGGCCGTACAATGCGGGGACACGGGGTCGCGCACCGGGAGGAACCGCATGAGGGTCGCCTGCATCGGCGAGTGCATGGTCGAACTGTCCGAACGCCCGGACGGGAATCTGGTCCGGGGCTTCGGCGGCGACACACTGAACACCGCGCTCTACCTCGCGCGCCTCGGCGTCGCGGTGGACTACGTGACCGCGCTGGGCGACGACATCTGGAGCGACGAGATGGCGGCGGCCTGGGGCCGCGAGGGCATCGGCCTCGACCGGGTCCGGCGCCTGCAGGGCCGGATGCCGGGCCTCTACATCATCCGCACGGATGCCGACGGCGAGCGCAGCTTCCACTACTGGCGCGACCGGGCCGCCGCCCGGGACCTCTTCACCGAGCCGGGCGCCGCCGAGACGGAGGCGGAGCTGGAGCGCTACGACCTCGTCTACCTGTCCGGCATCAGCCTCTCGCTCTACGGCGAGACCGGGCGCGCCGCCCTGTTCGAGACGCTGTCGCGCCTGCGGGAGCGGGGCGGGCAGGTCGCCTTCGACACCAATTACCGTCCCCGCGGCTGGCCCGACCGGGACGAGGCCTGGGCGGCCTTCCGCGCGGCCCTGGACCTGGCCGACGTGATCTTCGCCTCGGCCGAGGATCTGGACTGGCTGTTCGGCGCGGCGGGCGAGGACGAGGTGCTGCGCCACCGCGGCCGGGCCGAGATCGTGCTCAAGACCTCGGACGGATCCGGCCCCGTCGCCCGGGTGCTACACGGCCGGGCCGACACCGCGGTGCCGGCCGGGCGGGCCGCGCGGGTCGTCGACACGACGGCGGCGGGCGACAGTTTCGCGGCGGGCTACCTCGCGGCGCGCATCGCCGGGCTGGCACCGGAAGCCGCCGCCGCCGAGGCGCACCGCCTGGCCGGGGCGGTGATCGGGCATCGCGGCGCCGTGATTCCCCGGGACGCGATGCCGGTCCCCGCCGCCCGACCGCCGGGTGCGGACGCCTGAGGGAGGCGGGGCCGCCCTTGAGGCGGACAAGCGCAACCGCTACCTCTCTGCCAGCGGGGGACGGCCCCGCAGCGTCATCGCCGCGCGTGGTGCGGCCGAGAGGGCACCCGTGGCGCCGATTCCCCCGCCGATCCAGGTTCCCGAGCCCGACGCCGCGGCGGGCGGCGGCACCCCGAAGACGCGGGTCAGCGCGCGCGGCCGGCTGCGCACCTATTTCCTCACCGGCATCATCGTCGCCGGCCCGCTCGCCATCACGGCCTACATCACGTGGTGGTTCATCGCGCTGATCGATTCGTTCGTGAAGCCGCTGGTCCCGGCGAGCTACCTGCCGGACCACTACCTGCCGTTCTCGATCCCGGGCCTCGGCCTCGTGATCGCGTTCCTGGCGGTGACCCTGCTGGGCTTCCTCACGGCGAACCTCGTCGGACGCTCGGTGATCGAGTTCGGCGAGGTCCTGCTGGCGCGGACCCCCGTGATCTCCGGCCTCTACAAAGGCCTGCGGCAGATCTTCGAGACGCTGTTCTCGGCCAACGGCACCTCGTTCCGCACGGTGGGGCTCGTGGAGTTCCCCGTGAAGGGCACGTGGTCGGTGGTGTTCCTGTCCGCCCCGGCGGCCCACGAGGTCGAGGGGGCGCTGCGGGCCCGGGGGGCGCCGGCGGACGACCTCGTCGGCGTCTTCCTGCCCTGCGCGCCGAACCCGACCACGGGCTTCTTCTTCTACCTGCCGCGCGCGGAGGTGGTGGAGCTCGCCATCAGCGTCGATGACGCCGCCAAGCTGGTGATGTCGGCCGGGGTGATCCAGCCGGAGGACCCACAGGGCCGCCTCAACGCCATGGCGGCCACCCTGCGGACGGCCCAGCAGGCCGGCGGACCGCTGCCCCGCCGGGAGCCGCAGGACGCGTGATGCGGCGCCCGGTCGCCGGCTTCGTCGCCCTCTCGGCGGCCTGAGCCACCCCGTGTCGCGCCACGGTTCAGGACGTCCCGCTGCCCTGGGTCGCTGCGCTGCGCTCGCGATGACGGCAGCGTCGACCGGAACCGTCGAAGCGGGGACGACCTCCGGGTCCGCTCAAGGGGCCGTCCCCGAGGCGCCGGCGCGCGATCCAGGCCTCGTGCGCGCCGAGCTCACCGCTCCTCGGCTTGCGGGAGACCGTGGGATTGGCGGCCATCGTCCACGAGAAAGGCCGTCCCGCGCGCGCGGGACGGCCCTGAAATGATCAGACTGCTATCGGCTCAGCGCTGCAGCGAGGCGGTCTGCGGCGCGATGGTCGGCGGCGTCGCCTGCGCGACCGTCACGGCGCTGCGGGGCGCCGTCGGGCCCCAGCCGGAGGCGCATTGCAGGGTGAGGGCGAGGCCCAGCGCGATGCAGAGCCCGTTGGCGGCCAGCCAGAAGGGCCGGGACGCCCGACGCACGGCGGCCTGCAGCTCGTCCGCGGTCTTGCCCGCCGCCTCGGCGGCGCGATCCGAGATCGGCAGGAGCCAGGGCTCGGTCGGCAGGGCGTGGGCACCGGCCATCTCGTGGGAGCCCGGCAGGCCTTGGAACAGTCCGTTCGACATGTCCGTCCTCCAGATTCGTCCGTGATGTCCCGGCTTACCGGGCCATTCGTTCATCTCCAGTTAAGGGAAGAATATGGCTGATGCAAGGTCACGAGGCCTGTCCGGAGCCTCCCGGACCGCCCGTACGGCGCCGCCAAGCTTCCGCGCGATCCCGTCAAACTCCTGAAACGAAACACTTTTTCAGAGAGCCTGTGACATCGGCGCTTCGGAGTACCGATCCGGTCGCGCGGCGGCGATTCCGGATCCGGCCGTTCAGGAAGGCCGGACTTTCCTGAACGAATCCGTTCAGGAAACCGTTCATCCGGCCCCGATCAGCCGGATGGCGGCCTCCCGCTCGAACAGGTAGAGCAGCACCCGCAGCGCCTGTCCCCGCGGGCTCTTGAGGCCGGGATCGCGCTCCACGATCATCCGCGCGTCGTCGCGGGCGGCCTCCAGCAGGGCGGCGTCGCTCTCCAGCCGCGCCAGCCGGAACGCCGCCATGCCGGATTGGCGGGTGCCGAGCACCTCGCCCTCGCCGCGCAGCTTCAGGTCGGCCTCGGCGATGCGGAAGCCGTCCTCGCTCGCGCGCATCATCTCCAGCCGGGCCCGGGACACCTGCCCGAGGGGCCCCCGGTAGAGCAGCAGGCACGAGGAGGCCTTCGAGCCGCGCCCGACCCGGCCGCGGAGCTGGTGCAGCTGCGCCAGCCCGAAGCGCTCCGCGTGCTCGATCACCATGATGGTGGCCTCGGGCACGTCGACCCCGACCTCCACCACCGTGGTCGAGACCAGGAGCTCGGTCTCCCCGGCGGCGAACCGCGCCATGGCGGCGTCCTTCTCGGGGCCGGGCATCTTGCCGTGGATCAGCCCGACCGCGTCGCCGAAGTGCTTCCGCAGATCGTCGAAGCGCTCGGCCGCGGCGGCGAGGTCGACGAACTCCGATTCCTCCACCAGGGGGCAGATCCAGTAGACCCGCTCGCCCCCGGCGATCGCCCGGGCGAGGCCGGCCACGACCTCGTCGATCCGCTCGGTCGGCAGCGTGATCGTCCGGATCGGCTGGCGGCCGGCGGGCTTCTCGTCGAGGATCGAGACGTCCATGTCGCCGAAGAAGGTCAGCGCCAGGGTGCGGGGGATCGGCGTCGCGGTCATGACCAGGAAGTCCACCGCCTCGCCCTTGGCGCCGAGCGCGAGGCGCTGGTGGACGCCGAACCGGTGCTGCTCGTCCACCACCGCGAGGCCGAGGTCGCGGAACGTCACCGCCTCCTGGAACAGGGCGTGGGTGCCGACGAGGATATCGATCTCGCCCGCGGCGAGGTCGGCGAGCGTGCTTTTCCGCTCCGCGGCCCGGTCGCGGCCGGTCATCAGGCGCAGGCGCAGGGGACCGGCCAGCGGTCTCAGCCGCTCGAAATGCTGCCGCGCCAGGATCTCGGTGGGCGCCATCAGGGCGGCCTGACGCCCGGCCTCGACCGCCGAGGCCATGGCGAGCAGGGCCACCGCGGTCTTGCCCGAGCCGACATCGCCCTGGAGCAGGCGCAGCATCCGCCGGGGCGCCGCGAGGTCGGCGCGGATCTCCGCCACCGCCCGGCCCTGCGCGCCGGTCAGCGCGAAGGGGAGGGCGGCCTCGAGGCGCCCGCTCAGGGCGCCGTCGCCGGCATTGACGCGGCCGGCCTTGCGCCGCTGGCGGGCGCGCAGGAGCGCCAGCGCCAGCTGCGAGGCGAGGAGCTCGTCGTAGGCGAGCCGCTTCCGGGACGGCGTCGCGGGCGGCGGCTGGAGCGGGTCCTCGGCCTTCGGGGGCGCCTCCTCGGGGCGATGCTCGAGGCGGAGCGCGTCCGCGAAGGCGGGCAGGCGGCTCCGCTCCAGCCAGGCCGAATCCTGCCATTCCGGCAGGACCGGCAGCCGGTCGAGGGCCGCGACCGCGAGCTTGTTGATCGCCCGGGAGGTCAGCCCCTCGGTGGCGCCGTAGACCGGCTCGACGGCGGGGAGTTCCGCGAGGCCCGCCTCGTCCACGATCCGCGACGGGTGGACCATCTGGCGGGTGCCGTCCCAGAGGTCGATCCGGCCGGTGATGTAGCGGTGCGCCCCGAGCGGCAGCATCTTCTCCACCCGGGCGCGGGGCATGCCGAAGAAGACCAGGGAGATGTCGCCGGAGGCATCCTCCACCAGCACCCGGTGCGGGCGCCGGCCGGGCCCGGCCTGGGCCGGCCGGTGCGCCACCACGGTGACGCCGATCGTCACCGGCTCGCCGGTGGGGGCCTCGCTGATCGAGCCCATGAGCTTCCGCGCCACGCCGCCCTGGGGCAGGTGGAACAGCAGGTCCACGACCCGGGCCTCGCGCTCGGGGGTGCCGAGCAGCTTCTCGATGAGCGGCGCCATCTTCGGCCCGATCCCCGGCAGGGCGCGGGCCGGAGCGAAGAGCGGGTCGAGGATGCTCGGCCGCAGGGGCGGGGCGACGGCAGGCGCGGGGGCGGCCTCCGCCGCCGGCGCCTCGGCCGCGTCGGAATCCTTCAAGGCCGGGTCCTGAGTCGCGCGTGCATCTGTCATGGCGGTTCGGCGGACATGGTGCCGGAGGCGCCTTATCATCCGGTGCATCCCGGCGCGCCAGTGCGGCCGAGTGGAGACCGAACCCGGAGACCGAATCCATGGCCCGCGACTTCCTGCCGGGTTTCGACCGGCACCGGATCGAGACCGCGCCCGGCGTGACGATCAACGCCCGCTCGGCCGGGTCCGGGCCGCCGGTGCTGCTCCTGCACGGCCACCCGCAGACCCTGTCGACGTGGCTCCACGTCGCGCCGCGCCTCGCCGAGCGGCACGCCGTGGTGGCGATGGACCTGCGCGGCTACGGCGATTCGGCCAAGCCCCCGGGCGGCGAGCGCCACGTCGCCTATTCCAAGCGCGCCATGGCGGCCGACGCGGTGGCGGTGATGCGGGCGCTCGGCCACGAAAGGTTCGCGGTGGTCGGCCACGATCGGGGCGGGCGCGTCGCCCACCGCCTCGCCCTGGATCATGCGCAGGCCGTGGAGCGGATCGCCGTGTTCGACATCGCGCCGACCGCGACCATGTACGCGCGCACCGACAAGGATTTCGCCACACGCTATTTCTGGTGGTTCTTCTTCATCCAGCCCTATCCCCTCCCGGAGACGCTGATCGGGGCCGATCCGGAATACTTCCTGCGCCACCACGTCGAGGGCCAGTCGAAGACCCCCGGCTCGACCCCGCCCGAGCTCTTCGCCGAGTACCTGCGCTGCTATTCCGACCCGGCCTGCCGCCACGCGATCTGCGAGGATTACCGGGCGGCCGCCGGGATCGACCTGGAGCACGACGCGGCCGATGCCGAGGCCCGGATCACCGCGCCGCTGCTGGCGCTCTGGGGCGCGAAGGGCGTGGTCGGCCGGACCTACGACGTGCTGGAGACGTGGCGCGAGAAGGCGACCGACGTATCGGGCCGGGCGCTGGATTGCGGCCACACCCTCCAGGAGGAGCGGCCGGACACGGTTGTCTCGGAGCTTGCGGCGTTCCTGGGTTGACGGACTGCGGCGCCGTGGCCCCGCGTCGCCGGTCTTGGCAGATCCGCTGAAAAGCGCAGATACGAGACGTGCCGGGCTCGCGAACAGCGTCCCCGGTTGATGGATTCGACACCTCCGTCCTTGCGAGCGGAGCGAAGCGACCCAGGGTGGCACCACGCTTCCTGACGTCCCGCTGCCCCGGGTCGCTTCGCTCCGCTCCCGATGACGGGGCCGCGCATCAACCGGAACCTTGGGAAGCCCGACGCCACACTGTCCCGAGTGGGACGCGTCGATCGTGCAGGACACCATGCCGGAGGACACCAACACCGTCTTCGAGGTCGCCGTGGTCGGGGCCGGGGCCGCGGGGCTCGCCGCCGCGCTGGCGGTCGCCCGCGAAGGGATCCCCACGGCGCTGGTCGGGCGCCACGCCCCGGTGGCGGACGGACGGACCGTCGCGCTCCTCGACGGGTCGGTGCGCTTCCTGGACGCGCTCGGCGCCTGGGAGGCGGTGGCGCCGCACGCGAGCCCGCTCTGCACGCTGCAGATCGTCGACGACACCGGCAGCCTGTTCCGGCCGCCGCCGGCGCGGTTCCGCGCCGCCGAGATCGGCCTCGACGCCTTCGGGTGGAACGTCGAGAGCGCCCGCTTGGTCGAGAGCCTGCGCGCCCGCGCCCGGGCGCAGGACAACCTCACCCTGGTCGAGGCGGACGCCGCCGGCGCCGTGCCCGGCGAGGCGGCGGCCCGCGTCGCGCTGGCGGACGAGCGTGCCGTCGAGGCCCGGCTCGTGGTGGGGGCCGACGGGGCCCGCTCGCCGCTGCGGGCCGCCAGCGGCGTCCGCGTGCGCGACTGGACCTACCCGCAGAGCGCCATCACCACGATCCTGGCCCACGCGCGCCCGCACCGCGACGTCTCCACCGAGTTCCACACCCGGTCGGGGCCGTTCACCCTGGTGCCGCTGCCGGGCGGCCACCGGTCCAGCCTCGTCTGGGTGACCGGGGAGGGGGCGGCCCGGCGGCTCGCCGCCCTCGACGACGCGGCGCTGGGGCAGGCGGTGGAGCGGCAGGCCCGGGCGATGCTCGGCGCCATGCGGGTCGACGGCCCCCGCGGCCTCGTGCCGATGCGCGGCCTCGCGGTGGCGACCCCCGTGGCCCCGCGGCTGGCGCTGATCGGGGAGGCGGCCCACGTCTTCCCGCCGATCGGCGCGCAGGGGCTCAATCTCGGCCTGCGCGACGCCGCGACCCTGCGCGACGCGGTGCTGGCCGCCGTCCGCGACCGCCGCGATCCCGGCTCCCGCGCCGTGCTCGACGGCTACGCGCGGGCGCGCCGCGTCGACACGGCCGCGCGCACCGCCGCGGTCGATCTCCTCAACCGCAGCCTGCTCACCGACCTGCTGCCGGTCGACGCGCTGCGCGGTCTCGGCCTGCTGGCGATGACGCAGCTCGGACCGCTGCGGCGCCTGGTGATGCGGGAGGGCGTGCTGCCCCGGATCGGCGCGCCGGAGCTGATGCGCGCGGCGCGCTAGGACCGCTCCCGATCGTTCGCGCCAGCGGCGCCCCCTTTCCCGCGCGGGAGAGGGGACCCGCGCCTCGTGCGGCACCGGCAGTGACAGGGAGCGGTCGGACGGCGTGTCCCGGAGGCGGCCTCAGTCCCGGCGCGAGCGCCCGGACGCCGCGACCTCGGCGCGCGCCGGAGGGGGCCTCAGAGATCCGGCTGGGCGGCGACGTAGGCGCCGAGCCGGGTCGCGAGATCGACCGGGCCGCCGCCTCGGGCCTCGCCCGAATCACCGATGAGGATCACCGGGATGCCGCGCTCGCGCAGCTGGCCGCGGAGGCGGGCCGCGCGGCGGGCGTAGGCGGGATTCCGGCGGGTGGGCGCCTGGAGCAGCACGGCCGCCGGACGGGCGATCACGGTCAGGACGTCGTCGGCCGCCTCCATCGAGGCGGTCACGCTCGCGTATCCGAGGCTGGCCAGCTCGCCCGAGAGGGACCGGTCCACGGCGCGGACGCCGTCGTCGACCACGAGCACTTGTTGCAGCGCACCCATAAGCTTGAGCGGTACTCCATCCCGGACGGCTTGGAAAGATAGCCGTCACGACAATCCGATGCAGAACCCGCGAAGAGGCGGATCGGATCCGTCGGTTCGTGTGCAGATGCGAGATTATCCGCGCCGCCTGAGTGCCGGATGAACCGGCGATCGTCCGCCGTTCAGGCGGAGGGGACGGTCGCGACGGTGGCGGCGATCGCCGCGACCGCCCCGTTCGCGCGCCCGTCCGCGCGCCCGTCCGCGCGGAGCGGGCGGAAGCCCGTGCTTCGCCACGCCAGGGGGTCCGTCGCCGGGATCGCGCCGCGGGTGAGCGGGGAGGCCGCGCAGGCCGCCCCCCGGCAGGCGAGGTCGCCGTCGGCGCCGGCGGCGAGGTCCAGGAGATCGCGGGGCAGGAAGGCCTGCCCGGGCTCGGCCAGGGTCGCGGCGAGGTCGTCCGGGCCGGGGCGGGTCAGCACGAGCGCCTCACCCAGGACCAGCGAATCGAGGCGCTGCGGGCCCGCGGGCCCGGCGCCCCGCGGGGTCAGCCGGGCGGGCGCGCGGTGGACCACGTCGAGGACCCGGACGGTCCAGGGCAGCGGCAGGGCGGCGAGGGCCGATTCGACCCGCGCCGGGACCACCAGCCGGGTCGGAACCGGCCGCAGCAGGGCGGCGCGGAACCCGGTCTCGTCGAAGGGCAGCACGGTCTCCAGGCCGGCGCCGGCCGCCAGGGCGGTGCCCAGGCCGGTCACGAGGCCGCGCAGGTCGTGGCCGGGCAGGAGCGTCAGGACCCGCTCGTCCGCGGTCAGGGGCAGCGCGTCGAGATGGGCGGCGACCGCCGCCGCCAGCGCCGCGGCGGTGCGGTAGACCGGCCGGCCGGGATCGCCGCCCGCGAAGGTGACGAGGCCGCGGCCCGGCGCCGGCTCGACCACGCCCCGCTCCAGGGCCATCGCGTCGAGGCTGATCACGCCGTCCGGCACGCTCGGGCCGAAGGCCGCGAGGTAGCGCAGGGCGAAATGGCGCATGGCCGCGCGGGTGAGGTCCTCGGCGGGCCGGCGCGCGCCGCGGCGGCCCTCCGTCAGCACGGCCACGAGGCCCGCGGCCTCGATCCCGGCGGAGAGCTCCGCCTCGTCCCAGAGGGCGGGCATCGCGCAGGGCAGGTGGCCGGCCGCCTCGACGGCGAGGTGGGCGAGGGCCGATTCGGCACCGCCCGAATACCACAGCCCGATCCGGCTGCCGGCCGGGAGCCGCCACGCGGCGATCCCGCGGGCGAGCCGCCCGACGATCTCGGCGGCGGCCGCGTAGGTCCAGGTGATGGACGGGCGCCCGCACCACGCGACCCGGTCCCCCGAATCACGCAGGAGGGTGCGCTGCGGGCCCGCCAGGGCGGCGGCGAACAGGCGGGTCGCGAGACCGTCGGACAGGCGTCCGGACAGGACTCCGGACAGGCCGTCGGGCGCATCCTCGGATCGCGCGGACGCGTCCGGTGCGGCGTCTTCCGCCCACTCCGCCACCGCCAACGCGCTCAAACCCGCCGCCCCCGCCGATCCTGCAGAACGCCTATCATCTCGGCCCGACAGGGTTAACCGACCGCTAAGAGCGGCCGCGCCGCTGGACGCCGCCGATCGCTGCCGGAGGGCGTCCGGAAGGCCTTCGGCGGCGTCCGGCGGCGCGGCCCGATCACGCGCTCGTGCCTCGCGGCCGCGCAACGTCGCGCTTGCGGCCGGGCGGATGGGAGCCTATCGGGGGCCGGGCGCGGTCGGGACGGTTCCGACAGCTTCCCCAGCCGCGGTGTCATGCCTTCGCCTCATTCGAGGGGAAAGGCAGGCCGCCCGGTCGCCGGGGAGAGGGATGCGCGCAGACGGCGCCCGTCCCGCCCGATGGCCGGACCGATTCATCCGGAGTTCCGGGCGGCGCGCCAACGCGGCGGGCAGCCGGACGCTCCGGCGGACCTGCCGCCAGGCCGGCTCCGCATCCTGCCAGCCACACCACGTCTCTTCCAAGGGGTCAGAGCCGATGTCCTTCACCCGCACCGCGACGCTCGCCCGCGCCGCCCTCCTCGGCCTCGCGGGCCTCGGCCTCGCGGCCGCGCCGGCCCTGGCGCAGCCGAAGAAGCCCGCCGCGCCCGCGCCGGCCGCCCCGGCGCCGACCGCCCCGGGCACCCCCGCGGCCAACACCCCGGCCGCCCAGACGGGCCCGCAGATCGTCGCGGTGAAGTCCGAGCCGAGCCAGGCCGACTGGACCAAGGTCTGCGGCAAAGACCAGGGTTCGGGCACCGACATCTGCTACACGACCCGCGACTTCGTGTCCGACCAGGGCCAGCCGGTGCTGGCCGTGGCGGTCTACGAGATGAAGAACGCCGCCCAGAAGCAGGAGGTGCGCGTGGTGCGCTACCTGCTGCCGCTCGGCCTGCTGCTGCAGCCGGGCATCCGCTTCAGCGTCGACGGCCAGGCGGCGACCGCCGGCCGCTTCGCGGTCTGCTTCCCGAACGGCTGCTTCGCCGAGGCCGGCGGCGTCGATGCCGGCGTGATCGCCGCGATGAAGAAGGGCACGACCCTGAACGTCTCGGTCCAGAACCAGACCCAGCGCGAGGTCACCTTCGCGGTGCCGCTGGCCGGCTTCGGCAAGGCCTTCGACGGCCCGGCCATCGACCCGAAGGTCCTCGAGGAACAGCAGAAGAAGCTCCAGGCGGAGCTGGAGAAGCGCTCCGAGGATATGCGCAAGAAGCTCGAGCAGCAGCAGGGCGCCGCCCCGGCCGCCGGCGCGGCTCCGGCGCCGGCCCCGGCCGCCAAGTAAGCGCCATCGACCCGCCGCGCGGCGGGTCCGTACCGGGGGCCGGGCCGCGAGGTCCGGCCCTTCGCGTTCGAGCCGCCCGGCGACGGGACCTAACGCGTCCCCGGGGTCGCCGAAGCCGGCTGGACGATCAGCACGCGCAGGTCCTGGTCGGGCACGTAGTCCCGGGCCTCCCAGCGGAACGTGGTCGGCCCGGTCTTCCGGATGTCCGTGCGGCAGAAGCTGACGACCGCCTCCGGGCTGCCCTTGTCGACCGTCAGGGTGAAGCGCCCGATCGGCGCGGCCCAGTTGCGCGCCGTGGTGACGATGTAGGGCACCACGGTCGCCCGCAGGGTGCCGCCGGGATCCGGCGCCTTCGCGTGCAGGCGCCGGATCGCCGCGAGCCCCGCCTCGTCCAGGCAGTAGGCCGCCCGGGATGCCGCCCGGGATGCCGCCTTCGGGTCGAGCAGGTGGAAACCGGTCACCGGCGCGTAGCTGTGCGCGATGCGGACCTCCTGCCCGGGCGGGAAGGTCTGGAGCCAGTGGAACTTGGCCTCGCCGCGCCACAACCCCTCGGTCATCCGGTCCGGCGTGTCGGGGACGTCGGGGAAGAGCCCGGCCTTGACCAGCGCGGCCCATTCGGGCGCGCCGATCCGCTTGGCCGCCGCGCTGATCGCCTCGAAGCGCAGCGGGTTCAGCGGCAGGCCGTGACGGCGCAGCAGGTCCGTCACCTCGCGCTCGCCCACGAAGGCGCGCTCCTCCAGCTCGGGCTCGAGGGGCTTGCCGTCCACCGTGACGGTGAAGCCGACGAAGTTCGGGCTGTCGGGCCGGGGCAGCGTCAGGGCCGAGAAGCTGAGTTCCCGCCCGTCGATCGGCGGCAGCGGGAAGGCGATCCGGACCGTGCGCGCCTCCTGAACCTGATTGCGGAACAGGTAGGACACGTCGATCCGGTCGCGGGCGATCGACAGGTCCTCGCTCACCAGCACGATCCCGGGCTCGCGCCGCAGGACGAGGCCGCCGGCATCGAGTTCGGCCGCGCTGTCGTTGGCGCGCGCCGTGCCCGTGAGCAGGCCAGCGCGCAGGAACGCGGCGGCGAAGCGGGGTTTGGCGACTATCGGGCGGGCTCGTCCGACGGCACGGGCCGTCGCGGCAGACGAGCGCCCGCCGCTTGCCAGGACCATCACGGACCGGGCGCCTCAGTTCGTGGCGCGGTCGCGCATCCGGTACGCGCCGGCGGCGTCGCGCTCGAACATCTCGGCGATGCCGGCGTGGCGCAGGGCCTCGCCCGACGTGTCGGGCAGGAGGTTCTGTTCCGACACGTAGGCCACGTACTCGGTCTCGGCGTTCTCGGCGAGCAGGTGGTAGAACGGCTGGTCCTTGCGCGGCCGGACCTCCTCGGGGATCGACAGCCACCACTCCTCGGTGTTGTCGAACACCGGGTCGACGTCGAACACGACGCCCCGGAACGGGTAGATCCGGTGGCGCACCACGGCGCCGATCGCGAATTTCGCGGTTCTCAGTGTTACGTCCGACATGGTTCAACCCGTCCAGATCGGACAGATAGGTCCGATGACGGATCGTGTCACCCGGTCGCCGCGGAAGTCGGCGTTTCCGCGGCGCGGGCCAAGCGGTCCCGGACGGCGATCGCCTCCGGCAGCGGCCGCCACGGGACGGTCATCTCGGCGATGCGCCCGGCCGCGTCGAGGCGCCGCTCATCCATCCCGTCGAGCCGGTGCGGGCCGGCCGCCGCGCCGACGAAGGCGGCGGCGTGCACGGGGCCTTCCAGGATCGCGCGGCTCTCGAAGGCGTCGACCACCGGCCGGATCGCCGCCGTCCCGCGCACGGGCTCGGCGGCGAGCGGGGTGTTGAGCACGCCCCCCTCGGCCATCTGCGCCAGCATGGCGTCCCGGTCCTTCGCCGCCAGGACGGCCGCGAAGGCGCGAACGCGGGTCAGGTCCATCGGAGGTCTCCTACGGGATCCGGATGCCGAGCTCGGTCGCGATCGCCCGGGCCGTGGCCTCGCGCCG
Organism: Methylobacterium sp. Leaf361; assembly: GCF_001424445.1. NCBI lineage: Bacteria > Pseudomonadati > Pseudomonadota > Alphaproteobacteria > Hyphomicrobiales > Methylobacteriaceae > Methylobacterium > Methylobacterium sp. Leaf361. Next base: position 1,894 of record NZ_LMPY01000004.1, on the reverse strand, counting down.
GGCCGTGATGTCGGCCGCCGCCGCCCGCACCCGCGCCACGGTGTCCGGGGAGGCCGTGTGGGGCGTGCCGCTGTCGAAAGGGGGCTCGGGGGCGTACTGGATGCCGAGCTGGATGGTCCGGGCGGCCTCCTCGCCGCGCAGCGCGGCGGCGAGCTGCAGCGCCCCGTCGATGCCCGCGGTGACGCCGGCCGCGAACACCCAGGTGCGCCCGTCCGCGTCGCGGTCGATCACCACGCGCGCGTCCACCGGCTCGGCGCCGAAGAACGGCAGCAGGTGCACGGCGTTCCAGTAGGTCGTGGCCCGCCGCCCGACCAGCAGGCCGGCCGCGCCGAGGATCAGGGCGCCGGTGCAGACCGAGAGGACGTGGCCGGCCCCGGCCGCCTGGTCGCGGATCCAGCCGAGCACGGCCGGGTCCCGCATCAGGGCCTCCTGGCCCGTGCCGCCCGGGACGTGCAGCACGTCGAGCCGCGGGGCTTCCGCGAGCGTGGCATCCGGCAGCATCCGGAGGCCGCGGACGTCGCGGACGGGCTCCGGGCCCGGCGCGTAGACCCGGTAGGTGCTGTTGGGCACCCGGGACAGGACCTCGAACGGGCCGGTGAGGTCGATCTGGTCCAGCCCCTCGAACAGGAGCGAGCCGATTTGCAGGTGGGTGTCGGGCGGGATCATGCCGGGCCTCCGTGGTGGACAGGGTGATCCTAGCGCGTCAGGATCTGGCCGAAATGCCAAAGAGCCCTCGTTTCTCGCCAGATCCGCCGCGCCCGGTCGAGGTGCTGGCCTTCCCGTCGGTGCAGCTCCTCGACGTGGCCGGGCCGCTCCAGGTCTTCGCCACCGCCAACGAGCACGGCGGCGCCGGGATGCCCTACGCGCCGCGGGTGATCGCGGCCGGCGACCCGGGGCTCACCGCCTCGGCGGGCCTGCGGCTGGTCGCCGACCCATTGCCGGAACCCGAAGCGCCGGTGGACACGCTGGTGATCGCGGGCGGCCCCGGCGTCGTCGCGGCCTGCGACGACGCCGCCCTGGTGGCCTGGGTGCGGGCCCGGGCGGGCCGGGCCCGCCGGGTCGCTTCGGTCTGCACCGGCGCGTTCCTGCTCGGGGCGGCGGGGCTCCTCGACGGGCGGCGGGCCGTGACCCACTGGAAGCATTGCGGGGCGCTCGCCGCCCGCTACCGGCGCGCCCGGATCGAGCCCGACCCGATCTTCGTGCGCGACGGCCCGGTCTGGTCCTCGGCGGGGGTGACGGCGGGGATCGACCTGGCCCTGGCGCTGGTCGAGGAGGATCTCGGCCGCGCGACCGCGCTGACGGTGGCGCGCCACCTCGTGATGTTCCTCAAGCGCCCCGGCGGGCAGGCGCAGTTCAGCGCGGCGCTGGCGCTGCAGGCGGGCGAGGAGCGGTTCGGGCGGCTCCACGCCTACATCGCCGACAACCTGTCCGGCGACCTGTCGCTGCCGGCGCTGGCCGCGGCGGCCGGGATGAGCGCGCGCAGCCTGAGCCGGCACTATCACGCGGCGACCGGTCTGACCCCGGCCAGGGCCGTGGAGCGCCTGCGGGTGGAGGCGGCGCGGCGCGCGCTGGCCGAGACGGCGCAACCGGTCAAGCGCGTCGCCCGGACCTGCGGCTTCGGCTCCGAGGAGACGATGCGGCGCAGCATCCTGCGGCACGTCGCGGCGACACCGCAGGAGTACCGGGCGCGGTTCGGCGGGTGAGGGGGGACTAGGGCGTCTCTGCAAAGGGTTCACAGGCCGCGGGATCGGCCCCATGTGGGCCTGATGCGACGCTTTGAACTGACTGACGCGCAGTGGGAGCAGATCGCCCCGCTGCTGCCTGCGCAGAAGCCGCGCACGGGCCGGCCCGCCGAGGATCACCGCCAAGTGCTCAACGGCATGCTCTGGATCCT
>NZ_LMPY01000003.1:0-312905 GCF_001424445.1 Methylobacterium sp. Leaf361 | reverse complement strand
GACCGGCGCCAGGCCGCAGTAGCGCCCGTCCGGCTGCACCAGGTGGTTGCGGTGGCACACCGGCGAGTAGTCGTGCAGCGTCCACGCGTAGGGACGCCCCGCGCCCGCCACCGCCGCCATCAGCGCCCGCGCCGCGCCCCAGCGCARSCCCGCCAGCGAGTGCACGTGGATCAGGACCGGCGCCAGCTGCCCGACGAACTCCGCGAGCTCGGCCGCGTCGCGCGGCAGGTACAGGCTGTCGAGGTTGGGCAGGTACAGGAACTCGGGGCCGCGATACGAGACGTGGACCTCGAGGTTGCGGGTCCGGTCGATCTGCAGCAGCACCACGCTCAGGCCCTCGGCCCGGGCCTGCGCGACCATGTCGTCGATGTGCCGCTGGATGCCCCCGCCCCAGCTGTGCGTCACGTACAGCAGCGCCCGGCCGGCGAAGTGCCGGGCGAGCCGCGCCCGGTCGAGCCGCGCCCGCCCGCGCCGGCCGGGATCGGCCTGGACGAACTGCCCGACCCGGGCCGGGTAGTCGGGGTGCTTGGCGAGCAGCGCCGCCTGGCCCTGGTCGTACTCGCCGCCCGCGTCGAGCCCGAACGAGATCTGGCCGGCGTGGTGGACGAACACGTCCTCGGCGAGCAGGTTGACGAAGCCGGCCTTGGTGGCGCGCAGGCACCAGTCGTTCTCCTCGCCGTAGCCCTTGCCGAAGGCCTCGGCGTCGAGGTCGCCGACGGCGTCGAGGGCGGCGGCGGTCATGTACATGCAGAAGCCGACGCCGGTGGGCACSGGCACGGCGCGGCCGCGRTTGACCTGCGCGGCCACGCGGTCGAGGTCGGGCCGGGCGATCTCGAGCGGCATGGTGTTGTTGGCGTTGAAGCGCGGGTAGGAGCAGATCGTGGCGTTGTTGGACAGSGGCGTGACGCTGCCCACGGGCAGCCCCGCGCCCATCCCTGCCCCKGCCYCTGCCCCTGCCCCAGCCTCTGCCCCTCCTTCCGTGCCGGACCCGGCCTGAGGGTCTGCCTGCGGTTCGGCGTGGGCGACGAGGCGGTCGAGCCAGTCGCCGAAGACTTCAGCGTCGGAGTTGAGCAGGACGACGGCGCGGCCCTGGCGCAGGCCGAGGGCGCGGTTGACCGAGCGGACGAAGCCGAGGTTGYGCTCGTTCTCGACGAGGTGGAACAGGCCGCGTCCGGCGAGGGCGGCCAGCTCCGCGGTGAGCTGCGGGTCGGGGGAGCGGTCGTTGACGGCGAGCAGGGTGAAGGGGGTGGCCTGGGGCGCCGACAGGCAGGCGTGGAGGGCGCGCAGGGTCTCGCCGCGGCCCTTGTAGACGGGGACGATGACGACGACGCGGGCCTGCGCGATRGGCAGGGCCCGGGGCAGGCGGTCCCATGCGTCGGCGGCCGGGGCCTCCATGGGCGGGTAGGTGCCGAGATCCTCGGGGCAGCCCATCAGCCCGGCGGCCCGGCCGGTGCGCACGTAGTGCAGGAACGGCGACTCCCCGGGACCCAGCAGGTGCCCGTAGGCCGCCGAGATCCTCGGGGCAGCCCATCAGCCCGGCGGCCCGGCCGGTGCGCACGTAGTGCAGGAACGGCGACTCCCCGGGACCCAGCAGGTGCCCGTAGGTCTCCCGGTAGAACGCGATCGAGAAGGCCTTGCTCGGGTCCCGGCCCTCGTGCTGCCCGTAGGCGACGAAGTGGGCGAGCGGGGCGTCGGCGGCGTCGGGGTTGCGCTTGGCGTAGAAGGCGGCGTCGAAGAACGGCGCGACCGTCCGGGCCTCGTCGGCCAGCGCCGCCTCCCGCGAATCCGGCGTGCCGTAGCGGGGGTGGAAGGCACCGGCCGCGATGTCGGTGCCGTGCATCAGCGCCGTGGCGAGGCGGTGGACGAGGGGCGCGAGGCCCGTCTCGCGCATCCCGGGATGCGCGTCGGCGTAGGCCTGCCCGTCGAAGTCGGGCCTGGGGTTGCGGCCCGCGCGCCAGCCGGTGTCGCAGTAGTCGCGCACCGCGTCCTCCGCCTCGGACAGCCCGTAGCGCGCCCGGTAGAAGCCGTGGTCGAAATGCCCCGCCACCAGCCGCGCCTGCAGGTCCAGGAACGCGTCCCGCTCGAGGGTCTCCTGCCCGATCGCCCCGAGCCAGCCCGTGTCCTCCACCGGCGCCCGCGCCGGCCGCAGCCCGCAGACCCGCAGCAGCGCCGCCAGCGTCGAGCGCCCCNCTGCCCGATCGCCCCGAGCCAGCCCGTGTCCTCCACCGGCGCCCGCGCCGGCCGCAGCCCGCAGACCCGCAGCAGCGCCGCCAGCGTCGAGCGCCCCGGGCCGGGATCGCGCAGCTCCCGCCAGCCCGCCTCGGCGAAGTGCAGGAACGGCTCGCGCCCGCCCACGTCCGGATAGGTCGCCCGGTACCACGCCGCGTCCACCGCCGGCAGGTTCAGCCGGTGCGGCTCCGCGAACGGCTCGGCCCCCGTCAGCCGGGTCTCGGCGACGTAGCGGAAGAACGGGTCGTCCGCGACCGCCCGGCTGCCGGCCCGCGCCTGCACGTAGCCGGCCGGGTCGAAGTCCGGCCGCGGGCCGATCCGCGCCCGCCAGCCCTCCGCCACGTAGTGGCGCAGCAACTCCGTGTCCGGGGCATCGGCCAGCGCCTCGGCCTGCGGTCCGGGCAGGCGCTGCCGGTAATGGGCGGCGTCGAAGTAGGGGGCGAGCGTCTCGACCCGCAGCGCGAGCGCGGCCTCCGGGTCGGGGCGGGCCGGTCCGCCGTGGAGGACGTAGTGGACCAGCGGGTTCCGGGTGGCGAAGGTGATCCCGCGGCTGAGGCAGTAGGCCAGGGTGTCGAAGTGCGGCGCCGGCTCGCGGCCCTCGCGCCAGCCCGAGGCCATGTAGTGGTCGACCGGGTCGACGCCGGCGGCGGCGAGGTCGGGGTTGCCGGCCAGGTAGAAGGCGCCGTCGACGAGGCGCCGGGCGAGGCGGTGGGCCTCGGCCGTGTCGGGCTTGGGCAGGGCGGCCGCCTCCCCCTCCCCGCCCGCCCTGCCGCGTTTGCGGGCGAGGGCGTGCAGGAGCGGGTTGATGCCGGCGCGGGCGAGGTGGGGATGGGCGGCGAGGTAGGCGGCGGAGTCGAAGTCGGGGCGCGGGTCGCGGCCCGCGCGCCAGCCGTGGACGAGGTAGTCGCGCACCGGGTCGGCCGCGATCCCGTACCAGCTCGCGTAGAACGCCGTGTCGACGTGCGGGGCGAGGGCGGCGATCAGGCGCGCCTCGAGATCCGCGCCGGTCGCCGCGCCCGCCCAGCGTCGGTGCAGCGCCGCCGGCGTGGCCAGCGGGTCGCGCAGCCGGCCGAGGCGGCGTCGCATCCGCGTCAGGGCCGAGATCCGGCCGGTCCCGTCGGAGTCGCGGCGCATCTCAGGACTCTGCGGAGGGGCGTTCGCCGCGGGCCGTCACGGGGCGCGGGATCCATCGGCCGCCCGCCGGGCGGGCGCCGTCGAGGCGCGGGGCTCTGATCGGGTCATGGGCGGCAGCTGGCGGGCAGCGTCGGAGGCGCGAGGCGGCGCGGGAGCGATCGTCCTGTCGGACACAAGTCGCACTAGCGGAACCGGCCGAATCCGTAAACCGCGGGGCGCCGCCGGCGTCCGCGCCGCGGGCCACGCCGCGGACCGGCGGAGGGGCCTTGCTGTCGACCGTATTTCGATATATCTGAAAATTCGTCATATCGAAATCGAGTCGTCTCCATGCATCCCTATGTCTCGGACGGCCTGCACGCCGATCCCTTCGACGCCTTCCGCGTCCGCGCCCATCGCGGGCCGATGGGCGGCGACCCCCGCGGACGGCACGGGCCCCACGGCCACCCGGGTCGCGGTCCCGGCGACCGCCGGATGTTCGGCCGCGGCGGCCGCGGCGGCCGCGGCGACCTCGCGCGCTTCTTCGCCCACGGCGACCTGCGCCTCGTCATCCTCCACCTGATCGCCGAGAAGCCGCGCCACGGCTACGAGATCATCAAGGCGATCGAGGAGCGGGTCGGCGGCGCCTACAGCCCGAGCCCCGGGACCGTCTACCCGACGCTGACCCTCCTGGAGGAACTCGGCCACGTCACGGTGACCCCCGGGGAGGGCACCAAGCGGCTGCACGCGATCACGCCCGAGGGGCAGGCCTTCCTGGACGGCAACCGCCCGACCCTCGAGGCGATCCTCGCCCGGATGGCGGAGGCCGAGGCCGCCCGGGGCGACGGTCCCCCGCCCTCGGTCGTGCGCGCCAAGGAGGGGCTGAAGCTCGCCCTGCAGATGCGGCTCGCCCGCGGCCCGCTCAGCGCCGAGCAGGCCGCCGCCATCACGGCGGCCCTGGAGGCGGCGACCGCCGCGGTGGAGCGGGCGTGACGGGCCGTCCCGCGCCCGTCACCGGACCCGTCACCGGACCCGTCACCGGGACGCGGCCGGTGCCCGACCCGCGGCTCGGCAGCCTCGTCCTCGGGATCACCCTGTTCCGGCCGCGGCCGGACCAGGTGGCGCGCGTCCGGGCCCTGGCCTCGGCCGGCGACGCCGCGGTGATCGCCTTCGACAATGGCGGCCTCCCGGCCGGGACGGCCGACCAACTCGCCCGGGCCGGCGTGACCCTGCTGTCGGCGGGCACGAATCTCGGCATCGCCGAGGCGCTCAACCGGATCGCGGCGGCCGCCCGCGCCGCGGGGGGCGGGACCCTCCTCCTCCTCGACCAGGACGCCGAGCCGCCCGCGGATCTCGCCGCCGCGCTGCTGGCGGCGCGGGACCGGCTGCGGGAGGCCGGGATCCCGGCGGCGGTGGTGGGCCCGGCGCCCGCGCCGGCACCGGGCCACAAGGCGCCGGCCTACCCGCCCCGTCCCGGCGCGCCGGCACGCGACGGCCTCGCTCCCGTGCAGTTCCTGGCGACCTCGGGCTCGCTCGTCGACCTCGACGCCTTCGCGCGGGTCGGGCCGTTCCGCGGCGACTTCTTCATCGACGGGGTCGAGCTCGAATGGTGCTTCCGTGCCTGGAGCCTCGGCTACGGCTGCTACCGAGCCGACGCCGTCGCGATCCCGCACCGCGTCGGCGGCGGGACGATCCGGGCCTTCGGGATCACGATGCCGCGCCAGCCCCTGTTCCGCATGGCGACCTACCTGCGCAACGCGATCTACGCGTGGCGGCTGCCGCACGTGCCGCCGCGCTGGAAACTCGCCCAGGCCGCCTACCTGCCGCTCCAGGCCGGGCTGTACTGGGCGGATTCGGGCTTCCGGCCCGCCGTGCTGCTCAGGCTCCTCGCGGCCGCGCGCGACGGCGCCCTCGGGCGCCTCGGGCCGCCCCGGGACTTGCCCCGGGACCTGCCCCGGGACCTGCCGTGACCGACCGCCCTGCCCTCGACGTCGTGATCGTCAACTGGAACGGCGGCGGCCTGCTGCGCGCCTGCCTCGCGAGCCTCGCGGCCGCGCGGGACGCCGCGGCCGTGCAGGTCACCGTGGTGGACAACGCCTCGACGGACGGCTCCACCGAGACCCTGCCCGCCCTGCCCCGCCCGCTGCGGCTGATCCAGAACACCGCGAATCTCGGCTTCGGCCGGGCCTGCGACCAGGGCGCCGCCGCCGGCGACGCCCCCGCGATCCTGTTCCTGAACCCGGACACGCAGGTCGCGCCCGACGCGCTCGGCGTGGCCCTGGCCGCCCTGGCGGCCGACCCGCGGACCGGGATCGTGGGCGCGCGGCTCGTCGACCCGGACGGGCGGACCGCGCGCTCCTGCGCCCGGGCGCCCTCGGCGCTGGGCCTCCTCGGCCGCGCCCTGGCGCTGGACCGCCTCGGCCTCGTGCGGCCGCACTTCCTGCTGGAGTGGGACCACGCGGAGGACCGCGCCGTCGACCAGGTGATGGGCGCCTTCCTGATGATCCGCCGCGACCTGTTCCGGAGCCTCGGCGGGTTCGACCCGCGCTTCTTCGTCTACTGGGAGGATGCCGACCTCTGCGAACGGGCCCGGGCGGCGGGCTTCACGGTGCGGCACGTGGCCGGGGCGGTCGCCCGCCATGTCGGCCAGGGCACGACCCGGCAGGTGCGGGCGCGGCGGCTGTTCTACTTCCTGCGCAGCCAGATCCTCTACGCCGGCAAGCACCACGGCGCCGCGACGGCCCTCGGCCTGGCGGCGGCGAGCTTCGGCGCGCAGGTGCCCCTGCGTCTCGCCCTGGCCCTCGCCCGCCGCTCCCCCCGGGAGGCCGCGGAGGTCCTGCGGGCGGCGGGCCTCCTGGCCGCGGCGCTGCCGGGGCTCGTGCCGGACCTCCTGCGGGCCGCGCGCGCGCGGCCCGCCGCTTGAGCGGGCCGGCGATGCCGCGCCCTGTCCGCGCGCCCGCCGCGCAGGGGCCGGCCGCCCGATCGACCCGGACGCGGCCGTGAGCCTGCCGATCACCGGCGACGGCCGGTTCTGGGCCCTTGCCTTCCTGGGCCTCGGCTTCCCGGCCTGCCTCGCGCTGGCCTGGATCGGTCTCACCGGCGAGTCCCCGTCCGCCCTCGCCGTCTGCGGCCGGCTCGCCGGCATCGCGGCGTTCCTGGGCCTGGGGCTCGCCGCCCTGGCCCTGGCGACCCGGGGACGGGCCGCGCTGTTCGCGCTGCTGTGCTTCCCGGCCTCGCTCGCGGCCGCCTCCGGACCGGACGGGCCCGTCCTCGCGCTGGCGGCGCTCGCGGCCGCGCTGCTCAGCCCCCGGCCGATGACGGGCCGGCACGGATCGGCGCGCCGCGCCGGCGCGGCGCTGGCGATCGCCCTGGTGGTGCTGGCGCGGCCGGCCTGCGCGCCCCTCGTGGGGATGCTGCTGGTGCCGTTCCCGCCCCCGGGGCGACGCGTCCGCGCCTGGCGGGAGCGGCTGCCGCTCGCCGCGCTCGCCCTGCTGCCGGCTCTCCTGCCGGCGCTCCTGCCGGCCCTGCTGCCGGCCGCGAGCCCCGGGCTTCCGCCCCCCGGCGCGGCGGGGGGCGGATTGGTGTCCCTGCCCGTCCCGCTGCCCGGGTTCCTCACCGGGGTCTGGGCCGCCGCGCTGCTGGTGCCGCCCGTCGCGCTGCGGCGCGGCCCCCTGCCCCCGCGCGCGGAGCGGCTGTGGCTCTCGGGCTGCGCGCTGCTCGGCCTCTGGCTGGCGGTGCTGCCGCAGGCTCTCGCCCCGGCGGGCGGCCTCGGGGGGATGCAGGCCCGGGACCTGCTGCCGCTGGCACCGATGCTGATCCTGGCCTTCGCCCGGGGGCGGATCGGCACCGCGGCGGCCCTGCGCTGGCCGGCCCTGCTCCCGGTGCTGGCCGCCGCCCTCGACGCGGTGGTGCTGCCGATGATCGCGCTGCGGGCGTAGCGGGCGCTCAGTCCCGGTCCAGGAACTCCAGGAGCGCCCGGTTGAAGGCCTCGGGCCGGGTGACGCTGTGGGCGTGGCCGCCCTCCGGGGCGAGGGCGAGCCGGGCCTTGGGCAGCGCCGCCGCCAGCCGCTCGGACCGGGTGTAGGGCACCAGCACGTCGTCCCGGGCGGCCATGACCAGGGTCTCGTGGCCGATCGACCCGAGACGGTCCGCGATGGTGAAGCGCTCCAGGGCGGCGATGCGGGTCAGCACGGTCTCGGCGCCGGGGAAGTGCGCCAGGGCCTGCGCCGCGTCGGCTTCGACCCGGTCGGCCTCCGCGGAGAGCCAGGGGGCCGGGTACAGGAAGATCGCCTGGGCCCGCACGTAGGCCTCCGGCCCGCCCCCGGCCAGGATCGCCCGGCGGGCCGCGAAGCAGCGGCGCGTGGCCGGGTCCATCGCGTCCCAGCCGTTGATCACGACGAGGCGCCCGACCCGCCCGGGGGCGTCCAGCGCCATCTGGAGGGCGATCAGGCCGCCGAGCGCGTGGCCGACCACGTCGGCCCGGTCGATCCCGGCCGCGTCCAGCACCCCGAGCGCGTCCCGCGCCATGGCGGGAACGTCGTGGTCCGGCGCGAGCCGGCCGGGCGAGCGCCCGGTGCCGCGGTGGTCGTAGGTGACGACCCGGAACCGCGCGGTCAGGGCCGCCATCTGCGGCGCGAAGTAGCCCGCCGCGCCGCCGAGGCCCGGCGAGAGCAGCACCGGCCGCCCGCCCGCCGGGCCGGCCACCGCGTGGGGGAGCGGGCCCATCAGCGGCCGATATGGGCGATCGCGGCGATCTCCACGCGGGCCTCGGGCTTCACGAGGCCGCACTGGATGCAGTAGCGCGCGGGCTTCTCGCCCGGGAAATACTCGGCGTAGACGGCGTTGATCGCCGCGTAGTCGGCCCAGTCCGCCAGGAAGACGTGGTTGAAGGTGACGTCGTCCATCGTGCCGCCCGCGGCCTCGACCACGCCCCGGACGGTCTCCAGCACGTGGCGGGTCTGGGCCGCCGCGTCGCCGACATGGACCACGTTGGCCTCCGCATCGAGCGGCAGCGTGCCCGAGACGTACAGGATTCCGTCGGCCAGGGTGCCCGGCACGTAGGGGGCCAGCGGCTTTCCGGTCCCCGGCGGTATCACGACCTGCTTGGGCATTCCCCTGCGCCTCCCGCGCGCGACCTTTGGGCCCGGCCGGGCAGGCCGCGCGGGAGGCCGCGTCGCGGCGGTCTTCGCGCACCCTGCCGGTCACCGGCCGGGCGCGCGATGCACTTATCCGGCCAGATCGCCGCCGGATGTACCGCCGGATGTATCGATCCCGGCGTGTGAGGACGCCCCGAGGGCGGCCTCGAAGGCGGCGACGTCCGAGACCCAGCCGAAGAAGGTCTCGATGTTGGCGAGCGCCGCGTGCTGCAGGCTCTCCGGCCCCGCCTGGTACGTGGCGTCGGCCAGCACGATCCCGAAATACTCCCGGTGGAACCCGTCCCGCAGCGTCGACTCGACGCAGACGTTGGTGGCGATGCCGGTGAAGACCAGCGTGGTCACGCCCCGGGCCCGCAGGGTGCTGTCGAGGGGCGTGTTGTAGAAGCCGCTGTAGCGCGGCTTGCCCATCACGATGTCGCCGGGCTCCGGATTCAGGGCGTCCACCAGCGCGTAGTCCCAGGATCCCTTGGCGAGGAGCTGCGCGTTCGCTTCAGGATTCCGCCGCATCGTCTTGAGCGCGTTGGATTTGTGCCAGTTCGGCGAGCCCGGGCCACCGGCCTCGACATAGGCCGGGTCCCAGCCGTTCTGGAACCACAGGACCGGGATGCCGGCGGATCGCGCCGCCGCCACCGCCCGGGCGATCCGGGCGATCACTGGGCCGGTGCCCGAGACGTCGAAGCCGGCCCGGTCGAGGTAGCCGCCCGGGCTCGCGTAGGCGTTCTGGACGTCCACCACGATGAGGACCGTGGTCGCGGGATCGAGGGCGATCGGCTCCGGGCGGGCCGGCAGGACGACGCCGCCGTGCCGGCCCTGGGCGTCGCGGAATCCGGCGGGGCGATCCATCTGGCGATCCATCGGTCGGTCCATCAGGCGACCTCGGGCAGTGCCGCCGCCGTCACGTGCCGGCGCGACCGCATCAGGGGCTGGATCCGGGTCCCGAAATCGTCGAGGCCCTTGAGGAAATCGTCGAAGACGAGCAGCACGCCCTCGACGCCGTCGATGGTCATGACGGCGTCGAGCATCGCGGCCACGCTGGCGTAGCTGCCCACCAGGGTGCCCATGTTGAGGTTCACCGCCGAGGTCGGGTCGGCGAGCTGGCGCACGTTGGTGTCGCTGCCGGACTTGGTGTCGGCCGCGCCCTGGACGCCGAGCCACGCGATCGCCTCGGCATCCGCGCCCGCCCTGTAGTGTGCCCAGGTCGCCGTGGCGGCGTCGTCGGTCTCGCCGGCGATGATCATGAACAGCGCGAAGGCGGTCACCCGCCGCCCGGTCCGCGCGCCGGCCTCGGCGAGCTTCTCCACCACGGGCGCGAAGGCGGTCGGCGTGTTGAGCCCCTTGCCCAAGCAGAAATTGTAGTCGGCGTACTGGGCCGTGAAGGCCAGTCCGGCGCCGCTCTGGCCGGCGCAGATGATCTTCACCGGCGCCTGCGGCCGGGGGCTCAGCCGGCAGTCGTTCATCTGGAAATACGTGCCCTTGCGGTCGCTGGCGCCCGTCTCCCACAGGTCGCGCAGGATCTGGGCGTACTCGGCCAGGTAGTCGTAGCGCTTGGCAAAATAATCGTCGCCCGGCCACAGGCCCATCTGGTCGTATTCCGGCTTCTGCCAGCCGGTGACGAGGTTCAGGCCGAAGCGCCCGTCGGAGATCGAGTCGATGGTCGCGGCCATGCGGGCCACGATGGCGGGCGGCAGGCACAGGGTCGCCGCGGTGGCGAACAGCCGGATCCGGGTGGTGACGGCGGCGAGCCCCGCCATCAGGGTGAAGGATTCGAGGTTGTGGTCCCAGAACTCGGTCTTGCCGCCGAAGCCGCGGAGCTTGATCATCGACAGGGCGAAGTCGAGCCCGTAGCCCTCCGCCTTCAGGGTGATCGCCTTGTTGAGCGCGAAGCTCGGGCGGTACTGCGGGGCGTTCTCCGACAGCAGCCAGCCGTTGTTGCCGATGGGGATGAACACCCCGACGCTCATGGCCTGTGCCGGACGGGCATCGGCGCTGTCGTCCGCGTGGCTCTGCATCGTCGTCCCGCGCTCCGCCCGGTCGGTTCCCCCCGGAACCGAGTCGGCAAGCGGAGGCTCGCAAAACCGCCGCGGAGGGTCAAACCCACGGCGCCCGTCGGGCGCGAAAATGCCCATCTTTCCAGCGACTTGCACAACCGAGGCGCGATGCCTGCTCAACCCGTGCGCGCTTCGCGACCGGCCGCGCTTCACCGCGCTTCGCCGCACGTCCGCGCGGCGCGATGACCGGTGACGACGCGGCGACGGCGCGACGAACATTGTCGGCACGGTCACAAACATTGTCGTGGGCGTGGCGGCGACCATCTTCACGTGACGATGATGGATCCCGGTCCGACGTTGCCAGATCTTGCCGGACCTGGCCGGACCTTGCCGGAGTTATAGCGATGCGCGCGTGGTCCGCCCTGCTCCTCGTCCTCGTCCTCGCGGGGCCGGCGGCGGCCGACGAGGCGGGGCGCGCGGCGGCCCGGGCGGTCATCGCCAAGCAGGAGCAGGCGCTCGGCCGCGACGACGCGCAGACCGCCTACGAGCAGGCCGCGCCGGGGATCCGGGACCTGTTCCCGAATGCCGACCTGTTCATCGGCGTGGTCCGGAACCAGTACCGTCCGGTCTACCGCCACCGCAGCTTCGTCTTCGGCGAGGCGCGGGACACGGACCCGGCGGGCGTGGTCCAGTCTGTGGCGATCCAGGACGAGTACGGCGTCGACTGGACGGCCGAGTACAGCCTCGCCCGCGACGCGGACGGGCAGTGGCGCATCACCGGCTGCCGCCTCACCAAGGCGCCCGGCACGCGCGCCTGAGGAAGCGCGCAGGAGAGCGCGCCCCCGAGGGGCGCCCGCCGCCGGCACGGCGGGCGCGGAGGCCGAGCTCAGGGCCGGAACGTCCCGAGCTTCTCGAGCATCTGCAGGGTGACGTCGGCGCAGGCCTTGGTCGTGTCGTCGTCGGCGCACTTCACGTCGACCCGCGCGTCGCCGCGCTCCAGCACGATGTGGGCGGCCCGCGACGGCGGAGGCGGGGGCGGAGGCGGCGGGGGGCCGTCCGGGCCGGGACCGCGGCGCGGGTCGCCGGGGGGCGGGGGTGGCGCGCCGGCCTCGGGGCCGGGCCTCGGGCCGCCGGGCGGCGGCGGCGGGGCCTGCGCGAAGGCGACGGTGCCGGACAGCAGTGCCGCGACGCCCGCGAGGGCGATGATTCGGGTCATGTCGGCTCTCTCCGAGACGGGATCCGCCCCGGCGGCTCGGGGGCCGCGGGGCGGTCCGGCTCTAGGACGCGGCCGGGCAACCGGCCCTGAACCGGCCCGTTCAGCCCCGGTTAAACCGCCGGCCCCGCCCCGTGCGCGCCCGGCAGCCAGAGCGGCGGCGCTCGGCTTTCGACAGGTCCGCCGGCATCGTGTAGAGGGGGCGCCTTCCCTCGGAGGACCCCGTGCTCCACGTCTCGACTCGCGGCGCGGCCGCGCCGCTCTCGTTCTCGGACGCGCTCCTGGCGGGCCTCGCCCGCGACGGTGGGCTCTACGTGCCGCAGACCTGGCCGCAGATCGGCCGTTCGGAGATCGCCGCCCTGGCGGGCCGGCCCTACGCGGAGGCCGCCAAAAGGGTGCTGCGCCCGCTGATCGACGGCGACGTCTCCGGGCCGGACCTCGACCGGATGATCGACGCGGCCTACGCGACGTTCCGCCACCCGGCGGTCTGCCCGCTGACCCAGCTCGACGACAACCTGTTCCTGCTGGAGCTCTTCCACGGGCCGACGCTCGCCTTCAAGGACGTGGCGATGCAGCTGCTCGGGCGGCTGATGGACCACGTCCTGGCCGAGCGCGGCGCCCGCGCCACCATCGTCGGCGCGACCTCGGGCGACACGGGCTCGGCCGCCGTGGAGGCCTTCGGCGGCCTCGACCGGGTCGACGTGTTCATCCTCTACCCGCACGGGCGGGTCTCGGAGGTGCAGCGGCGGCAGATGACCTCGGTGCCGGCGCAGAACGTCCACGCGCTGGCCGTCGACGGCACCTTCGACGATTGCCAGAACCTCGTCAAAGCCCTGTTCCAGCACGCCGATTTCGCCGACGCGGTGCGGCTGTCCGGCGTCAACTCGATCAACTGGGCCCGGGTCGCGGCGCAGGCGGTCTACTACTTCACCAGCGCTGTGGCGCTGGGCTCCCCCCACCGCCCGGTCTCCTTCGCGGTGCCGACCGGCAATTTCGGCGACGTGCTCGCCGGCTGGGTCGCCAAGCAGATGGGCCTGCCGGTCGAGCGGCTGATGATCGGCACCAACGCCAACGACATCCTGGTGCGGACCCTGGAGCACGGCGCCTACGAGCTGCGCGGCGTGGTCCCCACCACCTCGCCCTCCATGGACATCCAGATCTCGTCGAACTTCGAGCGGCTGCTGTTCGAGGCGCTGGGGCGCGACGCCGCGTCCCTGTCGCGGCTGATGGCCGGTCTGAAGCAGTCCGGCGGGTTCTCGCTGAGCCCCGAGGTGCTGGCGACGGTGCGGGCGGAGTTCGACGCCGTGGCGGTGCCGGAGCCCGACGTCATGGCGGAGATCGCCCTGACCCAGGCCGCCACCGGCGTGGTGCTCGATCCCCACAGCGCCATCGGCGTCCGGGCCGGGCGGCGGCTCCTGGAGCGGGACCCGGCGACCCCCGTGGTGGCGCTCGCCACCGCGCATCCCGCGAAGTTCCCGGACGCGGTCGCCCGGGCGACCGGCGGCCTGCGCCCGCCCCTGCCCCCGCACCTCGCCGACCTGATGGACCGGCCCGAGCGCCTGACCCGGGTCGCCAACGATCAGGCCGCCCTGGAGTCGCTCATCCGCGAGCGCGCCCGCATCACGAGGGGTGCGTGAGCCCGGCGCGCGTCACGCGACGCGCCCCCTCTCCCGTGCGGGAGCGGGGACCCGCGCCGCATCCGGCCCCCTCCGCGACGAGCCGTCGATGAACCAGCATTTCTCCACCCACGCCGCCTCGCCGTCCCTGCGCACCACGCGGCTTCCAAACGGCGTCACGGTGGTGACCGAGCCGATGCCCGGGGTCGCCACCGCGAGCCTCGGCGTCTGGGTCGGCGCCGGCTCGCGCAACGAGCGCGCCGACGAGGCGGGCCTGTCCCACCTCATCGAGCACATGGCCTTCAAGGGCACCCGCACCCGGTCGGCGCAGAAGATCGCGGAAGAGATCGAGAATGTCGGCGGCGAGATCAACGCCGCCACCTCCACGGAGGGCACCAGCTACACCGCCCGGGTGCTCGGCGAGGATGCCGGCCTCGCCCTCGACGTGATCGGCGACATCCTCACCGACTCGGTGTTCGACGCGGGCGAGCTCGCCCGGGAGAAAGGCGTCATCCTGCAGGAATACGCCGCCGTCGAGGACACGCCGGACGACGTGGTCTACGACGCCTTCACGGAGGCGGCCTTCCCGGACCAGCCGGTCGGCCGGCCGATCCTCGGGCGGCCCGAGACGATCCGGAGCTTCGACGAGGCCGGGATCCGCTCCTATCTCGACCGGGAATACACGCCCGACCGCATCGTCGTGGCGGGCGCCGGGGCCGTGACCCACGAGGCGATCGTGGCGGCGGCCGAGCGCCATTTCGGCGCTCTGCCGGCCAAGACCGCCCCCGCCTCGGTGCCGGGAATCTACGGCGGCGGTGAGCGGCGGATGCCGCGCAAGCTCGAGCAGGCCAACTTGGTGATCGGCCTGCCGGGCCTCTCCTTCCGGGACGACCGCTACTACGCGCTCCACATGTTCGCGCAGGTGCTGGGCGGCGGCCTGACCTCGCGGCTCTGGCAGGAGGTGCGCGAGACCCGCGGCCTCGCCTACGAGATCCAGGCCTTCCACTGGCCCTTCTCCGATTGCGGCCTGTTCGGAATCGGCGCCGGCACCGCCGGGGCGGACCTGCCCGAACTCGTCGACGTGACCCTGGCGGCCACCGCCCGGGCGGCCCGCGACCTCGACGCCACCGAGATCGCCCGCGCCAAGGCGCAGCTGAAGGTCTCGCTGCTCTCGGCCCTGGAGACGCCGGGCGGGCGCATCGAGCGCAACGCCCGCCAGATCCTGGCCTGGGGCCGGGTGATTCCCGCCGGGGAGGTGATCGACAAGGTCGACGCCGTCACGGTCGAGGACGTCCGCGCCGCGGCGGCCGCGATGCTGCAGGGCACGCCGACGCTGGCGGCGATCGGCCCGATCCGCAAGCTGCCCGCCCTCGACAGGATCGCGGGCGCGCTCCGGGGAGCGTAGGGCAGCTTCGGTCGGTCGCCGCGCCACCGTCTTTGCGAGCGGAGACCCCCCGCAACGGCCGGCCCCCGCCCCGCCCAACTTGATTTGGCCGCAAAGGGGCGCGATCCGCGGGCGGTGGACCGGCCCCGGGGCGACCTTGCCCCAGGTCAGGTCCGCGCCTATCGATCGAGGCCGCCCGGGCGGCCGATGCCGAAGCTCGCACGGCTGGAAGTCAAGACACCCTTGCGCATCCTCGCCCTCCTCCTGACCCTGGTCGGCGGTCTCGTCGGTGCCCTCGCGCTCACGCTCGCCGCGAGCGCGCCCGCCCAGGCGGTGGAGGCGGTCCGCGTCACCCTCGATGCGCCGGTGATCGACCTGACCACCGCGATCGAGCGCTACCGCTCCGACGGCGACCTGATCCAGATCTCCACGGCGCCCGGCAAGGACGGCATCGTCCGGCGCATCGTCGTGAAGGCGCGCGACGCCGGCGCCCGGCCCGACTGGATCGTGTTCGCGCTCACCAACGACACCGACGAGCAGATCGACCGCATCCTGGTCGCCCCGCATTTCCGGCTGGTCGATTCCGGGGTGATCTGGCCCGATCTCGGCGGCTCGCGCATCGCCGCCATCACGGCGAGCCAGGGCATCCGGCCCGAGCGGGACGAGAACCCGGAGGCCGACCAGTTCACCATCACGCTCGATCCCGGCGCCACCGTCACTTACGTGGCCGAGCTGCGCGGCTCCAACGTCCCCCAGCTGCGCCTCTGGGACCAGGACGCCTACCGCCGCAAGACCGCCGGCCTGACCCTTTACAAGGGCATCATCATCGGGATCAGCGGCCTGCTGGCCCTGTTCCTGACCATCGTGTTCGTGGTCAAGGGCGCGATCATCTTCCCGGCCGCCGCCGCGCTCGCGTGGTCGGTGCTGGCCTATGCCTGCATCGATTTCGGCTTCCTGCAGCGGGTGTTCCCGGTCACCGAGCTCGCCGAGCGGGTCTACCGGGCCTCCGCGGAGGCGGTGCTCGGGGCGACGCTGCTGGTCTTCCTGTTCGCCTATCTCAACCTCGCCCGCTGGCACGTGCGCTACAGCCACGTGGCGTTCTTCTGGCTCGCCTTCCTGGCGGGCCTCGTCGGGCTCGCGGTGTTCGACCCGCCGGTGGCGGCGGGCGTGGCGCGGATCTCGATCGCCGCGGTGGCCGGGATCGGCCTGCTGCTGATCGTCTACCTCGCCGCCCATAACGGCTATGACCGGGCGATCCTGCTGGTGCCGACCTGGCTCCTGCTCGTCGTCTGGGTGACGGCGGCGGGCTTCGCGGTCACCGGCCAGATCGGCAGCGACCTCGTGCAGCCGGCCCTGATCGGCGGCCTCGTGCTGATCGTGATGCTGATCGGCTTCACGGTGCTCCAGCACGCCTTCGCGGGCGGCGGCCTCAGCCACACCCTGGTCTCCGACACGGAGCGGCGGGCGCTGGCGCTGACCGGCGCCGGCGACGTGGTGTTCGACTGGGACGTGCCCGCCGACCGGGTCTTCGTCGGCCCTGAGATCGAGGGCCAGCTCGGCCTCGCCCGCGGCACCCTGGAGGGGCCGGCCACCAACTGGCTGGGCGCGCTCCACCCCTTCGACGTGGAGCGCTACTCGGCCGCCCTCGACACGGTGATCGAGGAGCGGCGCGGCCGCATCGTCCACGATTTCCGCCTGCGCTCGGAGGCCGGCACGTTCTTCTGGTACCGGCTGAAGGCGCGGCCGGTGATCGGCGCCGACGGCGAGGTGATCCGGGTGGTCGGCACCATCGCGGACGTCACCGAGATCAAGACCGCCGAGGAGCGCCTGCTCCACGACGCCGTGCACGACAGCCTCACCGGCCTGCCGAACCGCGAATTGTTCGGCGACCGCCTCGACGCGGCGCTGGCCTTCGCCGGCCAGGACCAGCGCCTCAAGCCCACCGTGATCGTCCTCGACGTCGACCGGTTCAAGGGCATCAACGACGCGATCGGCCTGTCGGCGGGCGACTCGATCCTGCTGACCCTGTCGCGCCGCCTCGGCCGCCTGCTGCGCCCGCAGGACACGCTGGCCCGGGTCGCCGGCGACGAGTTCGCGGTGATCCTGCTCTCCGAGCGCGACCCCGACCGGATCCTGGCCTTCGCCGAGATGATCCGCCGGGCGATCGCCACGCCGATCACCTACGCCGACCGCGAGATCTTCCTGACCGTCTCGATCGGCCTCGCCCTCTACGAGGCCGGCGCCAACCTGAAGCGCGACGAGGTGTTCAAGAGCGCCGAGATCGCCATGATCCAGGCCAAGCGCAACGGCGGCGACCGGATCGAGGTGTTCCGCGCCCACATGCGCACCGACCGCTCGGACCGGCTGATGCTGGAGAGCGACCTGCGCAAGGCGATCGAGCGCAACGAGCTGCGGGTGCTGTTCCTGCCGGTGGTGCGGCTCGAGGACCGCACCGTGGCGGGGTTCGAGACCGTGCTGCGCTGGGACCACCCGAAGCTCGGGCGCATCCCCGCCTCGACCTTCCTGCCGCTCGCCGAGGAGAGCGGCTTCGTGGTCAATCTCGGCATCTTCGCCCTGGAGCGCACGGCTCTCGAACTCGCGGCGTGGCAGCGCTCCCTGGAGGTCGAGCCGCCGATCTTCGCGGCCTGCAACCTGTCCTCGCGCCAGCTCCTGCGCCACGACCTCCTGCACGACGTGAAGACCGTGCTGGCCCGCTCCGGGGCCCTGCCGGGCTCGCTCAAGCTGGAATTCAGCGAGAGCCTCGTGATGGAGAACCCGGAATACGCCGCCCAGATGCTGGCGCGGATCCACGATCTCGGGGCGGGCCTGTGCCTGTCGGATTTCGGCACCGGCTACTCGGCCCTCTCCTATCTCCAGCGCTTCCCGTTCGACACGATCAAGGTCGACGCGACCTTCGTGCGCCAGATCGGCACCGGGCAGACCGCGATCCTGCGCTCCATCGTGCGCATGGCGAGCGAGCTGAACCTCGCCATCGTGGCGGAGGGCTGCGAGTCCGAGGCCGACGCCCAGGCGCTCGCCGGTCTCGGCTGCGAGTACGCCCTCGGCCCGGCCTTCGGCGAGCCGATGACCATGCTGCAGGCCCGCCAGATCGTCGGGGCCGCCCCGGAAGCGGCCTGAGGGCGGCTCCCGGGACCCGATCCGGCGAAAGTCGCGGATCGGTTTAAGTCTGCCTTAACCATGTCCGATCAAGCTCCTGTTGATAGGCGGGCCCTCCAGCGCCCGCGATGGGGATGGGTCGGATGGCCGAGGCGGCACGGCGTTACCAGCAGGCGGGCGGCTCGGACCTCGTGCGTCGCCTGATGGCCCGGCCGGTCCGGCTGGAGCAGCAGGTCCGGACTAGGATGCCCCTCCGCGACCCGCGCCGCGTCGACGCGTTCGCCGACGCCTACGCCTACGCCGACGAGGCCGCGGACGACGCGGAGGCGCGGGACGAGGCCGACGCGATCGCCCGCCTCGAGACCGAGCTGCAGGTGATGAAGGCGGTGCTCCGGGCCCAGCGGCAGGAGGTCGAGTCGCTGCGGGCGCAGCGCCAGCTCCTCACCGACTCGGCCCCGACCGACGATGTCCGCGCGACCCGCGAGCGCTGGGCGGCCCTGGTCGACTCGCTCCTGATCCGCGCCCGCTGATCCGTCACCAGGACATGCGGGGGAGAGCCATGGGGGCGCGCTGCTCGCTCGTCGTCAACGGTCGGTCGGTCCGCGTCTCGACCGGCGACACGCCGCTGGAGGCGGCGCTGGCCGAGGGCATGATCGCGCCGCTGCAGGCGCAGTCCGGCAACCTGCTCGCCGGCCAGGGGATCGCTCAGGGCAGCGCGGCGCCGTCCGGCCGCCGCCATCCGGCCCGCCGGGCCCGGGCCGAGGCCCTGCGCCCGGCCCTCCCCGGCGCCCCGATCCAGGGCCAGGAGGAGGCGCCGCCGCCGCCGGTCGCCGTCCGCAAGGGCACGGTCACGGAGATCCGCCGGCTCAGTCCCGGCATCCTCGAGATCGTCGCGACCCTGACCCGGCGCCCGACCGGCGAGCCCGGCCACCAGGCGCTGGTGACCTTCGCGGGGCTGCCGACGCGGACGCTGTCCCCGACCCTGCGGGTCGACGGCACGACCGAGATCAACGACGTGGTGTTCCACGTCGCCCGCGACCCCGAGGGCGATCCGCTCGACGGGCTCCGCCTCGACCAGCCGGTGCGCCTCAAGGGCCCCGTCGGCCGGGGACAGTACCGCCCCGGGGGCGGCCGGCTCGTGCTGGTGGCGGCCGGCGCCGGCTTCGGCGCGATCTGGGCGATCGCCCGGGCGGCCCGCTACGTCGAGCCCGCCCGCGAGATGGCCCTGGCCGTCGGCGCCCGCGACGCCCTGGACCTCTACATGCGCGAGAGCCTGGACTGGCTGCGCCGCACCGGCGTCGGCCGGATCGTGCTCTGCGCCGATCGCGGCCGCCAGCGGCCGCCGGACGTGCGCTCGGGCCCGCTCAGCGCCCACCTGCCGAGCCTGCGCGCCACCGACGTGGTCCACGTGGCGGGCGACCACTCGACGGTCGGCGCCGTGCAGGTGCTCGCCGCCGCGGTGGGCGCCCGCTGCTACCCGATCGTGATCGACTGACCGGCGTCGCCTCGACGCGGCGGCGCCCGGCTGCTACCGGCGCCGAGCCGGCCGCACGGGGCCGATCCTGAGCCCGATCCGAGCCCCGATGGTCCGCGTCCTCTGCCTCGGCTACAGCGTCACGGAGCTGCCGGGCTACGTCGAGCGGGCCAACGCCCTGGCCGAGGCCGAGGGGCGCCCGGTCACGTTCCTCCGCAGCGGCTGGGGCGGCCATTCCCTGCCCTCCATCGCCGCCCTGATCGACGAGATCCTGGACGCGATCCCCTGCGACCGCGTCCTCCTCGAGCTGTTCACCGGCAACGTCCGCTACTTCGACGGCGCGACGATGCGGGCCTATCTCGACGACATCCTCGCGGCGACCGCCCGGCGGGACCTGCCCGTCGCCTTCCTCAACCTCCACCAGGGCGGCGTCGACTACGCGGCCGAGCCCGTTGCCGGCCTGCTGGCGGAGTACCGCGCCCTCTACGGGATCCCCTATCTCGACATCGCCGCTCCGGTGGCGGCCGCGGGCGCGGGCGACATCACCTACCTGCTGAAGGACGCGACCCACGTCACGCCGGCGGGCGCCGACCTCTACGGCACCCTGGTCTACAGCTTCCTGCGCGCGCCGCCGCCGGGGCGGGCCTATATCGACCGGTTCCGGACCCTGCCGGGCCGGTTCGAGGTCTTGCCGCTGCGCGCCCTCCCCGGCCTGACCTGCGGGTTCGCCCTGCGCCGCAACGGCATCCCGCTGGACTTCCTGGAGATCCCGGAGGGCACGCGCGTCGCCGTTCCCCTGGGGCGCCCCCGCGACGTGATCGGTCTCCTCGTGACCTACGGGCCGCGGGCGGGCACGCTGACGGTCGAGGATCCGGCGACCGGGCGCGCGCGGACCCTCGTCGCCTACGACGAGTTCTCCTACTACACGCGCGCGATGTTCCGCAGCGTGACCCTCCCGGCGGCGCGCGCGCTGACGATCGCGCAGTCGGCGGAACGCCCGGACATCGCCCTGCGCAAGGGCGTGCCGGATCCGGGCCCGCGGATCGGGCGCGTGTCGCACGTCGTCTGCCGGCGCAGACTCGGCCTCGCCCCGCGCGCCGCCCGCCAGCTTCACCGGCTGCGGCGCGGCCTGCGCCGCGTCGGGTTGCGGCTCGGGCTCGTCCGAGGCGCCTGACCCCGGCCCTGTTCGGGCATAGTCATGCGGGCACGAGCGTTTGAATAACGCACCATTATGGCATTCGATTTATCGATCTCTGTAATTATCAATTCAGTCTCTGTATCGGTTCGTGTACTCGTGCGCGCGAAGAGTGATCTGATCGATCGTGGCTTCCTGTTCGTGGCGTGTGATAAGCTGTGCCGGTGACGCCGGCGGAGATCGAACGGAATGCGGATCCTGCGCGATGCGAACCTGCATGTAAAAATGTCCGCGCCGCTCTTGTTCATGGTGATCGTGTGCGCCGCCTCTGCCGCGTACTCGCTCAGAGAACTCAGAGCGATCGAGGAGAGAGATAGATTTTTGGTGGATTACTATTTCGCGAGGCTCGAGATCTTCTCGCGTGTCCGCGAAAAATTCGTCGATGCGGCGCTCATGAACCGCAATCTCATCATCGGCGAGCCGAAAGGCGACATCCCCCTCTTCCGCAAGCGCTACGACGCCTCCGTCAAGGCCGTGGCCGACGGCATCGAGACGCTGGAACAGGGCTCGCGGCGCGCGGAGATCGCGGCTCTGCAGCGCCAGATCGGCACGGTCGCCCGGGACTATTTCGACCTGCTCGACCGCTCCAACTACCTCGCGCTCCGGAATGACCGGCCGGCGGCGATCCAGGTCGGCGTGGTTGCCAGCCGCGAGGTCCGGGCACAGTTCGACCGGGCGGCCCAGGCGTACGAGGCGGCGGCGGCGGCCCGCCTCGGCGAGGCGAAGATCGCCACGCAGCAGGGGGCCGAGCAGGCCCGGTCGGTCCTGATCGGCGCCACGGTGGCGGGCCTGCTCGTCGCCCTGGGACTCTCCGCGGCCATCGTCGTGGTCGGTGTCACGCGGCCGCTCCACCGCCTCGTCGCCGCGCTGCGGCGCGTGGCGCAGGGCGACGGCGCGGCCACGATCGCGGAGGCGCGGCGCGGCGACGAGATCGGAGCGGTCGGCCGGGCGGTCGAGGCGATCCGGAGCTTGATCATCCGCAACGCCGAGGCGGAAGCCGAGGGCCGGCGGCGCGCAGACGCCGCCGCGGCCGCGGCCCGCAAGGACGCCACGATGGGCCTCGCCCGGACCTTCGAGGCGGCTGTGGCCAGGATCGTGGACCGGGTCTCGACCGCCGCGGGCGAACTCGAGGGCACCGCCCACCAGATGACCGCGACCGCCCAGGAGACGGCCAGCCAGTCCGGCGCGGTGGCGCTGGCGGCCGAGGCGGCGGCGGTCAACATCGGCACGGTGGCGGCCGCGACCGAGCGGCTCGGCAGCGCCATCCAGGCGATCGGCCGTCAGGCGGGCGGCTCGTCCGCGCTCGCCCAGCAGGCGGTCGGCGAGGCCGACCAGACCGCCGGGCTCGTGGCCGAGCTGCGGCAGGCGGCCTCCGAGATCGGCGAGGTGGTGCGGCTGATCGCGTCCATCGCCGAGCAGACCAACCTGCTGGCCCTCAACGCCACCATCGAGGCGGCGCGGGCCGGCGAAGCCGGCCGCGGCTTCGCGGTCGTGGCGGGCGAGGTGAAGGCCCTGGCCGAGAAGACCGCGCGGGCGACCGACGGGATCGCCGCGCAGATCGGCCGGATCCAGGGCGTGACCGGATCCGCGGTCGGCGCCATCGGCGCGATCATCGACCGGATCCGCGAGATCAACGGGGTGGCGATCGCGATCGCCGCGGCCGTATAGGAGCAGGGCGCCGCGACCCGGGAGATCGTGCGCACCGTCGCCGAGGCGACGCGGGGCGCCGCGGAGGTCACCGGTACCATCGCCGGGGTGGCCGAGGCCTCCGAGCGGACGGGGGTCGCGGCCGACCACGTGCTCACGGCCGCCACCGCCCTGTCCCGTCAGTCCGAGGGGCTCGCGGCGGAGGTCGGGCGGTTCCTGGCCAACGTGCGCGCGGCCTGAGGGCGGCGCGGCCCGCTCCCGCGCGGGAGCGGGCCGGTGGCGACTCAGCCCAGGCGGACCCGCCAGATCTCCTCGGCGTACTCGCGCATGGCGCGATCGGAGGAGAACCACGCCATGCGGGCGGTGTTGCGAATCGCCTTCGCCCACCAGCCGCGGGGATCGCGCCACGCGGCGTCGATCGACCGCTGCACCCGCCAGTAATCGTCGAAATCGGCGGTGAGCAGGTACTGGTCGCGCCGGCGCAGGTCGTCGGTGAGCGGCCGGAACCGGCCCGGCTCCTCCGGCGAGAACCGTCCCGAGGCGATCATGTCGAGGGCGGCGGCCAGCCGCGGCGAGGCCTGGATCGCCCGGGCCGCGTAGTCCGGCTCGGCCTGCCGGGCGCGGACGCCGTCGGCCTCCAGGCCGAAGATGAAGATGTTGTCCGCCCCGACATGGTCGCGGATCTCGATGTTGGCGCCGTCGAGGGTCCCCACCGTGAGCGCGCCGTTGAGGGCGAACTTCATGTTGCCGGTGCCCGAGGCCTCCATGCCGGCGGTGGAGATCTGCTCCGACAGGTCGGCGGCCGGGATGATCGATTCGGCGAGGCTCACCGAGTAGTTCGGCAGGAACACCACCTTCAGCCGGTCCGCGACCTCGGGATCGTCGTTCACCGCCTTGGCGACGTCGCAGGCGAGCTTGATGATCAGCTTGGCCTGGACGTAGCTCGGCGCCGCCTTGCCGGCGAAGATCTTCACCCGGGGCGTCCAGTCCCGGTGCGGCTCGGCCTTGATCGCCTGGTAGAGCGCCACGGTCTCGACCACGTTGAGGAGTTGGCGCTTGTACTCGTGGATGCGCTTGACCTGGATGTCGAACAAAGCGGCCGGATCGACGTCGATGCCGGTGCGCTCGGCGATGATCGCCGCCAGGGCCTCCTTGCGCTCCCGGCGCACGGCCGCGTAGCGCGCCACGAAGGCCGGATCCTCGGCGTGGGCCTCGAGGCCCCGGAGCAGCTCGGGATTGTCCAGCACGCCGGCGCCCACCGTCTCCACGGCGAGCCGGGTGAGGCCGGGATTGGCGTTGTGGAACCAGCGGCGGAAGGTGATGCCGTTGGTCTTGTTGACGATCTTGTCCGGATCCAGCGCGTGCAGGTCGGAGAAGACCGTCGAGCGCATCAGGTCCGTGTGCAGGGCCGAGACGCCGTTGACCCGGCGCGCGCCGTGGAAGGCGAGGTGCCCCATCCGGACCCGCCGCCCGTGCGACTCGTCGATCAGCGAGATCGACGCGAGGTAGGCCGCGGCATCCGCCGATTCCTGCCGGCCGTGCTTGGCCTGCTCCTCCAGGTGCATCCAGTTGATCAGGTAGATGATCTGCATGTGGCGCGGCAGCAGCCGCTCCATCAGCTCCACCGGCCAGGTCTCCAGGGCCTCGGGCAGGAGGGTGTGGTTCGTGTAGTGCAGCGTGTGCGTGGTGACGTGCCACGCATCCTCCCAGGAGAGGCCGTAGACGTCGAGCAGGACGCGCATCAGTTCCGGCACCGCGATGGCCGGGTGCGTGTCGTTGAGCTGGATCGCCGCGTGGTCCGGCAGGGACCGGACGTCGCCGCGCTCGGCCACGTGGCGGGCCACGAGATCCTGGATCGAGGCCGCGGTGAAGAAGTATTCCTGGCGCAGGCGCAGCTCCTGGCCCTCGGCCGAGGAATCGCTCGGGTAGAGCACCCGCGAGATCGCCTCGGCGCGCATCCGCGCCGCGACCGCGCCGACATGGTCGCCGCCGTTGAAGCGGGCGAGGTCGACGGGCTCGCCGGCCTCGGCCTTCCAGAGGCGCAGGCCGTTGACGTGGCGGCCGCGCCAGCCGACCACCGGCACGTCGTGGGCCACCGCCCGCACGGTCTCGGCCGGCTGCCAGTGGCGCCGGATCACCCCCTCCTCCGGCGAGGACAGCGTGACGGTGCCGCCGAACCCGATCGCGTAGGTCGCCTCGGGCCGGGCGAACTCCCAGGGGTTGCCCTCGGCCAGCCAGGTCTCCGGCGCCTCGCGCTGCCAGCCGTCCTCGAAGGACTGGCGGAACAGGCCGTGGTCGTAGCGGATGCCGTAGCCCATGGCCGGGATGCCGATGCTGGCCATGCTCTCCATGAAGCAGGCGGCGAGCCGCCCGAGGCCGCCATTGCCCAGGGCCGCGTCGGGCTCGGCCTCCTGCACGGCGTCCAGATCGATCCCGAGCTCCCGGAGCGCGCCGCGGGTCGTCTCGGTGAGGCCGAGATTGTTCAGCGCGTCCGACATCAGCCGGCCGATCAGGAATTCCAGCGACAGGTAGTAGACGCGCTTGTTCGGCACGCTCCGCTCGGAGGTCAGCGCGGCGGCCACGATCCGCTCGCGCAGGGCCAGCGCCGTCGCGGCGAACCAGTCGCGCGGGCGGGCGGTCTCGGGCGTGCGGCCGAGCGTGAAGGTGAGCTTGGCGCGGATCGCCTCGCGCAGGTCCACCACCGCGTCGCCGCTGCCGGACAGCACCGGGGCGGTCCAGGCGGCCGGGGCGGGCGCCTCGGTTGCGCGCTCGTCGCGCGAGACATCTTGTGGCACAGGCCGGGTCAGAACATCGTTCAACACGTGCGGGTCCCCCAAAGTCGTCGCCCCGGATTCTAGCGCCGGGGGTATCGTGGGCGGATTATCTCTTTTGATGGATTGCCGCCGCATGAACGGACGGGCGATCCGTGCCCCGAAGCGTCCGACGATGCGGTCGGCTTCCGGCGAAGTCGTGGCAGCGCCGCTCCGGCGGAGCGCACGGGCACGCCGGAGGAGATATGGCAGGGCGGCGTGACATTCCAGGCACAGCCGTGCGGCGTCGCCCTGCACAAGGGGCATGCGCACAGGTTTTGGGGGCCGCAGCCATTCCCTGGGCGACGCCGCGTCGGGGCGTTTCGCGCGCGGCGCGCGCTCTCGGCGCATCCGTCACCGGTCGCCAGCGCGCGGGTCAGCGGTTAAGCGTGGGCCGCCGATGCGAGGGGCGCAGCATGACCGACACCGTCTGGTGGAAGCGCGGGACCGTCTACCAAGTCTACCCACGCTCCTTTCAGGACACGAACGGTGACGGGGTCGGCGACCTGCCGGGCATCACGGCGCGGCTGGACTACCTCGCATGGCTAGGGGTCGACGCCGTGTGGATCTCGCCGGTCTACCCCTCGCCCATGGCCGATTTCGGCTACGACGTGGCCGATTACTGCGGGATCGACCCGCTGTTCGGCACGCTGGCCGATTTCGACGCCCTCGTGGCCGAGGCCCATCGGCGGCGGCTTAAGGTGATCCTCGACTTCGTGCCGAACCACTCCTCGATCGCGCATCCCTGGTTCTCCGAGAGCCGGTCGTCGCGCGCGAGCCCGAAGCGGGACTGGTACATCTGGCGCGACCCGGCGCCTGGCGGCGGCCCGCCCAACAACTGGCTGTCGAATTTCGGCGGCCCGGCCTGGACGCTGGATGAGACCACCGGCCAGTACTACTACCACGCCTTCCTGGCGGAGCAGCCGGACCTGAACTGGCGCAACCCCGCGGTGCGGGCGGCCATGCACGACGTGCTCCGCTTCTGGCTGGAGCGCGGGGTCGACGGGTTCCGGGTCGACGTGATCTGGCACCTGATGAAGGATGCGGGATTCCGCGACAACCCGGCCAATCCCGACTACGCGCCGGGCTCGCCCGAGATCAACCGCTTCACCCAGGTCTACTCCGCCGACCGGCCCGAGATCTTCGACGTGATCGCCGGGATGCGGGCGGTGCTGCGCCAGTACGGCGAGCGCGTGCTGATCGGCGAGATCTACCTGCCGGTGGAGCGGCTGGTCGCCTATTACGGCCCGGACCTGACCGGGGCCGACCTGCCGTTCAATTTCCAGCTGATCCAGACCCCGTGGCGGGCCGACGCGGTGGCCGACCTCGTGGCGCAGTACGAGGCGGCCCTGCCCGAGGGCGGCTGGCCGAACTGGGTGCTGGGCAACCACGACCAGCCGCGCATCGCCGCGCGGGTCGGGCCGGCGCAGGCCCGCATCGCCGCGATGCTGCTGCTGACCCTGCGGGGCACGCCGACCCTCTACTACGGCGACGAGATCGGCCTCGGCCACGTGCCGATTTCCCCGGACCGCGCCCGGGATCCCTGGGAGCACAACGAGCCCGGGCACGGCCGCGACCCGGAGCGCACGCCGATGCAGTGGGACGACACGCCCCAGGCCGGCTTCTCCACGGTCGAGCCTTGGCTGCCGCTGGCGGCGGATTGGGCAGCCTGCAACGTCGAGAGCCAGCGCTCGGATCCGGGCTCGATGCTGACCCTGCACCGGCGGCTGCTCGCCCTGCGCCGCGACCACGCGGCGCTCGCCGTGGGCGGCTACCGCGAGGTGCCGCTCGGGATCGCCGAGGTGTTCGCCTACGAGCGCTTCGCCGACGGGGACGTCCTGCGCGTGCTCCTGAATTTCGGCGCGGCGTCGCAGGACCTGCCGCTCCCCGAGGGGGCCTGGACCGTGCTGCTCTCGACCCGTCCGGGGCGCGCGGGCGAGCCGGCCGGCCTCACCCTCGCGCTGGAGCCCGCCGAGGGGGTGATTCTGCGCCGCGCCGGGTGACGCGAGGCCGCCCCGGCTCCGGCATCCGTCAGGCCGGGGACCGAATCAGGGGCTCGGCGGGCACCGCCGATCGGGCGAAGACGGACGAGCGGGACCCGTCCGGTTACGCCGGGCGCCGTCGTTCCGGGCCGAAGATCTGTATCCAGCGGCCGAAATCCGCCGTGGCGGCGCGATTTCTCGCTGCGATGCCACATAGGTAAGTGACGCTTAATCACCACGGTGGCCTATTTTGTGCGTCGCAACGGAACCGTCGCGGCGAAGGAGCATTGGCCGTGGTTGAGATCGTGACAGCCGTGCCTGCCCGGTCGACTGCCAGACCGGGGCATTCCGCCCGGCCAGGATCAATGCTGATGCTCGATGCGCGCCGTGGTGGTCCCTTCGCCGAGTGGTCGTCCGGCGAGGGGAACGGCGTCGGTCCCGTACCGGTTCCGGCCCGGCCGGCCTCGCTGCGCCGCCGCATCCTCTACGCGACGCCCGAGATGGCGGATTTCGTGAAGACCGGCGGCCTCGGCGAGGTCTCGGCCGCCCTGCCCCGGGCCCTGGTCCCGCACTACGACATCCGCGTCCTGATCCCGGGCTACCGGCAGGTCCGGGCCGCCTTCCCGGAGATCCCGGTCGTCGCCCGCCTCGAGGGCTTCGCGGGCATTCCCGCCTGCGACCTCGGCCTGGTCGAGGCGGCCGACGGCCTGCGGATCTACGTCCTGCTCAGCCCCGACCTCTACGAGCGCGACGGCACGCCCTACGGCGACCAGCACGGCGATTTCGGCGACAACGACCTGCGCTTCGCCCGCCTCAGCCTCGCGGCGGCGGACCTCGCCACCGGCGCCGATCCCGACTGGGCGGCCGACATCCTGCACCTCAACGACTGGCAGGCGGCCCTGGCGCCGGCCTATCTCGCGTGGCGCGGCCGGCGGGTCCCGAGCGTGCTGACCATCCACAACCTCGCCTACCAGGGCCTGTTCCCCCGGGACGCCCTGCCCCGGCTCGGCGTGCCGGACTCGGCCTTCCAGGTCGACGGCGCCGAGTTCTACGGACAGCTCTCCTTCCTCAAGGCCGGCATCTTCTACGCCTCGCAGGTCACCACGGTGAGCGAGACCTACGCGCGGGAGATCCAGACGCCCGAGCTTGGCTGCGGCCTCGACGGGCTGCTGCGCACCCGTGCCGGCCAGGGCCGGCTCGCCGGCATCCTGAACGGCATCGACGAGAGCTGGGATCCGACCACCGACCCGCACCTCGCCACGCGCTTCGAGATCGACGACTGGAAGGGCAAGCGCGCCAACACCGAGGCGGTGCGCCAGCAATTCGGCCTCGCGGTCTCCCGCGGGCCGCTCTTCGCCATCGTGTCGCGCCTCGTGCACCAGAAGGGCATCGACCTGAGCCTGCAGGCGGCCGAGACCATCGTGGCCGGGGGCGGCCAGCTCGTGGTGATCGGCCAGGGCGAGGGCCGGTTCGAGCAGGCGCTCCGCGGCCTCGCCCAGCGCCATCCCGACGCGGTCGGCGTGCATGTCGGCTTCGAGGAGGCGCAGGCCCGGCGGATGTTCGCCGGCAGCGACTTCCTGCTGATGCCCTCGCGCTTCGAGCCCTGCGGCCTCGCCCAGATGTACGCGCAGCGCTTCGGCTCCCTGCCGATCGTGCGCCGGACCGGGGGCCTCGCCGACACGGTCGAGGACGGCGTGACGGGCTTCACCTTCGGGGAGGCCTCGGCCGCGTCCTTCGGGGCGGCGGTGCGGCGGGCGCTGGAGGCTTTCGGACAGAAGAAGCGCCTCAACGCCATGCGGCGGCGGGCCATGGCGGCCCATTTCGGCTGGGACCGGGCCGCCGAGGACTATGCCGGGCTCTACGGCCGGGCCATCGGCAACAGCGTCGGGCTGCGCTGGCGGGCGGCGTAGGGATTTCTCGCGGGCCCCCTGCGGGGCGGGGAGGTCCGGTCGGGTCAGATCATCTCTGCCAACGGCGCGGGCGCTTCCCCTCGCGCCGCTTCACCGCGCCCGTCGTCCGGGGGCGTCGCAGCCGGACCCGGACGGATATGCCGGAGGGGGCGACCCGAACCGCCGTCGGTGCGGACCTTGACCGCCGGCGGGCCTGGATCCCGGGCTCCGCTGCGCGGCCCCGGGACGACGCGGTGACGCCTGGGCGAAGGCGAAAGTCTCCTCACCCCTCCAGCAGGAAGATCATCGTGGCGAGCGGCGGGAGGGTGAGCGACAGGCTCTGCCCCTGGCCGTGGCTCGCCTGATCGTCGGTGTGGCGGCCGCCCTGGTTGCCCAGGTTGGACCCACCGTAGACCCCGGCATCCGAGTTGAACGCCTCCCGGTAGAACCCCGCCTGTGGCACGCCGATCCGGTAGCCCTCGCGCGGCACCGGGGTGAAGTTCGACACCACGATGGCGACCTCGCCGGGCTTCGCGCCCTTGCGGGCCCAGGCGATGACGCTGTTGTCCTGGTCATCCGCCACCAGCCACTGGAAGCCGGTATGCTCCACGTCGCGGCTGTAGAGGGCCGGGGTCGACACGTAGAGCCGGTTGAGATCGCGGATCACGCTCTGGACGCCCTCGTGCAGGGGATCGTCCAGCAGGTGCCAGTCCAGGCTGCTGTCGTGGTTCCATTCCCGCTCCTGGCCGAACTCGCCGCCCATGAACAGCAGCTTCTTGCCGGGATGCCCCCACATGAAGCCGTAATAGGCCCGGAGATTCGCGAATTTCTGCCAGCGGTCGCCCGGCATCTTGCCGAGCAGCGAGCCCTTCCCGTGCACGACCTCGTCGTGGGAGAGCGGCAGGATGAAATTCTCCGAGAAGGCGTAGAGCAGCCCGAATGTCAGGTTGTGGTGGTGGTAGCGGCGATGGATCGGATCCTCCTGCATGAAATGCAGGGTGTCGTGCATCCAGCCCATGTTCCACTTGAAGCCGAAGCCAAGGCCGCCCGTGTAGGTCGGGTGCGAGACGCCCGGCCAGGAGGTCGATTCCTCCGCCACCGTGATCGTCCCCGGGGCGTGGCTGTAGGTCGCCTCGTTGGTCTTGCGCAGGAAGTCGATGGCGTCGAGGTTCTCGTTGCCGCCGTAGCGGTTCGGGATCCACTCGCCCTGGCGGCGCGAGTAGTCGAGGTAGAGCATCGACGCCACGGCGTCCACGCGCAGGCCGTCGAGGTGGTAGTGCTCCAGCCAGAACCGGGCGTTGGCGGCGAGGAACGTCGCGACCTCGGTCCGCCCGAAATTGTAGATGTAGGTGCCCCAGT
Source organism: Methylobacterium sp. Leaf361 (assembly GCF_001424445.1). Classification (NCBI taxonomy): domain Bacteria; kingdom Pseudomonadati; phylum Pseudomonadota; class Alphaproteobacteria; order Hyphomicrobiales; family Methylobacteriaceae; genus Methylobacterium; species Methylobacterium sp. Leaf361. The sequence continues at coordinate 282,736 of NZ_LMPY01000003.1, read as the reverse complement.
CCTGGTGGAAGCCCTGGCGCGGGTCGGCGTGCTCGTAGAGGTGGGTGCCGTCGAACAGGCCGAGCCCGTGGGCGTCGAGCGGGAAGTGGCCCGGCACCCAGTCGAGCAGCACGCCGATGCCGGCCTCGTGGGCGGCGTCCACGAAGGCCGCGAAGTCCTCAGGGCTTCCGAAGCGGCTCGTCGGCGCGAAGAGCGAGACCGGCTGGTAGCCCCAGGACCCGTCGAACGGGAACTCGGTGATCGGCAGCATCTCGATATGGGTGAAGCCCAGATCCTTGACGTAGGGGATCAGCCGGTCGCCGAGTTCCTTGTAGGTGAGGTAGCGGTTGCCCTCCTCGGGCACCCGCGCCCAGGACCCGAGATGGACCTCGTAGATCGAGATCGCCGCGTGGCGCGGGTCCTTGGCGCCGCGGGTGCTCATCCAGCCGGAATCGCGCCAGTCGAAGTCGCCCGTCCCGTGGGTGACCGAGGCGGTCTCCGGCGGGTGCTGGGCCGCGAAGGCGACCGGGTCGGCCTTGAGCGGCACCAGGGACCCGTCGGGGCCGCGGATCTCGAACTTGTAGCGCACGCCGGCCTTGAGGCCCGGCACGAACAGCTCCCAGATGCCGCCGTCCTGCCAGAGGCGCATCGGGTGGCGCCGCCCGTCCCAGTCGTTGAAGTCGCCGACGACGCTGACCTTGCGGGCGTTGGGCGCCCAGACGGCGAAGCGGAAGCCGTCGATGCCGTCGAGCTGCCCCGACTGCGCGCCGAGCATCCGGTAGACGAGGTTGGTGCCGACCTCGCGGAGCGCCGCCACGTCGTACTGCTCGATCGAGGAGCCGAAGCCGTAGGGGTCGTAGCGGCGGCGCTTCGTCCCGTCCCAGGACTCGACCTCGATCTCGTAGAGGGGCCGGTGCTCGCCCTCGACCTTGGCGACCCAGAACCCGTCCGGATGGCGCTTCTCGAAGGGCGCGGTGCGGCCGTCCATCACCAGGGTGGCGGCCCGCGCCTCGGGCAGCACGGCGCGCACCTCCCAGGCCTTCGGCCCGACCCGGTGGGGCCCGAGCACCGCGAAGGGGTCGCCGTGGTTGGCGGCCATCAGCGCGGCGATCGCGTCCGGGTGGACGCTCGGCGGCTGCGCGGCGCCGGAGCCCGGGACATCCGCGGTCCGCGCCGTCCCCGCGCCCGGGTCGGCCCGTCGTGCGAAGGTCTCGTCGATCGCCGTCATTCAGATGCTCCGGGCTCGTGTCCGTCCGTGTCCAGAATGGTGAGAACCCCACGGGCGGGGATTTCGATCCAGTCCGGCCGGTTGTTGGCCTCGTAGTCGACCTCGTAGAGCGCCTTGGTCAGCAGGCAGAGGCGCAGCAGACGGGTCCGGCTCTCCGGATCGGTCACCGCCGCCCGGGAGCCCTCGACCGCCGTCTCGTAGCCGGCGAGGAACGCCGCCTCGATCATGCCGCGCCACGCGGTCGCCGCGTCCCGCGCCCGCTCCTCGGAATCGGCGAACCGCGCGGTGATCTCCCGGATCACCGTCTCGGCGCCGTACGCGAAGGAGCGCATCAGCCCGGCGACGTCCCGCAGGGGCATCGACTTGGCCCGGCGCTCGTCGGCCGGCCGCGAGGGCTCGCCCTCGAAATCGACGATGATCAGGTCGTTCTCGGCGACCAGCACCTGGCCCAGGTGGTAGTCGCCGTGGATGCGGGTCTTGTGGGCGCCCCGGACCGGCGCTTCGGTGAGCGCGGCGATCAGCGCCTCGACCTCGCCCCGGCGCTGGCCGAGCTCCGCGCAGGCCGGCTTGCCGGCGTCGAGGCCGCGGTCGGCGAGGCCCTTGAGCGCCCGGAAGGCGCGCTCGGCCTGGTGGCGGGCGTCGCGCGCCAGCACGGCGAGGTCGTCCCCGGTGAACGGCTCGGCCGCGAAGGCCGGGTCGTCGGTCTCGATGGCGAGCGCCGCGTGCAGCTCGGCGGTGCGCCGGCCGAGCAGGTCGGCCCAGGGCCGGTGGGCCTGGAACGCCTCCTCGGGGGTCGCGGCCTCGCTCTCGGGCGTGAGCACCACGGTCTCGAAGTCCCGGCGCAGGCCCTCCAGCATCAGGGTCCAGGCGTCGCCCTGGTTCATCACGAACTTCTGCAGGACCGCCAGGGCGGTCCGGGTGCCGTCCTCGGCGACATGCTCCAGGGTGCCGAGCAGGGCGGGTGTATTCGAGAAACCCGCCTTCTCGGTGAGGAAGCGCCCGACCTCGATCTCGGGATGCAGGCCCGGCTGCAGGCGGCGCAGCAGCTTGAGCATCATCTTCGAGCCGATGGCGATCGAGGTGTTGCTCTGCTCGCCCGAGAGCCGGCGGATGTCGGCCACGTCGACCGTGACGTCCGGGTCGAAGGCCGAGGTGACGGCGAAGACGAGCCGCCCGGTCTCCGTGGGGATCTCGCGGGCCTGCCGCATGTCGTCGATCAGGCAGGCGGCGAAGTCGTTGGAGCCGGCCGCCCCGTAGAGCAGGCCGGTGCGCGGCCCCCGGCGCACCCGCGCCACCGCGAAGGGCATGAGGGTCTCGTCCTCGCGGCCCTCCTCGACGCCCACGGGCACGAAGTATTCCTGGGTCTCGCCGCTGGCGAGCTGCACCTGCAGCCGCGGCAGCAGGAAGCGCGCGCTGCCGTCGACGTCCTTCAGGGCGGCGCAGTCGACGACCTTCGTGGCCTTGATCCGCGAGCCCTTGGCGCCGAACCAGCGCCGGCTCGTCAGGAACGGCGGCACCACGGTGCGCTCGAAGGCGACGCGCTCGCGCCCGCTCATCAGGGTCTCGATCCCGCCGGTGAGCACGAGGGTGAACAGCTCGGGCGGCTCCTGCTGCGGGCCGATCACCCCCGACCGGGCGGCGCTCAAGGAGAACCAGTAGAAGCCGTAGGACGGCAGGGTCAGCAGGTAGGGCAGGTCGCCGATCGGCGGGAACTCGGTGCCGCCGGTCAGCTCGATCGGCACCGCGGTGCGCAACTCCGACAGGTCGAGCTGCACCGCCTGCGGCGCGCGCGACAGGTTCGCCACGCACAGGATCCGCTCGTCCTCGTGCTCGCGGATCCAGGCGAGCACCTTCCGGTTCGACGGGTACAGGAACTGGATCGTGCCGCGCCCCAGCGCGACGCTGTTGTTGCGGATCGCGATCATGCGCCGCGTCCAGTTCAGCAGGCTCGTCTGGGCCTGGGTCTGCGCCTCGACGTTGATCGCGTCGAACCCGTAGATCGGGTCCTGGATCGCCGGCAGGAACAGCTTCTGGGGATTCGCCCGGGAGAAGCCGCCGTTCCGGTCGGGCGACCACTGCATCGGCGTGCGCACGCCGTCGCGGTCGCCGAGGTAGATGTTGTCGCCCATGCCGACCTCGTCGCCGTAGTAGAGCACCGGCGTGCCGGGCATCGACAGGACGAGGGACTTCATCAACTCGATCTTGCGCCGGTCGTTCTCGAGGAGCGGCGCGAGGCGGCGGCGGATGCCGAGGTTGATCCGGGCGCGCCGCTCGGCGGCGTAGAACGACCAGAGGTAGTCACGCTCCTCGGCCGTGACCATCTCGAGCGTCAGCTCGTCGTGGTTGCGCAGGAAGATCGCCCACTGGCAGCCCTCCGGGATCTCCGGGGTCTGGCGCATGATGTCGGTGATCGGGTGCCGGTCCTCCCGGGCGATCGCCATGTACATCCGCGGCATCAGCGGGAAGTGGAACGCCATGTGGCACTCGTCGCCGTCGCCGAAATACTGCGCGGTCTCCTCGGGCCACTGGTTGGCCTCGGCGAGCAGCATCCGGTCGGGGTAGCTCGCGTCCAGCGCGGCGCGGATCGCCTTGATGACGTCGTGGGTCTCGGCGAGGTTCTCGCAGTTCGTGCCGTCGCGCTCGATCAGGTAGGGGATCGCGTCGAGCCGCAGGCCGTCGACGCCCATGTCGAGCCAGTAGCGCATCACGTCGATGACCGCTTCCAGCACCTTCGGGTTGTCGAAGTTGAGATCCGGCTGGTGGCTGTAGAACCGGTGCCAGAAATACTGCTTGGCGACCGGGTCCCAGGTCCAGTTCGACGCCTCGGTGTCGAGGAAGATGATCCGCGTGTCCTTGTACGGCTCGTCGGTGTCCGACCAGACGTAGAAGTCGCGCTCGGGCGAGCCGGGAGGGGCCTCGCGGGCGGCCTGGAACCAGGGGTGCTGGTCCGAGGTGTGGTTGATGACGAGCTCGGTGATGACCCGCAGACCGCGCTCGTGCGCCGCCTCCACGAAGGCCTTGAAGTCCTCCATGGTCCCGTAGGACGGGTTGATGTCCCGGTAATCGGCGATGTCGTAGCCGTCGTCGCGCAGCGGCGAGGGATAGAACGGCATCAGCCAGATCGCCGTCACGCCGAGATCGCGCACGTAGTCGAGGCGCTGGGTCAGGCCCTCGAAATCCCCGATCCCGTCGTTGTTCGAGTCGAAGAACGACTTGACGTGGATCTGGTAGATGATGGCGTCACGGTACCATTGCGGGTCGCTGCGATCGATCATCGCGTCGCTGCCTCATCGGTCGAGTCTGACGGGACCGGCGGGGGACCCGGCCGGGGCGCGGGCGGCGGGCCGCCGCGCGGGTGCGAGGGTCGGCGACGGGAATTCCCGCCGCCGCATTCAAGGGCCATGGCCGAGTGCCACGCGCGGCCTCAGCCCGCAACCCGCCGCGGCGCCCGGAGGCGCCAGATCACGCAGGATCGCTCGGCCGGATCGAGGGCGATGCGGTGGGTCTTGCCGCGCAACTCGAACGTGTAGCCCTGCAGCAGGTCCTCGACCTCGACGGCGCCGTCGTCGGGCAGGCCGAACAGCCAGAGCGGCACCTCGTAGGTGCATTCCTGGCGATTCTTCGGGTCGAGGTTGACCATGGTGAAGACGCAGTTGTCGCGCTCCGGCGTCGCCTTGGCGTAGGCGATGATGTTGTCGTTCCAGGCACCCGTGAAGGTCACGTTGCGGAAGTCCCAGAGGGCGGGGTTCTCGCGCCGGATCCTGTTGAGCTTGACGATGTGCTCGCGGATGTTGCCCGGCCGGTCGTAGTCCCAGGCCTTGAGCTCGTATTTCTCGGAGTTGAGATACTCCTCCTTGCCCGGGTACGGCGCGGCCTCGCACAGCTCGAAGCCGTTGTAGATGCCGTAGACCGACGACAGGGTCGCGGCGAGCGTGCCGCGGATCACGAAGCCCGCGCGCCCGCTGGTCTGGAGGAAGTAGGGATTGATGTCGGGCGTGTTGGCGAAGAAGTTGGGGCGGTAGTACTCGCCCATCTCGCCGGCCAGCTCCAGGGCGTAGTCGGTGAGCTCCTGCTTGGTGTTGCGCCACGTGAAGTAGGTGTAGCTCTGCTGGTAGCCGGCCTTGGCGAGCTTCTTCATCATCTTCGGCCGGGTGAAGGCCTCGGCGAGGAAGATCGCGTCCGGGTAGCGGCCGTTGACCTCGCCGATCACCCATTCCCAGAACGGGATCGGCTTGGTGTGCGGGTTGTCGACCCGGAAGATGCGCACGCCGCGCGCGCACCAGCCGAGCAGGATGTCGCGCAGCTCGATCCAGAGCGAGGGCAGGGCGCCGCCGTAGAAGTGGACGTTCGAGATGTCCTCGTACTTCTTCGGCGGATTCTCGGCGAATTTCAGCGTGCCGTCGGGGCGCCACTCGAACCATTCCGGGTGGTTCTTGATCCAGGGATGGTCGGGCGAGCACTGGATCGCGAAGTCGAGGGCGATCTCCATCCCGTAGGCGTGGCTCGCCGCGACCAGCCGCTCGAAATCCGCGAGCGTGCCGAGGTCGGGATGCACGGCCTCGTGGCCGCCCTCCTCCGCGCCGACCGCGTAGACCGAGCCGACATCGCCGGGCTCGGCCTTGAGGGTGTTGTTCTTCCCCTTGCGGTTCGTGCGGCCCACGGGGTGGATCGGCGTGAAGTAGAGGACGTCGAAGCCGAGCTCGCGGATCTCGGGCAGGCGCCGGATCACGTCGTCGAAGGTGCCGTGGCGGTTCACGTCCATCGACTGGGAGCGCGGGAAGATCTCGTACCAGGCGGAGAACCGGGCCGCGAGGCGGTCGGCGATCACCGGCAGGGTCACGGGGTATTGGGTCAGGTTCACCCGCTCGGCGTTGCGGCGCACGAGGCTCGATGCCTCGGGCTGAAGGATCCGGTCGAGCTGGGCGGCCGAGCCCGTCTCCTCGGCGGCCAGCGCGGCCACGAGCGCGGCAAGGCGCTCGGCGTCGCGACCGCCCCGGGTCCGGGCGAGCGAGGCCGCAGTCCCGACGAGCGCCACGCCCTCGATCGTCTCGAGCCGCACGTCGACGCCGGCGGCGCGCTTCTTCAGGGTGTCGCGCACCCACGATGAGAAGGCGTCGCGCCACGCGATCAGGGTGAACTCGTAGCGGGCGTTCCGCTCCAGGGGGAAGTGCCCGGCCCAGCGGTCGTTGTCGACGAAGACCATCGGGTCCTCGCGCCAAGTCTCGCCTCCAGACGCCTCGGTGCCGGCGACCCGCGACAGGATCGCGGCGTCGATGATCTCGTGGCCGTCGGAGAAGATGTCGGCCTCGACCCGCAGGGACTCGCCGACGATCCGCTTCACCGCCGAGCGGCCGCCGTCGAGTTCGGGGGTCACCGCCTCGATCACCACGCGGCCCTCCCCGTCCGGGGTGCCGCGCGTCGGCTGCCGGGCGACCGCCTGGGCGCTTGCGGCGAGGATGCGCAGCTCCCCCGGCATCAGGTCGATGGCGCTGCCGGGGTGGAAGGCGATCGGCTCGGCCTCCGGGGTCCGGTCGACGAAGGTGCCGAGCATCCCGCCGGTGCGGGCGACGAGCGCGCCGGCCTCCACCGGCACGGGCTTGTCGGTGGGGTTGTAGAGCACGATCAGCCCGTGCTGCGCCGAGGCGGGGTGGCCGGTGTCGAAGCGGGCGAGCGCCACCAGATCGCTGTCGGGGGCCGAGATCCGGATCTGCGCGCCCTCGACATTGGCGGCCGGCAGCTCCGCCCGCAGGGCGTTGATGGCCCGAATGGAGCCGGAGATGTCGATGCCGGTCTCGTTCTCGCGGTCGCGCGGCGTGGTCTCGACCACGTGCAGCGCCCGCCGGTAGCCCCACTCGTAGCCGATCGGCATGAGCACGCCGGCCGAGAAGAAGGCCGCGAGCGCGTAGCGGGTGCGCAGATGCGCCGCCACCGCCTCCGGGCCGCCGCCGATCTCGGCGGCGAGCCGCGTCATGTCGTGGTTCTCGGGGAAGGCGATCGAGGGGGCCAGCACTCGCAGGCGCTCGTACTGCTCGAGCGCCCAGGGCTTCCTCAGGTCCCACCACGCGAAGGAGTTGAACAGGTAGTCGAAACCGGCGCCGGCTGTGGCCCGGGCCTCCTCGAAGGTGCAGCCCAGGGTCTCGGCGGCGAACAGGCAGGCGGGATCGCGCCCCTTGGCCTCCCCGATCAGGACGCGCCAGGTCTCCGGCGGCACTTTGTAGGCGGCGTCGCACCGGAAGCCCGTCACGCCGAGCCCCTGCAGATGCGCCACGTAGGCACCCCAGATCCGGGTCAGCTCGTCCCGGGCGGCGGGCGTGTGGTAGTCGAGCTCGGCCAGGTCGCCCCAGACGGTGCGGATCGACGGGTCGTCCGGGTCGACGGCGGCCGGGTGCATGATCGAGCCGTCGGGCTCCTTCATGAACAGGTCGGGCCGCTCGGTGGCGAGCCGGGCGTTGTCGGCGGTGTGGTTGATCACGAGGTCGGTCATCACCGACAGGCCCAGAGCCGCGGCGGCGGTGCAGAAGCGGCGGATCTGCTCGTCGTCGGGCGTGCCGTCGGGGTCGCGGAACCGCTCGTCCAGGCGCTCGGGATCGGCGACCGCGTAGAGGCTCCGCGAGCCGCCGGTCTGGTGGAACGGGTTGAGGTAGACCCAGTCGAAGCCGAGGGCGGCGATCCGCGGCAGCTCGGCCGTCCAGTCCGAGACGCGCCCGACCAGGAGCGGGAACAGGTTGTAGATCCGCGGCCCCTCGGCCCGGGGGGCCAGCGCGGCCGGCAGGACGGCCGCGGCCCCGGACGTCGCAGCGGCTTTGGTCGGTGCGTTCATGCTGCCTCTCGGCTCCCGTTCCCAGTGTCGTAACGCCCGAACCGCCGGGCTGTGCCGCGCGATCCGGTCCGACGTGTCTCAGCAGAGTCGCGTGACAGGGCTGCGGAGGTGCCACCGGAAGACGCGCCCGGACCGCCGCCGTCTCTGCGAGCGGCGCCACGCTGATCCAGGTCGCGCTGCCCTGGGTCGCCTCGCTGCGCTCGCGATGACGGCGCGGTCACGGTTCCCGCCGCAGCACCGCGTAGGGGAGGTCGCGCAGGAGAGCACCGAGATCGGCCCCCTCCCCCTCCACCACCCGCCCCGAGGCGAGGTCCCGCCAGCGCGTCCCCGCCCCGAGATCGACCCGGGTGCCGGCAAAGGCCTCGCCCGACCAGACGGCTTCCCCGACGAAGCCCGCCACCAGCCGCGGCACCGCCACGAACAGGTCGCCGCCCTCTTGGACGGGGTCGGTCCGCCGGTAGGCGATGACGTGGTCGGCCCGGGCGCCGGTGGCCGCGACGGGCTCGTAGGCGGCGCTGGCGTAGAAGTCCGGGCGCTCGGCCCGCTCGGCGAGGAGCCGCGTCAGCGTCGCCTGCTTGACCCGCCCGTCCGGCCAGTGGCCCAGCAGGTCGGCGGGCGCCCCGCCCTCCTCCAGCATCCGCTCCAGGGCCGGGTAATCCACCGGGCGGCGGTTGTCGGGATCGACGAAGGAGAAATCCCAGATCTCCGTGCCCTGGTAGGTGTCGGGCAGGCCCGGCAGGGTGCATTTCAGGACCGTCCGGCCGAGGCTCGCCAGCATGCCGAGATGGGCGAGCCGTCGGGCGAAGGGCCGGAGTTCGCTCAGGAAATCCGAGCCCGGGGCGATCAGCGCCGTGAACAGCCGCTTGACCGCGCCCTCGTAGACCTCGTCGACGTTGACCCAGCTCGACCGGCGCTTGCCCTCCCGCATGGCCTTCTCGCCGTAGGCGATCAGCCGGTCGCGGAAATCCACGATCGCCCCGGCCTCGTCCCGCTCCAGCAGATCCAGCGGCCAGGCGCCCAGGATCGCCTGGAAGAACATCCACTGGTCGTTGGCGTCCGGGGCCGGCTCGCCGTCGATCCGGGCGAGGTGCGGGCCGGCGACCCGCTGCCACAGGTCCCAGGCCTTGGCCCATTCCTCGGGGATCTCCGAGAGGGCGAGCAGCCGCGTGCGGGCATCCTCGCCGCGCTTGGTGTCGTGGGTCGCGGTGGTGATCATGGCGCTCGGCCAGTCGCGGGCGCGGGCGATCTGCAGATCGTGGAAGTGCTCCGCGTCGATCCCGTACTCGCCCGGATCGCCGCCGACCTCGTTGAGGCCGAGCAGGCACGCGTAGCGGTAGAACAGCGTGTCCTCCAGGCTCTTGGCCATGACCGGGCCGGTGAGCTGCTGGAACCGGCGGCGGAAGCGCAGCACCACCCGCGGGTCCGGCCGGCCGGGCCCCGCCGTCTCGACCCGCCCGAGCAGGACGTCGGCGGCGAAATCGTGGACCGAGCGGTCGGGCAGGCTCGACCAGCGCTTGGCCTTCGCGACGGCGCCCTCGATCAGGCGGACATCCTCGGGCTCGACCTCGCCCTCCTCCAGATCCGACGGCAGGTAGCTCCGGTAGGTCGGGAAGCGCGCGATGATCTCGATCAGCGCCCGGCGCAGCGCGTTGACGGTGAAGTCGCGGGTGCGCCGGTCGGCGTCGGCGACCTCCTTGAGGTCGGTGGTCAGCACCTCCAGCTCGCTCGCGAAGCTGATTTCCAGGATCTCGGCCTTGGCGGCGCGGAGCTGGAAGCCGTAGGGCTCGTCGAACCCCGTGGCCCAGGTGTAGAGCCGCTCGATTTTCCCGCGCCGGCTCTTGTCGACCAGGATCCCGTCGAGCTGGTTGAGCACGTCGTAGCCCGTGGTCCCGGCCACCGGCCAGGGCCGCAGCCGCTCGCCCGGCTCCAGGATCTTTTCCACCACCACGTAGAAGCCCGGGCCCACGGCCGCCTGGAGCGCCCGCGCGTAGCCCAGCGGGTCGGCGAGCCCGTCGATGTGGTCGATGCGCAACCCGTCGATCCGGCCCTCGCGGACGTGCCGGAACACGGTCTCGTGCGAGCGGTGGAAGATGTCGGACAGCTCGACCCGCAGGCCGGCGAGCGAGTTCACGTCGAAGAAGCGGCGGTAGTTGATGTCGCTCGACGCCACCCGCCAGTGGGCCAGCCGGTAGGCCTGCGCCTCCAGCAGCCGGTGCAGCGGCCCGAAACTGTCCGGGCGGCCTTTGAAGCCGTTGAGCAGCGCCAGCGTGCTGGCGGTGGCCTCCTGGATCAGCGGCGACACGCCGTAGATCTCGGCGAGCCGGCGCTTCAGCCCCTCGGCCTCCTCGGGGAAGCCTTTGCGGCGGGTCTCGTCGGTATCGATCGACATCGCCCGCAGCCGCTCGGAGATGGCGAGCAGTTCCGCGGTGGTGTCGTCGTCCACCGCCCCGATCGCGGCGATCACCCGGTTGAGAATGGTCGGGTAGCTCAAGGGGCGGATCGGCAGCTGGTGCTCGTAGTGCCAGACGCTGAAGGCGCCGGTCTCGGGGTCGAACTTCAATTCTAGCGTGCCCTTCTCCAGGGCCTCACCGTAGCGGTCGCCGAGGAATGGGATCACGAGGTTGCGCCCGGCCCCGAGCCGCTGCCAGTCGATGTCGAAGGCGTCGGCGAAGGGCGACAGGGAGCCCCATTCGAGCACCGAGAGCCACCACGGATTGTCGGAGCCGCCGACGCCCATGTGGTTCGGGACGATGTCGAGCAGGAGCTTGATCCCGTGGGCGTGGAGCGTCTCGGAGAGCGCGATGAAGCCCTCCTCGCCGCCGAGCTCCGGGTTGATCGCGCCGTGATCGACGATGTCGTAGCCGTGGGTCGAGCCGGGCCGCGCCTTCTGGAGCGGCGAGGCGTAGACGTGGCTGATCCCGAGCCGGTGCAGGTAGGGGACGATCCGGCCCGCATCCGCGAAGGTGAAGTCCTTGTGGAACTGCAGCCGGTAGGTCGCGCGCGGCGGCGGCGCGGCGAGCCGCGCGGCGCCCGAGCGCGGGCCCCGCGCCTCGGCCGAGAGGGACGCCGCGAGCTTCGCCAGCGGCCCGCCGGGGGCGGCGATGTCCACGAGATCCCGGTCGAGCTTGCGCCGCCAGTTCGGGTAGCCCTCGGTCGAGCCGGGCACGTTGGCCTGGGCGAGTTCCGAGACCACGTCCTCGTACTGGACGGCGGTGAGCATCGCGGGCGCGCGGGCGAGGTAGCGGGCGGCGGCCTCGAAGGGCGCGGAATCCGGCGGCTCGGCGGAGGGCAGCAGCTGCTCGGCCGCCAGCGCCTCGGCGAGGCGGCGGCGCTCGACGACGCGCTCGCCCCGCTCGACCTCGGCCCGCTCCTGATCGTAGAGGCCGAGCGACTGGCGGGTGTCGGTGTCGACCCCGCGCCACCAGCCGACGAAGGTCGGCAGGTCGTGGGTGGTGATGGCGGTGAGCGCGTCCCGCGGGTAGGCCGAGGGCGGCTTGAAGCGTCCGTCGGCCTCGCGCTCGAAGGCGAGGATCCGGTAGCTCAGCACCCCGGCCCGCATCAGCGCGTCGGAGAAGCCTTCCGGCGCCGTGCCGAGATCCTCCGCGATGACGAGGCACTTGTTGCGGTGGCTCTCCAGCCGCAGCACCGCCAGCATCGGCTCGAACGGCATGGCCACGTAGGCTCCGGCCTGGGCCCCCGCCCCCAGCGGGATCAGGAACAGGCGGGCGAGCTGGAAGGCGTGGTCGATCCGGATCGCGCCGGCGTGGCGCATGTTGGCCTGGACCAGGGCCCGGAAGGCCGCGAGCCCGTCGCGCTCCATCGCCAGCGGATCGAAGGCCGGCAGGCCCCAGTTCTGGCCCTTCGGTGCGAGCAGGTCCGGCGGCGCGCCGATCGACACCTTGTCGGCGAAGCGCTCGGGATGCGACCAGATCTCGGAGCCGCCCCGGTCGGCGCCGACCGCGAGGTCGCGGTAGAGCCCGACCCGCATGCCGGCCCCGAGCGCCGCCGCGGAGGCCTCGGCGAGCTGCCGGTCGGCGAGGTACTGCAGCCACGCGTGGTAGCCGACGAGGTCCGCGTTCTCCGCCGCGAAGGCTCGGACCGCCTCCGTGCCGGCGCGGCGATACGCCTCCGGCCAGTCGCCCAGCCAGTGCGCCCCCTGCCCCCGGAAATGCTCGGACAGCGCCTCGAACAGGGCGTGCGCTTCGAGATCCTCCCCGCCCTCCTGGCGGAACTGCTCGAAGCCCGCGTCGGTCCCGGCCCGGGCCGGCGACTCCGCCCAGAGCGCCCGGAGCACCGGGTCGAGTACGTCATGCACGCCCTGGTGATCGACGAGGGCGGCCTCGCGCAGAGCCGTGATCGCGTCCGCGCGCTCGGCGAGCAGCGCCTCGGCCCGGGAGCCCGCGAGCCCCGGCAGGCTGCGCGGGGCGATGAACAGGGTCTCCAGGAACAGCCGCGAGGACGGCGAGTAGGGCGAGATCTTGGTCCGGTCGGAGCCGAACAGGGCGTGGACCGGGCTGAGCCCCAGGAACGCCGCGCCGCGCAGGGCGGCCTCGCGGGCGGCCTCGCCGGCATCCGCGTAGGTGCCGATGCCGATATTGCTGCCCGAGCGCAGGCCGTAGAGCTGGGCGGCCATGCCCCAGTCCGAAGCCCCCTCCTCCGTGTAGGGGCGCGGGCGCCAGCAGCGCTGGGGCGCGGCGATCACCCAGGCTTCGGTGCGGGTCTGCCCGGCCTGGACGGTCAGGCGATGGTAGCCCGGGGTCAGGGGCGGCAGCTCGAAGCCCGGCTCGGACCCGTGCGGGTTGGCCCTGCCCTCCCGGGCCGTGCCGCGCTCGTCCACGAGGCGCCAGACCAGGGTGTGGGGCGCGCCGTTCTGCGGGCGTACCGGGATGCGGGCCGCCCGGCGGGCCTCCACGGGCAGGAGCGGCGGGATCAGGCCGCGGCGCAGGCGCTCGACCTCGGCGAGGCTTCCGGTGATCGCCGCCTCGTCTTCGACCGCGAAGCCCAGGGACGCGAGCAGGCCGCGGCGCACCTCCAGCGGCGTCTCGACGGGCTTGCCGAAGGCATCGGTGTAGCCGGCGGCGACGCCGACGAGGTCGGCGAGTTTTTCGAGGGGGCTCACGCGCGAGGCTCCGTCAGGAAGACGCCGGTCCACGACGGCAACTCACGTCCGGCCCCGTCCGGGGCGTTGGTCCAGACCACGCGGCCGCCGCCCGGATCCAGCGCGAAGGGGGCGTCGCCGACATTGGCGACGAAGCGCAGGGTGCCGGTGCCGAAGCGCCACGTGCAGTCGACCACATCGGCCCGCGGCAGGGTGGCGGCGGCGCCGTCGTAGCCGGACTTCGCCAGGGGCACGACCACGTCGCGGCGCAGCCCCAGGAGCCGGGTCGTGTCGGCCAGAACCTCGCGGTGGGGCGAGCGTTCCCGCTCGGACCAGTCGAGCTTCGAGGCCTCGAAGGTCTCCCGTTCCGTGGGATCGGGGATCTTCGAGGTGTCGTCCGCGAACGCCGCGAAGCTCTTGAATTCCCGGCGGCGGCCATCGCGCACCGCCTTGTTCAGCTCCTCGTCCGGCGCGAAGTCGACGAAGAACAGGAACGGCGCCGAGGCCGACCATTCCTCTCCCATCCAGAGCATCGGGATCTGCGGCGCCAGCAGGAAGCCGGCCCGGGCGAGGTCGAGCTTCTTCGGATCGGCCAGATGGTTGAGGCGCTCGCCCAAGGCGCGGTTGCCGACCTGATCGTGGTTCTGCAGGAAGGTCACGAAGGCCGAGGGCGGCAGGTGCCCGGAGGGCTCGCCGCGCGGGTGGTTGTCGAGCGTGGCAAAGGGCTCGCCCTGATAGGCAAAGCCCTCCGCGAGGCAGCGGGCGAGGTGTTCGACCGGTTTGTCGGCAAAGCTCTTATAGTAGCCGGCATCCTCGCCGGTGAGCAGGACGTGCCAGCAATGGTGCAGGTCGTCGGCCCACTGGGCGTCGTGCATCTTCGGGCGCCCGGCGGCGTCCCGCTCCAGCCAGCGGGCCTGGTTGGCCTCGTTCTCCAGCATCAGGTGGATCTGCCGGTCCGGGAAGGTCTTGCGGACCGTCTCGCCGAGTTCGGCCAGGAAGTGGCGGGGCGAATCGTCGAGGATGGCGTGGACGGCGTCGAAGCGCAGGCCGTCGAAATGGTACTCTTCCAGCCAGTACAGGGCGTTCTGGATGAAGAACTGCCGCACCGTGGCGCCGCTCTCCTTGCCGTCGAAGTTGATGCCCGCGCCCCAGGGGGTCTGGTGGCGCTCGGTGAAGAACGTCCCGGCATAGGCGTGGAGGTAGTTCCCGGCCGGCCCGAAGTGGTTGTAGACCGCGTCGAGATAGACCATCAGGCCGAGCCCGTGGGCGGCGTCGATCAGGCGCTTGAGGTCGTCCGGGCGGCCGTAGGCGCCGTCCGGCGCGTAGGGCTGGACGCCGTCGTAGCCCCAGTTGCGCGAGCCCTTGAAGTCGGCGAGCGGCAGCAGCTCGAGGGCGGTGACGCCGAGCGCCTTGAGGTCGGCCAGCCGGGCCTGCAGGCCGGCATAGGTGCCCTCCGGCGTCGCGGTGCCGACATGGCACTCGTAGATCACCGCCTCCTCGAACGGCCGCCCGGTCCAGCCCGCGTCGGACCACTCGAAGCTCCGCGGGTCGATCACCTCGCTGAGGCCCGAGACGTCGTCCGGCTGGAAGCGGGAGGCGGGATCGGGCACGACGAGGTCGCCGTCGACGCGGAAGCCGTAGCGGGCGCCGGGCTTCACCCCGGGCAGGGCCGTGCGGCGCCAGCCGCCGCCGGATTCGGGCAGCGGGTGGTCGACGCCGTCGACGACGAGGTCGACGCTCCGGGCGGTGGGCGCCCAGAGGGCGAAGCGGACGCCGCCCCCGACCATCTCGGCCCCGAAATCCATGCTGTGGGCGCGCCGCATCGGGCCACCGTCCTCGTCATTGGCCGCGCGACCGGGACGCAAGCGCGGCAGGATCATCTGTCGTGGGAGAAGGCCCCGGGCCCGATCCGGTTCCCGCAGCGCAGCTATGGCGGAGCGGCCGCGTGGCAATGGGGTATCGGCGGGCGTGACGGCGAGGTGACGGCCAGGTGACGGCGGAGGGCAGCGGCGTGACGGCGGGCCGCGCGGAAACTAAGCCGCAGTTCCGTCCGCGCGGGGCGGCCCTATCTTGCCCGGCCGGCACTCTCGTCGGTCTGGGAGCGGACACTGGGTCGGGCGCACATCATCGGCATCCACGGGCTCGCCAACAAGCCGCCCCGGGACGAGAAGGCCGCCTGGTGGCGCGCCGCGATCCGCGAGGGGCTCGACCGCAATCTCGGGCTCCGGGTCGCGGAGCCCGACCTGCCCTTCACCTTCGTCTACTGGGCGGACCTGCGCTACCCGCAGCCGCTCGCGGGCGACCGCAACCGCGAGCCCTACCGCCCCGATCACGGCCTCGGGCCGTTCCCCTCCCCGGCGGGGGAGCCGGAGCGCGCCGAGCCGACCCTCACCGACCGGATCTACCGCGGCCTGTCGCATCTGCAGGAGGCCGCCGGGCTGACGCCGGTGGACGACCTGATCCTGGAATACCGCCTCGACGACCTCTGGGGCTACTACGAGGACGCGGACTTCCGGGCGGCGGCGCGGGCGCGCCTGCGCGATGCCCTGGCGGCGGCCGCGGCGGACCGCGTGCTGATCGCCGCGCACTCGATGGGCGGCCTGATCGCCTACGACGTGCTGCGCGCCGCCGAGGCGGACGGGACGCCGATGCCCCGCTGCGACCTCGTCACCCTCGGCGTGCCCCTCGGGCTCGCCGAATTGAAGCTGAAGCTCGCCGACGAGCACGGCGACCTCCGGGTGCCTGCGGCGCTCGCCGCCTGGACCAACCTGATGGATCGCCAGGACATCGCCACGGTGGGCGACGACCTCGCGGCCCTCTACGCGCCGAACGCCGCCGGGGTGCGGGTGCGGGACGTACCGGTGATCAACGCCTACCGGAGGCCGGACGGCGCCGAGAACCGGCACAAATCCTACGGCTACCTGCGGACCCCGGAATTCGCCCGGGTCGTGGCCGGGTTCCTGGACGCCGCGGCGTGAGCGATCCGGGGGAGGTGCCGCGCTCCGCCGCGCGCCGCCTCCCCGACCCGGGACGCGCGCCGCCCGGGTCGGGGCGCGGGCCTGCCGGGCCTCAGAGCCGACCCGGCACCACCTCGCGCAGGACGCGCTCCGTGGCGGCGTCCTCGATCTTGTTGATCAGCCGCTTCGCCTCGTGCTCGTCGCGCAGGGTCTTGGCCAGGGTGAAGGTCGTGCCCGTGAGGAACAGCGACGCCATGGCGAGGTAGCCCTTGATCCAGATGTCGGCGGGCAGGAAGAAGATGCCGAACGTCAGCATGGCGGCGGCGACGGCGAAGCTGACCAGCGTGAAGGTCTTCCAGGCGCCGGTATGGGGCATCTGCGGTGTCATGGTGCGGTCTCCTGAGGAATGATCGAAGGGGAAGCGGTGCGACGCCGATCAGGCGCCGGCCCTGAGGCGGTCGAGCACGGCCCGCGGGTCGGTGCGGGGGCGGCCGTAGCCCGCCGCCTCGAGATCGGCCTCGATCCCGCCCGCGGCCTCGGCCTCGAGCGCGGTCAGCGCGGCGGCGACGTCCGCCTCGGCCGCCTGCCGCTCGCGCAGGCGCGCCAGCGTCCGCTCGGCCTCCCCGAGCGCCCCCGCCGACAGGGTCGTGACCCGGCGGCCCTCGAGTCCGGCCCGCCGCAGCGCCTCGGTGGTGCGGGCGGTCTGGAGCCCGCGGTCGAGGTCCCGCAGGCGCTCGCCGCCCTGCGCGACCAGGCGCTTCAGCCGCTCGACCTCCGCGGCGAAGCGCTCGGCGGCGGCCCGGCGGTCGGCCCGCTCGTCCTCCAGGGCGGCGATGTGGATCGCCGCCTCGGTCCCGAGATCCTCGCGCCCGTCGCTGAGCGCCCGCCGCGCCCCGTCCGACAGGGTGTCGATGCGGGTGCCGATGGCGTCGAGGGCGCGCGCCTCGGCGGCGTGGTAGGCCATGGCGACGGCGAGTTCCCGCCGGGCGGTCGCCAGGGCGCCGGCGGCGTCCCGGATCTGCTGCCGCAGGATCGTCACGGCATGGGCGTCGTGGATCGCCTGGGCGTTGTCGGCGATCACGCCGCGCATCAGGAAGGAGAGGGTCCTCATCACGGTTCACCTCGCGGGAACGACGGGCCGGACCGCGTCCGGATTTGATTGAACGTCGTTCATGAAACAAGTAAACACGGGACGTGCCGGGCCGCAAGGGATAAAATGAACGAGGTTCATAAAAAATTGAGGGGGCGGCCGCGGAAGGAGCCCGGCGATCGGGCGGCCGATCGCCAGGCCCTGATCGCGGCCGCGGTGGCGATCCTGAACGCGGGCGGCGCGGCGGCGCTGACCGCCCGCGGCGTCGCGGAGCGGGCCGGCACGGCGGTCGGCTCGGTCTACACGCAGTTCGACAGCCTGGAAGTGCTGCGCCTGGAGGCGAACGCCGTCACCATGCGCCGGCTCCGGGACACCCTCGCGGGGGCGCTGGCGGCCTGTCCGTCGCGGGAGACGGAGGCGCGGCTCCTGTGCCTGGCCGACGCGTATCTCGCCTTCGCGGCCGAGCACCACGCCGCCTGGGCGGCGATCTTCGAGCGGCGCACGGTGGCGGCGCCGGACTCGGTGCAGGCCGACATCGCGGCCCTGTTCGGGATCCTGGAGGGGGTGCTGCGCGACGGCGGCCGCCTCGGCGAGGCGGCGATCCCCGTGATGGCGCGGGCGCTGTGGTCCAGCGTCCACGGCATGACCTATCTCGCCGATCTCGGCAGCCTGGGTCCCCTCGGGGTCAGCGACGTGCGGCCGATGATCGACGCGCTGGTGCGGGCCGCGGTCCGGGGCTTCTCCGCGGGCTGAGCGCCGCCCTGCCCGCCCGCGGGGCCCCGCCCCTCAGGCCACCCTCAGGCCGCGCCCTCAGGCAGCCTGGACCTCCGCCAGGAAGGCCTTCACGGCGTGGTCGAGCTCGTCCGAGCCGCGGGTGAGGTCGCGTGCGGCCGCCAGCACCTGCTCGGAGGCGCTGCCGGTCTCGTCGGCGCCGCGGCGCAGGTCGACGACGTTCTCGGACACGCCCTGCGCCCCGGTGGCGGCGCTCGCCACGCCGCGGACGATCTCCTGGATGGCGGCGTTCTGCTCCTCCATGGCGGCCGCGACCCCGACCGCGATGCCGCGCATCTCCTCGATGGTCCGGCCGACCGCGCCGATCGCCGCGACCGCGTCCCGGGTCTCGCCCTGGATCCGGCCGATCTGGCCGGAGATCTCCTCGGTCGCCTTGGCGGTCTGCTCGGCCAGCGCCTTCACCTCGGAGGCGACGACCGCGAAGCCGCGCCCGGCCGCGCCCGCGCGGGCCGCCTCGATCGTGGCGTTGAGCGCCAGCAGGTTGGTCTGGCCGGCGATCGAGGCGATCAGCCCGACCACGTCGCCGATCTTCTCGGTGCCGGCGGCGAGCGCCCGCACGGTCGCCTCGCCCTGGCGGGTGCTGATCGCGGCCTGCCCGGCGATCTCCGAGGCGCGGTTCACCTGCCCGGCGATCTCCTGGACCGAGGCCGACATCTCCTCGGTGGCCGCCGCGGCGGTCTGGACGTCGGCGGAGGTGCCGGCCGCCTGCGCGGCCACCGCGCCGGTGCGCTCGGTGGTGTGGGCGGCCGTGACGGTCAGCGTCCGCGCCGTCGCCTCGAGGTCGGCGGCCGCCGTCGCGAGGCCGCGGCTCAGGGTCCCGGCCCGGGTCTCGAAGGACCGGGTCAGCCGGTCGAGGGCGGCGGCCCGCCGGGCATCCCCGTCGGCGCTGGCGGCGGCGCGGGCGTCGGTCTCGGCCTTGGCGATCAGCGCGTCCTTGAACACCTGCACGGCGCCCGCCATGGCGCCGATCTCGTCCCGGCGCTCCCGTGCCGGCACCGGCACGGCGGTCTCGCCGGCCGCGAGGCGGTGCATGGCGCCGTTCAGCGCGCGCAGCGGCCGCGTCAGCCGCCGGCCGATCAGCGCCGCGAGCAGGCCGATCAGCGCCACCACCACGAGCATGCCGGCCGCCGCCTTCCAGGCCGCGTCCCGCAGGATCGCCGCGGTGTCGTCGGCGTAGATGCCGGTGCCGATCACCCAGCCCCAGGGGGCGAAGCCGCGCACGTAGGAGAGCTTCGGCACGGGGGCGTCGGCGCCGGGCTTCGGCCAGTAATAGTCGACGAAGCCCTGCCCCTGCCGCTTCACCGTCTCGACGAAGTCGACGAACAGGCGCTTGCCGGTGGGATCCTGCACGGCGGCGAGATCCTTGCCCTCCAGCTCGGGCTTGATCGGGTGGGCGACCATGCGGGGCTGCATGTCGTTGACCCAGAAGTACTCCTTGTCGTCGTAGCGCAGGGCCTTGAGGGCCCGGATCGCGGCGCCTTGCGCGTCCGCCCGGGACAGGCGCCCGGCCCGCTCCTCGCCCTCGAAATAGGCCGCGACCCCGTAGGCGACGTCCGTGAGGTTCCGCGTCTTGGCCATCCGGTCCTGCTCGACCTGGGATTTCAGGCTGACGAGCCCGATGCCCGAGACCGCGACGATGCCGACCAGCGCGGTGGCCGTGATGGTGTGGAGCTTCGCTCCGAGCCCGATCTTCACCCACGCCCCCGCGATGATGATTGCAAGAAGATGATTTCAACCTGCGATATTTTGCAGCTTCTGCGTTAGCGGAGCGTGAAGACGGCCTTGCGCGCGCCGGCCCGAGCCTGTCCACTCCCCGTCCAACGAAAGCCCGGCGCCGCTCAGGATCGCGCCGGGCCACAGGGAGAAGCGTCATGGTGCGTACGTCTCGGACGGGCTCGCTGCTGCCGGGCCGCCGTCGGCTCCTGCGGGCGGGATCGGTCCTCCTGCTGGCCGGGCTGGCGCTCGCCACCCCCGCCCGGGCCGACGATGCCAAGGTCCGGATCAGCCGGCAGCCGGGCTTCGTCTACCTGCCCGCGGTGCTGGCCGAGCAGCACAAGCTGATCGAGAAGCACGCCAAGGCCGCGGGCCTCGGGGACGTCACGGTGGAGTGGGTCAACCTGACGAGCGGCGCCGCCGGCAACGACGCGCTGCTCTCGGGCAACATCGACATCGTCGACAGCGGCTCGACCAACATGCTGCTGCTCAACGACCGCACCAAGGGCGACGTGAAGGGCCTGTGCGGGGTCGGCACCACGCCGATGATGTTGCTCACCCGCAATCCGGACGTGAAGGAACTCAAGGACTTCTCGTCCAAGGACAAGATCGCCCTGCCCTCCGTGAAGGTCTCGTCCCAGGCTGTGCTGCTGCAGATCGCCGCCAAGAAGGCGTTCGGGCCCGAGAACGCCACCAAGCTCGACCCGCTCACCGTCCAGCTCGGCCATCCCGACGCCGTGGCGGCGCTGGCGAGCCCGCACAACGAGGTCAACAGCCACTTCTCGCTGCCGCCGTTCCAGCAGCGCGAGCTGCAGGACCCGGCGATCCACAAGGTGCTCAATTCCTACGAGATGGTCGGCGAGCCGGTGAGCAACGCGATCTTCTACGCCCGGACCGGCTGGTACAACCGCAACCCGAAGCTCGCCGCCGCCATCGTGGCCGCCATCGACGAGGCCAATGCCGAGATCGCCCGGGATCCGCTGAAGGCCGCCAAGGACTACGTCGCGGCCACCAACGAGAAGACGCCCCCCGAGACCCTGGTCGAGATCATGAAGGAGCCCGGGACGAACTTCTCCACCACGCCCTACGGCATCATGCTCCAGGCCCGGCACTTCTACGCGATGAAGACCATCAAGACCGAGCCCAAGGACTGGAAGGACACGTTCTTCCCGATCGTCCACAACCTGCCGGGGCGGTAGGACCCCGGCCGCTCAGTGCGCCTCCACGGGCCCGGCGGCGCGCTGCGGCTTCTTGAGGATGGCCACCACGGCGAGGCTCGCCACGAGGCTCACGCCCACCAGCCAGAACCCGTCCGCGTAGGCCATCACGTAGGCCTCGCGGCGGACCTGGGCGGCGAGCTGGCCCAGCGCGATGCCCTTGGCGGCCAGCGGGTCGGCGATGCGGGCGTGCATCCCGGCGGCGAGCGCCGCGAGCCGGTCCTGGGTGCGGGTGGCGTTGACGGTGATCGCCTCGGCCAGCATCGAGAAGTGGAAGTGCTCCCGCCGGTCGATCATCGTCGACAGCATGGCGATGCCGATCGAGCCGCCGAGGTTGCGCATCATGTTCGACAGGGCGGAGGCGTCCGCGGTGTCGCGCGGGGCGAGGCCGACGGTGGAGAGCTGCGACAGCGGGATGGTGAAGAGCGGCTGGCCGACGGCCCGCATCAGCTGCGGCAGGATCAGCTGGTCGGCGCCGACATCGTGGGTCAGGCCGACGTTGATCCAGCAGCTCGCGATGAAGAACAGCGTGCCGGTGACCACCAGCACCCGGGCGTCGAAGGTCCGCATCAGCAGCGGCATCATCGGGAAGAGGACGAGCTGCGGCAGGCCCGACCACATCACCACGTAGCCGATCTGCTGGGCGTTGTAGCCCTGGATCTGCGCGCAGTAGACCGGGATGATGTAGATCGACCCGAACGAGACCGCGCCCAGCACGGTCATCAGCACGCAGGCGCCGCCGACCGAGCGATTGGCCAGGACCCGCAGGTTGATGAACGGGCGCTCGGTCGTGAGCTCGCGGACGATGAAGCCGGCGATGCCGGCCGCCGCCAGCAGCGACATGTTCACGATGACCTGCGAGCCGAACCAGTCCTTGCGCTGGCCCTCCTCCAGCACGTAGGTCAGGGCCGGCAGGCCGATCGCCATCAGGCCGATGCCGATCCAGTCGCCCTTGAGCAGCTCGCCCCAGCGCGCCGGCACGCTGTCGAAGGCGCCGAGCTGGATCGCCGCCGCCACGGGTCCGAAGATCAGGTTCAGGTAGAAGATGTAGTGCCACGACAGGTTGTCGGTGAGCCAGCCGCCGACCGTCGGGCCGATCGCGGGCGCGAAGGTCGCGGTCAGCCCGAACAGCGCGATGCCGATGGGCTGCTGCGCCTTCGAGAGCCGGGTGCGCACGATCACGATGGCGGTGGGGATCAGCACGCCGCCGGTGAAGCCCTGGCCGGCCCGGAACAGGATCATCTGGCCCAAGGTCGTCGACAGCGCGCAGGCCAGCGAGAAGGCGGTGAACAGCATGGTGTTCACCGCGAGGTAGCGGCGCAGGCCGATCACCGAGGACAGCCAGCCGGTGAGCGGGATCACGATGATCTCGGCCATCAGGTAAGCGGTGGAGATCCAGCTGCCCTCCTCGGTGGAGGCGCCGAGCGCCCCCTGGATGTCGGCGAGCGACGCGTTGGTGATCTGGATGTCGAGGATCGCCGTGAAGGCGCCGAGGATCGCGCCGAACACGGCGAGCCAGTCCCGGGCGCTCGCCTTCGCCTCGGGCACGGCCACGGCCGGCACGGGGCTGGTCGGGGCCGGACTCATCGGGGCCGGACTCATCGGGGCAGGGCCTCGCTGACGAGGGCCGGAGCGGGCCTCGGCCGGGCGGGCCGCACCGGCTCGACCGGATCCTGGGTGTGGACCGTGGCCTCCACCGACAGGCCCGGGCGCAGGCGGGCGATGAGCGGATCCGACGGGTCGAGGGCGACGCGCACCGGCACGCGCTGCACCACCTTGGTGAAGTTGCCGGTAGCGTTCTCCGGCGGCAGCAGCGCGAATTGCGAGCCGGTGCCCGGGGAGAAGCTCTCGATCCGGCCCCGGAACGCGTGGTCGCCGAAGGCGTCGACCGTGAAGGTGACGCGCTGGCCCTCGACCATGCGGCCGGTCTGGGTCTCCTTGAAGTTCGCCACGAGGTAGATGTCGCGGCCCATCGGCACGAGGGTCAGGAGCCCGGTGCCGGCCGAGACGACCTGCCCGATCCGCAGCGCCCGGTCGCCGGCCACGCCGTCGATCGGCGCCACGATGGTGGTGTAGCTCAGGTCGAGCCTCACTCCCTCGACCTTGGCCTGCGCGCCCTCCAGGCTCGCGCGGGTGCTGGCCTCGAGCGCCTGCAGGCTGTCGATCTGCTTCTGCGCGGCGTCGAGCGAGGCGGCGGCCTTGTCGCGGGCGGCGTGGCGCTGGCGCAGGTCGGACTCCGCCTGCTGCTGGCGCTGCACCGTGCCGGACCCGGTCTGCAGCAGGTTCTGGTAGCGGGTGTATTCCTGCTGCGCGAAGGTGAGGGCGGCCTCGGCGTTGGCGAGGTCGGCCCGCGACGAGGCGACCTGCGCCCGCTGCTGAACGATCGCCGAGGCGACGCCCAGGATCTGCGCCCGGTCCTTCTCGACCTCGGCCTCGGCCTGCCTGAGCTGGACCCGGTAGGACCGGTCGTCGAGGCGGGCGATGACGTCCCCGGCCTTCACCGACTGGTTGTCGCCGACCAGCACCGCCGCGACGGTGCCGGCGATGCGCGGCGCCACCGTGACCTTGTCGGACTGGAGATAGGCGTCGTCGGTCACCTCGAGGAAGCGCCCGACACTCCACCAGTGCCAGCCGTAGGTCCCGACCCCGCCCAGCGCGAGCAGGCCGAGGAGGGGCAGCACGATCCGCGCGCGGCGGCGGCGCGGCGCCGGTGCGGAGACGGTGGCCGGGACCGGCGCGGAGACCGGGGGCGTGACAGCCGCGGTGGTTGGGGCGGTGACCGGCGCACCCGCGACCGGGTCGGCGCTCTTGAAGCTGTCGCTGCGACGTGCGTCCATCGGGTCTGGCCAGAATCAAAACGGTACGGTATCGTTTTAATAGGACGAACGGCGGTGGTGAGCAAGGAGGATCGCGGGGTGACGGTCACGGAGATCGAGCGGGTGGAGGCGGGCCCGCGGCGCGGCGGCCGGCCGACCCGCGCGGAGGCGGCCCGGCGCGAGGCGCACCTGATCGCCGTCGCCACGACCCTGTTCCTGGAGCGCGGCTTCGACGCCACCTCCATCGACGCGGTGGCCGAGGCCGCCGGGATGAGCAAGCCGACGGTCTACGCGCGCTACCGCGACAAGCGGGCCCTGTTCGAGGCGGTCCTGCGCGAGCGGATCGCCGCGTGGCTGGCGCCGCTCTCCGCCGCGGCCGAGGCCCAGGCCGCGCAGGGCGGGAGCGACGACGTCGAGACCGCCCTGGAGGATCTCAGCCGCACCCTGCTGGCCCACGGCCAGTCGCCGGGCGCGGCGATGCTCAAGCGCAACCTCGTGGCCCAGGCGCTGCAGTTTCCCGAACTCGCCCGCCTCGCCCACGAGGAGGGCTGGCTGCGCGGCGTGCGCGCCGTGGCGCAGCTGCTCGACGCCTTCGCCCGGCGCGGGCGGATCGCCGTGGCGGATCCCGAGATCGCGGCCGACCTGTTCCTCAGCCTCGTCCTCGGCCGGTCGTCCCAGGCGACCCTCTACGGCATCGCCACCGACCCGGAGGCGCAGGAGCGGCGGCGGCAGGCGGCGGTGCGGCTGTTCCTCGACGGGGTGCGCCCCCGCTGAGGGCGACCAGTCGGCGCCGGTGGGTGATCCGGCCGCCGGTAGAATCGGCACGCCGGGCTCCGAACGGGTCCAACCCGCGATTGCGCCCCTCCCCGCCCGGGCCTATAGTGCGTCATCCCCATTCGACAGCGTGAGACGGGACATCCGGATCGGTCATCCGGAGCCCGCGGCCCGATGCCCGGCCCCCGTCCCGCCAGGCCGGAGCACGAGAAGCATGTCCCAGGGTCCGCTGATGCCGAAGGCGACCGCCGTCTGGCTGGTCGAGAACACCTCGCTCGCCTTCGAGCAGATCGCCGATTTCTGCAAGCTGCACCCGCTGGAGGTGAAGGGCATCGCCGACGGCGAGGTCGCGGCCGGCATCAAGGGGCTCGACCCGGTCTCCACCGGCCAGCTCACCCGCGACGAGATCGAGAAGGCCCAGAAGGCGCCGCACTACAAGCTCAAGCCCGCCGTCTCGAAGGTGAAGCTGCCGGAGGTGAAGCGCACCACCAAGGGCCCGCGCTACACCCCCCTCTCCCGCCGCCAGGACCGGCCGAACGCCATCCTGTGGCTGCTGCGCAACCACCCCGAGCTGAAGGATTCGCAGATCATCCGGCTCGTGGGCACCACCAAGTCGACGATCCAGCAGATCCGCGAGCGCACCCACTGGAACTCGGGCTCGCTCCAGCCGATGGACCCGGTCACCCTCGGCCTGACCACCCAGATCAACCTCGATTTCGAGGTCCAGCGCGCGGCGGCCGACCGCCCGGCCGCGGTGGCGGCCGAATCCGGCGCCTCGCTGCTGCCGACCGAGGTCTCCACGGCCCGCGACGCCGACGAGCGGGACCACGAGGACGATCACGGCGGCCGCGAGGAGCGGCTCGACGCCGATTCGGTCTTCGCCAAGCTCAAGGGCCGGCACCAGGACGAGGACGACGAGGACTAGGACCAAGACTAGGACCGGCCCCCGCTCCGACCGAGCGGGGGCCGGACCGACCTATTCCGGCAGCGGCCGGCCCCGCGTCTCCGGCATGAACCACGGCACCACGAGGCCGATCACGTAGACGCTCGACAGGGTCAGCGCCGCCGCGGCGACGCCCCCGAAGGCGGTCACGATCTGCCCGGCCAGGATCGGGAAGATCCAGGCGATCAGCCGCGCGCCGTTGAAGACCGCGCTCGACGCCGTCGCCCGGACCGCCGGGGTGAACAGCTCCGCGAGGTAGATCGCCATCCACGAGAAGGCGAAGCCCAGGGTGAAGAACCCGTTCAGGAAGGCGAGCGCCATGAACGGCACCAGCCCGCCGGTCCAGAGGTAGCAGGCGAGCGACGTGGCGATGCAGCCGGCATAGGTCACGAGCAGGAAGGCGCGGCGCCCGATCGCGTCGGCCACGAAGCCCGAGATCACGTAGGCGGTGATCGCCCCGATATTGTAGACGATGCCCATGCGCGGGCCCCAGACATTGGCCGGCGCGCCCGCGGCCTTGGCGAGCCCCTCCGTGTAGGCCGGCAGCCAGGACGAGACCGCCCACCAGCCCACCGTGGTGGCGAAGGACAGGAGCGTGGCGAGGAGGACCCGCCGCCGGCTCTCGGGCTCGCGGAAGATCTCCGTCAGGGAGAACGGGCGCCGCGCGCTCCGCGGGGCCCGGTCCGCGTCCTCCGCGGTGGCCGCCCAGCGCTGCGCCTTGAGCGCCCGCATCCACTGCTCGGATTCCTCCAGCGCCCGGCGCAGGTACAGGCACACGAAGGCCGGCAGCGCGCCCAGCGCGAACAGGATCCGCCAGGATTCCGCGCCCAGGGGCTCGGTGGCGGCGAGCACGGCCCACACGATGGCGGCGAGCACCGCGCCGCCGCCGAAGCCCGATTGCAGGAAGCCGCAGCCCTTCGGGCGGGCCCGGTTCGGCCAGGTCTCGGCCACGAGGGCGATGCCGGTGGACCATTCCGAGCCGATGGCGAGCCCGGTGATGAAGCGCAGGACGGCGAGCTGCGTGAAGCTCTCCGCGAAGGCGGTGAGCCCCGTGAACAGCGCGTAGCCCAGGATCGACACCATCATCATGCGCTTGCGGCCGATATAGTCGGCCGCGATCCCGCCCATCAGGCCGCCGATCCCCCAGCCGAGCAGGGTGATGCCGATGGCGAGGCCCACGTAGAAGGCCGGCGCCTGGGCCTGCTCGGGGGTGAGGATCGAGGCCAGCGCCGGGCGCAGGGCGTAGACCAGGGCCACCGCCTCGTAGCCGTCGAAGATCCAGCCGAGGTAGCTGCCCCACAGGATCCGCCAGTGGTGCCGGGTGAGACCCGCGTGCCACGGGGCGCCGGCCGCCTCGCGCATGCCCACGTCGCCCGCGTCCATCGTCCGCTCCTCCCGCCCGGGACGCGTCTGCGGCGCCCGCCCCGCCCTGATAGGTCGGTTGTGGCATCGGGTCGACCATATCCGGGCGGCCGATCCGGCGCCCCGGCGATCACGATCGCATCACGCCTTCACTGCGCAGCTTCACTGCGCACCTTGCACTGGGCACCTTCTGCGCGCCCGCGGCGTTCGGCCTAGCGCGCGGCGTCGAAGGCGGCGAGGAAGGCCGCGAGGTTGTCCGGTAGGGCCGCGCAGAGGTAGCCGCCCTCCTGGACCAGCGCCGTGGGCAGCCCGGCCCGGGCGATCCGCTCCGCCGCCCCGACGAAGCCCCCCCGGGAGACCGCGAGGGCGCCGATCGGGTCGTCCGCGGCGGCGTCGAGGCCGAGCGCCACCACGAGCGCCCGGGGCCGGTGCGCGGCGATCGCCGCGAGGCCCGCCTCGACGGCCTCGAGCCAGGGCGCGTCCCCCGAGCCCGGCGGCAGCGGCAGGTTGCGGTTGAACCCCGCCCCCACCCCGGCGCCGGTCTCGTCGGCGTAGCCGGCGAAGAACGGGAAGTAGTCGGACGGGTCGGCGTGGACCGAGACGGTCAGCACGTCGGCGCGGGCGTAGAAGATCCCCTGCGTGCCGTTGCCGTGATGGACGTCGATGTCGAGGATCGCCACCGGGCCGCCGGTCGCGGCGCGCATCCGCTCGGCCGCGATGGCGCTGTTGTTGAGGAAGCAGAAGCCGCCGGCGGAATCCGCGTAGGCGTGGTGGCCGGGCGGGCGGCACAGGGCGTAGGCGTGCCCCGCCGCCAGCGCAGCGTCGGCGGCCGCGACCGCGCACTGCGCCGATCCGTAGACCGCCGCCCAGGTGCCGGCGCGGATCGGCGTCGAGGTGTCGGCGGTGTAGAAGCCCAGGCGCCCGAGGAGGCCGGCGGGCTTCCGGTGCATCTGCGGCCGGGCGAAGGCCCCGGTCAGGATCTCGTCGCCGATGCCGGGGATCGCGTCCCGGCGCGCCCAGGCCTCGGCCAGGAACGCCACGTAGTCGGGATCGTGCACCGCCCGGATCGGGTCGAGGCCGTGATCGGCCGGCTCGGCGAGGTCGTGTCCGCCCCGGACGGCCGCGTCCCGCAGGATCGCGTAGCGGGCCGCCTGCTCGGGATGCGGGATTGGCGCGCCGCGGCGCATGTAGCGTTCGGGATCGTGCCGGCTCGAATCGGGCGTGTGGACGATGCGCATGCCGGCAGGTTAGGGCCCGCCGGGCCGCGCGTCATCCGCCCGGGACGGCCTCGCGGGGCGCGCCCGCATGGGATGCACCCGCATGGGACGCGCCCGGATGGGACGGACTCAGATGAGGTAGACGGTGCCGTCCGCGCGGAAGACCTTCGGGCAGTTCGCCCCGTCCACGAGGCGCTGGGCATCCTCCAGGGAGATCCCGTGCGCCAGGGCGATCTCCGGCAGCGTCTTCCAGGTCGGGGTCATGGTCCGGCTCCGTCCGTGATCCGTGCGGGTCGGGGATCAACGGCGCAAACGTCTCCGGGTTCGCCGACAGGGCCGATGACGGCTCCAGGATCCTGTCGAGGGTGTCGGCGCGCCACCCCGTCGGGTCGGGCGCGGCGGGGGCGACCTCGCGCAGGAGGGTCGGGACCCGGGCCCAGGGTTCCGTGACCGGCCCGGCGCTCGGCCGCATGCCCGCCCGGGTCCGCCCGCCGGCGACGCGGATGTCCGGGAAGCGCGCGCAGAACGCCGCCACGCAGTCGGGGTCGAAATGGCGGCCGCTCTCGGCGCGGATGCAGTCCAGGGCCGCCTCGAAGGGCATCGCGTCCTTGTAGGGCCGCGCCGTAGTCAGGGCGTCGAACACGTCCGCCACCGCGACGATCCGGGCCGAGAGGGGAATGGCGGCGCCGGCGAGCCCGTGCGGGTAGCCGCCGCCGTCCCACTTCTCGTGGTGGAACTCGGCGATCTCCGCGGCCAGCCGGATCAGCTCGGAGGCGCTCCCGCCCAGGATGCGCCGGCCGATCGCGGGGTGCGTCTTGACGAGGTCGAACTCGTCCCGGTCGAGCCGGCCGGGCTTCAGCAGGACGCCGTCCGGGATGCCGACCTTGCCGACATCGTGCAGCGGCGCCGCGAGGTAGAGGTTGCGGCAGATCTCCGGCGCCAGCCCGAGCCCCTCGGCCACGATCTGGCTGTAGCGGGCCACCCGCCACGTGTGATCGCCGGTGTCGTTGTCGCGGTACTCGACCGCCAGCGCGAGGCGGAAGATGATCTCCTCCTCGCGCTCGCGCATGTGGCGCAGGGCGGCCTCCACCTCGCCGTCGAGCCAAGCGGCCTGCTCGGCCAGCCGCCGCACCGCCCGGGCGAGCCGGATCAGGTTGCGCAGGCGGACGGTGAGCTCGACGCCCTGCATGGACTTGTCGAGGAAATCGGTCGCCCCGGCCTCCAGGGCGGCGAGCCGCACCGCGTCCGAGATGTCGCTGGTGACCATCACGATGGGCACCTGGGCGTAGTGCGGGATGGTCCGCATCTGCCGGATGAAGGCGATCCCGTCTATGTCGGGCATGTGGCAGTCGACCAGGACGAGGTCGAAGGCCCGCGTCCGCGCCTCGACCATGGCGGCGACCGGGTCGCCGTGATCGGTGACGGACACGTCGGGCTTGGCCTCCAGCAGCAGGCGCAGCCGCATCCGCATGGTGGCGCTGTCGTCGACGAGGAGCGCGTCCATCAGCGGCTCCCGGGCCGGCGCAGGCGATCCCGGGGCGGCCGCCGGACCGGGTATGTCGACACAGGAACCATCGCCGCGACGCCTCGCAAGACTGTCGAGCAGCATTGAAGGATGCGGCATTAACGGGCGGTAAATCGTCGTTCTCGGCTATATTGAGGAGATTTACTTTACTCGGAGGCTTGGCGGGTGCGAATTCGGGTCTTCGTTTGTCGGAGACCGGTGGGGCCGCGGCGATCGACCCGCGGAGAGTTGGCTTCGCCCGCTCCGGGGCGCCTGAGGGATCGGCGTGTCTGTAACCGGGATCGCCGCGGCGGCCCCGGCGCGGCCCCGGGATGGCGGGGTTGACGCGGTCGCCAAGCCCCCCGACGGAGACGCGGATCAGGACGGGTCCCGGGCGGCCCGGGACGCGCCGGCCGGACGGCGCGGCGGGAGGCGCCTTCGCGATGATGCGGTTCGATCTCGTCGATCTCGGCCTGTTCCGGCACGTGGTCGAGGCCGGCTCGATCACCCACGGGGCCGCGCGGGCGAACCTCGCCCTGGCGGCCGCCTCGACGCGGATCCGGCTGATGGAGGAATCCCTCGGCGCCGCCCTGCTGACCCGGGGCCGGCAGGGCGTCAGCCCGACCCCGGCCGGGCGCGCGCTCCTCGTCCATGCCCGGGAGGTCCTGGCCGGGGTGGAGCGCCTGCGCGAGGAGATGGCGGCCTTCTCGGGGAGCGCCTTCGGGCAGATCCGGGTGCTGGCCAACACCAACGCGCTCACCGAATTCCTGCCGGAGGCGCTCTCGGCCTTCCTGGCCGATCACCCCGGGATCGGCGTCGAGATCGACGAGCGCACCTCCGAGGAGA
The DNA here is from genome assembly GCF_001424445.1 of Methylobacterium sp. Leaf361. NCBI lineage: Bacteria > Pseudomonadati > Pseudomonadota > Alphaproteobacteria > Hyphomicrobiales > Methylobacteriaceae > Methylobacterium > Methylobacterium sp. Leaf361. The sequence continues at coordinate 252,380 of NZ_LMPY01000003.1, read as the reverse complement.
TCGTCGGGCTGGTGGCCGAGGGGGCGGCCGATCTCGGCATCCTGTCCGGCACGGTGGATACCGGCTCGCTGCGGACCTTCCCGTTCCGGGAGGACCGGTTCGTGCTGGTGGCGGCCCGGGACCATCCCCTGGCCGCGCGCGGGACCATCCCGTTCGCCGAGGTGCTCGGCCACGACCTCGTCGGCCTCGACCGGCGCAGCGCCATCAGCCGCTTCCTCGTCGCCCAGGCGGTGCGCGAGGGGCGACCGATGCGCCTGCGCGTCCAACTCCGGGACTTCGACGCCGTCTGCCGTCTCGTCGAGGCGCGGGTCGGGCTGGCGATCCTGCCCGAGAGCGCCGCCGCCCGCGCCGCGCAGGGCCTCGCCCTCGCGGTGGTGCCCCTCGCCGACGCCTGGGCGCGGCGCGACCTGACCCTGTGCCTGCGCGACCTCGACGGGTTGCCGCCGTTCATCCGGGCCTTCGTGGCGGAGCTGCGCGCCTGAGCGGAACCCGCCCCGGAACCGCGCGATCCGCGCGGACACGATCCGCCCCGCCGCGGACGGGCCGCGGCGTCCCCGCCGCTCAGCCTCGCGCCGGGGCCGCTGGGCCGCCCGCCGCGCGCGGCGGCGTCAGCGCCACCGCTCGTCCGTGCAGGCCAGCAGGTAGACGACGTGCATGCACCGCGCCTGGGCGGCCTGCGAGGGCGCGTCGCCCATGCAGGCGCGCATCCCGACGGAGAGCAGGTCGCGATCGACGTCCTGATTGCGCGCGCAGGTGAAGATCGGCTGGAAACCCTCGAACCGGCTCACCTGCCAGAAGATGACCATGACCGCGAGCAGGCAGAACGTGCAGACCAGGATCCGGCTGTCGTAGAACCAGTGCCGCCGTCCGGCATCCGCGGCGTCGCGCGCGCTCATCCCGTCACCAGGCCCGTCACCGGGAGCACCGCCCGGATCCCCATCCTTCTCGGCATCGGCTCGCCCTCTCCCTCGCGCCGGATCCCCGGCCGCCCGGGCCGCCCGGGCCGTCAGTCGATCACCTCCACGATCCGGCGCGACCGCGGGTCGACGAGGACCGGGTGGTCGTTGACGATCGTGTAGCTGTAATCCGGCAGGGCGAACTCCCGCGGGACATCGTAGTACACGATGCCGTCCTCCGGGAGCACCGTGCCGACCCGCACGGGTCCCGCGAGCGCGATGGAGGGGCGGCGCTCGCCGCGGGCGTAGATGCGGAACCGCTCCCGCCGGTCGACGCCGAGGATGCCGTTGGCGGTGCCCACGGCCGCACCGATCGCGCCGCCGACGATCGCCCCGAGGGGGCCCGCCATCTCCTCGCCGCGCGAGGCGCCCTCCTGGGCCCCGCGCTCGAGCCCCTGCGCCCGCGCGCCCGCGGCGAGGCCCAGGGCGGCTGTCAGGGTGGCTGTCGGGGGAGCCACCAGGGTGGCGAGGAGCGCGAGGGACGCCGCGATCCGCATGATGTGTCGTCCTGGTCGGTGGCGTGGATCGGCAGGCCTGCGCCCGGGGGCGCGGGCGCGTCCCGGCCGGAGGCTACGCCGAAAAGCCTGCCGATCGGTTGCCGATCGGTCGCCGCCCGGCGCGGGGCGGCGGGGGGGGGCGGTGCCGGCATTGCCCCGGTCCGCCCATGGGGTAGCCTCCGGCTGATTCCGTCGGAGAGGACAGGGCATGCCGATCGAGACCGTGGAGACCGCCGGCCGCCGCCGGGGCGCCGACCTCCTGGTGGAGGTGCTGCGCTCGGAGGGCGTGCGCTACATCTTCGGCAATCCCGGCACCACCGAGTTGCCGCTCATCGACGCGCTCACCGAGGCGCCGGACATCGCCTACATCCTCGCCCTGCAGGAGGCGACCGCCGTGGCGATGGCGGACGGCTACGCGCAGGGCGCCCGCCGGCCCGCCTTCCTCAACCTGCACACGGCGGGCGGCCTCGGCCACGCCATGGGCGGGCTGGTGAATTCCCAGGTCTCCGGCACGCCGCTGGTGGTCACCGCCGGGCAGCAGGATCTCCGCCACGCCCTGACCGACCCGCTGCTGATGGGCGACCTCGTCGCCATCGCCGACCCGGTGATGAAGTGGGCCCGCGAGGTGACGAGCCCGGACCAGATCCCGATCCTGCTGCGCCGGGCCTTCCACGACGCGGGGGCCGCCCCCTCCGGGCCGGTCTTCCTGTCCCTGCCCATGGACGTGATGGAGGCGCTGTCGGCGGTGCCGGCCGGCGAGACCTCGACCATCGACCAGCGGGCCGTGGCGGGCTCCCTCGACCGCCTCGCGGAGAAGCTCGCCGCCATCGCGCCGGGCCGCCTCGCGCTGATCGCGGGCGACGAGATCGACGCCTCGGACGCCTCGGCGCAGATGGTGGCGCTCGCCGACCTGCTGGCGGCGCCGGTCTACGGCTCGTCCTGGCCGGCCCACATCCCCTTCCCCACCGCGCACCCGCTCTGGGCCGGGAACCTGCCGACCCGGGCCGACGCCATCGCCGACATCCTCGGGCGCTACGACGCGGTGTTCGCGCTCGGCGGCAAGTCGCTGATCACCGTGCTCTACTCGGAGGTCTCGGCGGTGCCGCCGGGGGTGCAGGTGTTCCAGCTCTCGGCGGACGTGCGCGACCTCGGGCGCACCTACGCCACCTGCCTGTCGACGGTGGGCGACATCCGCGCCTCCCTCGACGCCCTGCTGCCGCTGCTCGCGCCCCGCCTCGCCGACCGGGCCGACGCCTTCGCGGGCCTGCGCGCCGGGGCGGTGACCGCCCGGGCCGAGCGCCGGGCGAAGCTCGCCGCCGCCGCCGACGCGGCCTTCGAGGATCCGGTGATCGCGCCGCTGGTCGCCGCCCGGGAGGTCGCCCGCGCGGTCGGGGCCGAGACCACCATCGTGGACGAGGCGCCCGCGACGCTCACCCACCTGCGCACCTTCCTCGACAGCCCCTCCGCGCACCAGTACGCGGCGATGCGCGGCGGCGTGCTCGGCTGGGGCATGCCGGCCGCGGTCGGCTTCTCCCTCGGGCTCGACCGGGCGCCCGTGGTCTGCGTGGTCGGCGACGGGGCCGCGCTGTACTCGCCGCAGGCCCTCTGGACGGCGGCGCACGAGAAGCTGCCGGTCACCTTCGTGGTGATCAACAACGCCGAGTACAACATCCTCAAGACCTTCATGAAGGGCCAGGCGCACTACGCCTCGGTGCGCGCCAACCGCTTCATCGCCATGGACCTCACCGACCCGCGGATCGACTTCCCGGCGCTGGCCGCCTCGATGGGCGTGCCCGCCCGGCGGGTGACCCGGGCGGCCGACATCGCCCCGGCGATCGAGGCCGGGATCCGCTCGGGGGGCGCCAACCTCGTGGAGGTGGTGGTGCGGGCGACCTGAGCGGGGCCGTCGTCAGGGCTGCCGGCGGGGCTCTCACTCCAGTCCCGGCACCGGCACCCCGAAGGCGACCGCCAGCAGCACCATGTTGAGGGCGAGCACCAGGGCGGCCCCCGCCACGGCGGCGGCCTGGGTGAGCGGGCCGTTGGCGAAGGGCCCCATCACGCTGCGGCGCCGGGTGAACACCACCAGGGCCACCATCGGCACCGGCAGGGCGAGCGACAGCACCACCTGCGACAGGACCAGCGCCTGCGTCGGGTCGACCCCGATCGCCACCACCGCGAAGGCCGGCAGCATGGTCACGAGCCGGCGGACGAGGAGCGGGATGCGCCAGCCGGTGAAGCCCTGCATCACCAATTGCCCGGCGAGCGTGCCCACCACCGAGGAGGAGATCCCGGAGGCGAGCAGCGACACCAGGAAGGCCGCCCCCGCGGCGGGCCCGAGGAGCGGCGTCAGGGTGCGGTAGGCCTCGCCGATCTCCGCCACCTCGCTGTGGCCGACGTGGAAGGCGGCCGCCGCCATGATCACCATCGCCATGTTGACGAGGCCCGCCAGCAGCAGCGCCACCACCACCTCGCGGTTCGAGTAGCGGACCAGCAGGCGCCGGTCGGCCTCGGTGCGGGGATTGCCTCGGCCCTGGGTCAGGCCCGAATGCAGGAACAGCGCGTGCGGCATCACGGTGGCGCCGATGATCCCGACCGCGATGGTGAGCGCCTGCGCGTCCGGGATCCGCGGGGTGACGAGGCCCTTGGCGGCCTCGCCCCAGGCCACGGGCGCGATCAGGAGCTCGACCGCGTAGCAGAGGCCGATCGTGCCGACCATCGCGCCGATGGCGATCTCCAGCGGCCGGAAGCCCTCGTGCTCCAGGAGCAGGATCGCGTAGGTGACCACCGCGGTGATCGCCATGCCGGCCATGAGCGGCATGCCGGTGAGCAGCGACAGGCCGATCGCGCCGCCGAGGAACTCCGCGAGGTCGGTCGCCATGGCGGCGACCTCGCTGATGCCCCACAGGGCGAGGCGCACCGGCCGCGTCGTCGCGTCCCGGCAGTGCTCGGCGAGGTTCTTGCCCGTCACGATGCCGAGCTTGGCCGACAGGGCCTGGAACAGCATCGCCGTCAGGTTCGCGAGCAGCACCACCCAGAGCAGGCCGTAGCCGTAGCGGGCGCCGGCCTGGATGTTGGTCGCGAAATTGCCGGGGTCCATGTAGGCGATCGACGCCGTCACGGCGGGGCCGGCGAACAGCAGGAACCGGGCCCGGCCGCCGGGACGGCCGTCGAGGACGTCGCGGATCGCGCCCTCGGTCCGCCGGCTCATCGCCCCGGGCGCGGCGCGCCCGGGGGCCGTCGCGGCGTTGGGCGCCACCATGCTCGAACCCTCTCCTCAAAGATATAGCGGAGGCTATATTCAGGGTTCGCGGCCAGGATTCAAGGGGCTGGCAGCGGCCGCCGGTATCGGCCCCGCGGGACTCCCCTCGAGGTGGCGGTGTTTGCTAGACAGGGGTCGGGGCGGCCCGCGCGGACCGCGGTGGGGGAGAGCCGATGCAGGAACCGTCCGAGCCGGGCTCGCCCGAGACCGCGCTGGTCGATCCCGAGCGCCACGTGGAGAGCTTCCGCCAGGCCCGCGAGGCCCGGCGCTCGGAACTCGTGGAGGATTACGTCGAGCTGATCGACGACCTGATCGGCGACGGCGGCGAGGCGCGGCAGGTGGACATCGCGGCCCGGCTCGGCGTGGCGCAGCCGACCGTCGCCAAGATGCTGAAGCGCCTGTGCGAGGACGGGTTCGTCCAGCAGCGGCCCTATCGCGGCGTGTTCCTGACCGAGGCCGGCCGCCGGCTCGCCGCCCAGGCCCGGGAGCGCCACCGCATCGTCGAGCGCTTCCTGTGCGCGCTGGGCGTAAGCCCCGAGACCGCGCGGCGGGACGCGGAGGGGATCGAGCACCACGTCAGCGCCGAGACGCTCGCGGCGTTCCGCACCTTCGCGGAGCGGCACGGGGGGGCGTGAGGCGCCCCTCCGACCGTCATCGCCTCGCGCCGCTCGCGGAGACGCTCGCAGAGACGTTGTGTCTGCCGCGACCGCCACCCTCACGCCGTCGGCGCCGCCACCTTCTGGCGCAGGCCCAGGATCACCGCGCGGAGCATCTCGGCGCCCGCCGCGCCGGCATCCGGCAGGGTGCCGGTGCGGGAGGCGTAGACCCGCTCGTGCACGAAGGCGAGCTTGGCGATCACCGCGGGTGTCAGCTTGAACGGGTAGAGCGCCGGCTGGCCCATGCTGTGGGACAGCGAGTTGATCGCGTAGGTGAGCGGCAGCCACGCGGCGATCAGCCGGTCGAGGTCGGCCGTGTTGTACGGGTCGAAGTCGATCACGGTCGGCGCCTGCGGCCCGGAAGGCCCCCGCTGGCGCAGGCGCGGGCGCACGTGCAGCTCGAAGGTCGAGGCGGTCTCCACCGTGTCGACGATGTGCAGGTAGTGCGCGAAGGTCTCGGCGAAATCCTCCCACGGATGGGCCGTGGCGTAGGCCGAGACGTAGGCCTCGTCCCAGTCGGCGGGGGCGCCCCTCGCGTAGTGGTCCTGCAGGGCCTGGACGTAGTCGCGGCGCTCGTCGCCGAACAGCGCCCGGAAGGCGTCCCAGTCGGGGCTGTTCAGCACCAGCAGGTACCAGAAGTAATGCCCGATCTCGTGCCGGAAATGGCCGAGCAGCGTGCGGTAATGCTCGCCGAACAGGATCCGGCGGCGCTCCCGCTCGACGTCGTCGGCCTCGGCGATGTTCATGGTGATCAGGCCGTTGATGTGGCCCGTCAGCACCGGCGGCCCGCCGGAGACGCTCTCGGACGGGTCGACCAGGAAGTCGAAGGCCAGCCCGTCCGTGTACTGGGCGCGGGTGGCGAGCGGCAGTTCCAGGCGCAGCAGCGAGTAGAACAGCCGGTGCTTGGCCGCCTCGATCTGGCGCCAGCGGGCGAGGTTCCAAGGCTGCGACAGGTCCGGCACCACGCGGTTGTGGCGGCAGGCGGTGCAGTAGATGTCGGGGCTGTCCTCCGGCACCAGCCAGTTGCAGGCCTGCGCGAGGGCGTTGTTGCACAGCCGGTAGCGCCGGCCGGGATCCGCGTAGGCGTGGAAGATCTGCGCGCCGCCCATCAGCGGGTGGGCCGAGAGCCCCTGCGGCTCCAGCGCCGAGACCTCGTGGACCGCGCAGGCGTAGCCCAGCGGCCGCGCGCAGCTCTCGCAGGCGGTCGCCTCGAAGGTGACCGGCTGGTCGCAGGCCTGGCACTGGAAGATCTTCATCGCGCGGTCCCGGGCCGGCGGCCGGCCCACCTGCCGGTCAAGCGGGGCCGGGCGGCAAAGTTCCTGCCAGCGGCCCGGACGGCCGGGCGACGCACGGAAATTGCTTGTTGCGCGATCCGTGTCGCATAACCGTGCGGTGGGCGCCGGCGCCAGGGACCGGCAGCGCGACCGCGTTCGATCCTTTCGACGGAGCCATCGTGTCGATCAGAGCCGCCCTGCACCACGTCACGCATTACCGCTACGACCGGCCGATCAGCCTGGGGCCCCAGGTGATCCGCCTGCGCCCGGCCCCCCACGCCCGTACCAAGGTCCCGGCCTACGCGCTCACGGTGACGCCCGCCAACCACTTCCTGAACTGGCAGCAGGATCCGAGCGGCAACTGGCTCGCCCGCCTGGTCTTCCCCGAGAAGACCGACGAGCTGAGGATCGAGGTCGACCTCACGGCCGACATGGCGGTGATCAACCCGTTCGACTTCTTCGTGGAGGACTACGCCCAGGTCCGGCCCTTCGCGTACGACCCCGCCCTCGCCGGGGAGCTGGCCCCGTATCTCACGCCCGTCGACGCGGATTGTCCCGAGATGGAGGCGCTGCTGGCCCGTCTCCCGGAGGAGACCAGCACGGTCCAGTTCCTGGTGGCGCTGAACGGCCTGATCGCCCGGGAGACCGCCTACGGCGTCCGCATGGAGCCGGGCGTGCAGACCCCCGCCGAGACCCTGCGGCTGAAGAGCGGCTCCTGCCGCGACTCGGCGTGGCTGCTCGTGCAGGTGCTGCGCCGGATCGGCCTCGCCGCCCGGTTCGTCTCCGGCTACCTGATCCAGCTCGTGCCCGACACGACCGCGGTCGACGGGCCGACCGGCGCGTCGGCGGACTTCACCGACCTGCACGCCTGGGCCGAGGTCTACCTGCCGGGCGCCGGCTGGGTCGGCATGGACGCGACTTCGGGCCTGCTCACCGGCGAGGGCCACATCCCGCTCGCCGCGACGCCGCACTACCACTCCGCCGCGCCGATCTCGGGGGCGATGGAGCCCGCCGAGACCACCTTCGACTTCAAGATGACGATCACCCGCGTCGCCGAGACGCCGCGGATCACCAAGCCGTTCTCGGAGGACGTCTGGGCCGCCATGGACGCGCTGGGCGAGCGGGTCGACGCCGACCTCGCCGCGCAGGACGTGCGGCTGACCATGGGCGGCGAGCCGACCTTCGTGTCGGTGGACGATTTCGAATCGCCCGAGTGGAACATCGCGGCCGTCGGCCCGACCAAGCGCGGGCTCGCCGACCAGCTGATCCGGCGCCTGCGCGACCGGTTCGGCCCGGGGGGGCTGCTCCATTACGGCCAGGGCAAGTGGTATCCCGGCGAGAGCCTGCCCCGCTGGGCCTTCGCGCTCTACTGGCGCAAGGACGGCAAGCCGATCTGGCGCGACCCGGACCTGATCGCGCCGGAGGTGGCCGCCGGGGAGGCGGGGCACGCCACCATCGCGCAGGCCGAGGCGCTCGCCGACGCGCTGGCCCGCCGCCTCGGCCTCGCCGACTACGTCTTCCCGGCCTTCGAGGACGGGGAGCTCTGGGAGCGGAAGACTGCGGAGCTGCCGGTCAACGTCACGCCGGCCGACGCCAAGTCGGGCTCGGTGGAGTTCGACGCCCGGATCAGGCGGGTCTACGCGCGGGGCCTCGGGGAGGCGGCCGGCTACGTCCTGCCGCTGGCGAGCCTGCCCACCGGCAAGGGCGGCGAGGCCGACCGCGTCTGGATCTCGGAGACGTGGGACTTCCGGCGCGGCGCCGCCTTCCTGGTGCCGGGGGACTCGCCCGTGGGCTTCCGCCTGCCGCTGTCGTCCCTGCCCTACGTGCCGCCGGAGCACTACCCCTATTACCAGCCGCAGGACCCGCTGGAGCCCCGCGCCACCCTCCCCGACGGGCACCCCGAGGGCCATCCCGGCGCCGCTGTGGTCAACGGCTCCGGCATCACCGGCGTCGCGGTGCGCACGGCCCTGTCGTTCGAGCCCCGGGACGGGGTGGTGCGGGTGTTCATGCCGCCGGTGCAGCGCGCCGACGAGTATCTGGAACTCGCGGGCCACCTGGAGGCGGCCGCCGCCGCGCTGAAGCTGCCGATCCACCTCGAGGGCTACGAGCCGCCCTACGACCCGCGGATCGGCGTCATCAAGGTCACCCCCGATCCCGGCGTGATCGAGGTGAACGTCCACCCGGCCGCCTCGTGGCGGGAGGCGGTCGCCATCACCACCGACCTCTACGCCGAGGCCCGCCAGACCCGGCTCGGCGCGGAGAAATTCATGACCGACGGGCGCCACACCGGCACCGGCGGCGGCAACCACGTGGTCATGGGCGGCGTCACGCCGGACGATTCCCCGTTCCTGCGCCGGCCGGACCTGCTCAAGAGCCTCGTGCTCTACTGGCAGCGCCACCCGTCGCTCTCGTACCTGTTCTCGGGCCTCTATATCGGGCCCACGAGCCAAGCGCCGCGCATGGACGAGGCCCGCCACGACGGGCTCTACGAGCTGGAGATCGCGCTGGCCCAGGTGCCGGCCCCGGACGCGCCCAACATCCCGCGCTGGCTCGTCGACCGGATCTTCCGCAACATCCTCGTCGACGTCACCGGCAACACCCACCGGGCCGAGATCTGCATCGACAAGCTCTACTCGCCGGACGGGCCGACCGGGCGCCTCGGCCTCCTGGAGTTCCGCGCCTTCGAGATGCCGCCGGACGCGCGGATGAGCCTCGCGCAGCAGCTCCTGCTCCGCGCCCTCGTGGCGTGGCTGTGGCGCGAGCCGCAGACCGGCGGCTGTGTCCGCTGGGGCACGAACCTCCACGATCGGTTCATGCTGCCGCATTTCCTCTGGTCCGACTTCCTCGCGGTGCTGGAGGATCTCCGGGCGGCGGGCTACGATTTCGATCCGGTCGCCTTCGAGGCGCAGGCCCTGTTCCGGTTCCCGGTCTTCGGCACGGTCGAGCAGGGCGGGGTCCGGATGGAACTCCGCCAGGCGCTGGAGCCCTGGCACGTGATGGGCGAGGAAGGGACCAGCGGGGGCACCGTGCGCTTCGTGGACAGCTCGGTCGAGCGGCTGCAGGTCAGGGTCGAGGGCTTCGTGCCCGAGCGGCACGTCATCGCCTGCAACGGCCGCCGCCTGCCCATGACCTCCACCGGCCGCGGCGGCGAGGCCGTGGCGGGCCTGCGCTTCAAGGCGTGGCAGCCGGCCTCCTCCCTGCATCCGACGATCCCCGCGCACTCGCCGCTGACCTTCGACATCCTCGACGCCTGGAGCGGCCGCTCCCTCGGCGGCTGCCGCTACCACGTCGCCCATCCGGGCGGGCGCAACTACGAGACCCACCCGGTCAACGCCTACGAGGCGGAGGGGCGGCGCCTCGCCCGGTTCCAGCCGAACGGCCACACGCCGGGCCGGCTGGAGATGCCCCGCCCGGAATCGAGCGCCGAGTTCCCGCTGACCCTCGACCTGCGGACGCCGGCCCCGCAATGACCCGCGATGTTCGGACATCCGGGGCGGACACCGGCGCGGTCGACAGAGCGCGACGCGCCCCCGCTCCCGTGCGGGAGAGGGACCCGCGCTCCGCTCTGCGGCCGCGTCGTCGTCCACGCTGCGTGGATCCGCGAGCCGCGATGACCCGGGATCCGTGATGGAGGCGGCGCTCGCGGGCAGCCGCGGCCGGGCCGAGCGGCCAGAGGGCGCGCGCGAGCGCGTCGCCCGCTGGAGCGCGGGCTACCGCCCCGCCCCCGGCCGGCCGGACGAGTTCCTGGGCGCCGACGGCGCGCCCCGCGGGGCGTGGCCGCGCCTGCTCGACCGTCTCGGCGGCCTCACCGAGCCGGAGATCATGGCCCGGTTCGTCGCGGCGGAGCGGCACATCCGGGACGCGGGCATCTCGTTCCGCATCGCCGGCGACCAGCGCGAGCACCCCTGGCCGCTGGGCTGCCTGCCCCTGGTGATCGAGGGGCCGGAATGGGCGGCGCTCAGCGCCGGCATCGTCCAGCGCGCGGAGCTGATGGAGGCGATCCTCGCCGACGCCTACGGCGAGGGCCGGCTGGTCGCCGAGGGGCTCCTCCCCGCCGCGATCGTGGCCGGCACGCCCGAGTTCCTGCACCCGCTCCACGGGGTCGCGCCCCCCGGCGGCCACTACCTCAAGCTCTACGCGGCCGATCTCGGCCGGGGACCGGACGGGCGCTGGCAGGTGCTCGCCGACCGGACCCAGGCGCCCTCGGGCCTCGGCTGGGCGCTGGAGAACCGCATGGTCCTGGCCCGGACCTTCCCGGACTTCTTCCAGGACCTCCACGTCGAGCGCCTGCCGGCCTTCTTCCAGGCGTTCCGCGACGGGCTGGCGCTGGGGGCGGAGCGCGCCGACCCGCGCATCTGCCTGCTGACCTCCGGCCCCTACAGCAGCACCTACGTCGAGCAGGCGGCGCTCGCCCGCTACCTCGGCCTGATGCTGGTGGAGGGCGACGACCTCGTCATGCGCGACGGGCGCCTGCACGTGCGCACCGTCTCGGGCCTGAAGCGGGCCGACGCCCTGTGGCGGCGGATCGACGCCGACTTCCTCGACCCCTCGGAGCTGAACCCGGCCTCGCGCCTCGGCGTGCCCGGCATCCTCGACGCCCTGCGCAACGGCTCCCTGGTGATGGCCAACATGCCGGGCGCGGGGCTCGTCGAGTCGGCCGCCCTCGCCCCCTACCTCGACGGCATCGCCCGGCGCGTCCTCGGCGAGCCGCTGCGGCTCGGCCATCCGCGCACGTGGTGGTGCGGCGACCTCGAGGGCTTGGCGCACGCGCGGGCCAACCTCGACAGCCTGATCCTGCGCCCGGCCGCCACGCCCCAGCGCGGGGCGGGGCGCGACGCGATCCTGGCCGGCCCGATCCTGGCGGCGGAGCGCGAGCGGGTCGTGGCGGCCCTGCGCGACCGGCCCTTCGACTACGTCGCCCAGGAGGCGGCGCCGCTCTCGACGATGCCGGGCTGGGAGCGCGGCCCGGACGGCCTGTTCCTGACGCCCCGCCCCTTCGTGGTCCGCGTCTTCGCCGCGCGGACGCCCCTCGGCTGGCAGGTCATGCCCGGCGGCTTCTGCCGGGTCTCGGAGCGCGAGGACGTCGACCCGATCGAGCTGCGGCTCGGCATCCGCTCCGCCGACGTCTGGGTCCTGTCCGAGGAGCCGGTCGCCGCGCCCCTGATCGGCACGCAGGCGGCGCCGCGGGTGCGGCGGGTCGGCGGGCACCTCCCCGCCCGGGCCGCCGACGGCCTGTTCTGGCTCGGCCGCTACCTGGAGCGCGGCGAGGCGGTGATCCGGCTGGTGCTCGCCCACCTGCGCAGCGTCGGCGACGCCGTCGGGACCGACATCTCGGGCGCCCTCGACACGCCGGCGGCCCTGGCGCTCCGGGCGCTGCTGCACGAGTGGGGCGCCATCGCGGCCGCCGACCTGCCGACCGCCCGCCTCGCCCAGGAGGCGCTGGCCGGGCGCGACCGGCCGGGCTCGGCCCGGTCCCACGTCATCGCGGCCCGCCGCAACGCCGCCGCGCTCCGCGCCCGCCTGTCGGGCGAGGCGTGGCGGGTGCTCGCCGACCTGAACGAGTTCCTGTCCCTCAACACCGAGCGGGCCTTCACCGAGTCGCAGCTCGCGGGCCGGGCCGAGCGGGCCCTGAGCCAGCTCGCGGCGCTCGCCGGCCTCACCCACGAGAATATGAGCCGCGCCGAGGGCTGGCACTTCATCGAGCTCGGGCGGCGGATCGAGCGGGCGATCAACACCGGCGCCTTCGCGCTGGCCTTCGCCAACGACGAGGCGACCCCCGGCTGCCTCGGGGTGATGCTGTCCCTGTGCGATTCGCAGATCAGCTACGGGCGGCGCTACCTGCAGGGGGCGGCCCTCGACCCCGTGCGCGACATGGTGCTGCTCGACCCCTACAACCCGCGCTCGATCGCCTTCCAGGCGGAGGCGATCACCCGGCACCTCGCCGACCTGCCGGCGCTCGCCGCGGACGGGATCCCCGAGCCCCATTGCCGCCTCGCGACCCGGATCCTGGCGGAGCTGCGCAGCGGCGAGGCCGCGGATTTCGACGCCGTGCGCCTGACCGCGCTCGCGACCGACCTCGAGCGCCTCGCCGACGGCATCGCGGCCCGCTATTTCCCCACCGGGCCGAACGCGCTGCGCCCCGAGAAGCTGACGGGGCTCGCGTGATCTATACGCTGCGCCACCGCACCGCCTACCGCTACGGCCGGCCGGTGCACTTCGCCCGCTGCACCCTGCGGCTCAAACCGCAGGATTGCGAGGGCCAGAGCGTGCTGGCGAGCGCGGTCACGATCGACCCGAGCCCCGCCCGCGCGGTGATGCGGCGCGACTATCTCGGGATCGACGCGGTGGCGATCACCCTGGAGACGCTCCACACCACCTTCAGCGTCGAGGCGCTCTCCACCGTGCGGGTCGAGCGCCCGGCCCCGCCGCCGCCCGAATCCGGGATGGCCTGGGAGCGGGTCCGCGACGCCGTTCTCGCCGGGCGCGACCTCGGCGGCCGGGCGCCGGTGCATTTCCTGTTCCCGAGCGGCCGGGTGCCGCTGCTGCCCGCGATCACCGACTACGCGCGGCCGAGCTTCGCCGCCGGCCGCAGCGCCTACGGGGCGGCCCACGACCTGATGCTGCGGATCGGCCGGGATTTCCGCTTCGATTCCAAGGCCACCACCGTCTCGACGCCGCTCGCCGACTCCTTCGCGCTCCGGGCCGGGGTCTGCCAGGACTTCGCCCACGTGATGATCGCGGCCCTGCGCGGCATGGGCCTGCCCGCGGCCTATGTCAGCGGCTACCTGCGCACGGTGCCGCCGCCCGGCCGGCCGCGCCTGCGCGGGGCGGATGCGAGCCACGCCTGGGTGGCGGTCTGGTGCGGCGCCGGCTGGCTCGGCCTCGACCCGACCAACGGCGTCGCGGTGCGGGACGACCACATCGTGGTGGCCCGCGGCCGCGATTACGGCGACGTGGCGCCGGTCGACGGCATCGTCAGCGGCTCGGGCAAGCAGCGCCTCAAGGTCGAGGTCGACGTCATCCCCGACACCGAGACGCGGGATCTCGCGCTGGTGGGATGAGGTGACGCTCCGTCATCGCGAGCGCAGCGAAGCGACCCAGGGCGGCGCGACATCCCCGAAGGTGGCGCGACACCGGATCGCTCCGCTCCGCCCGCAAGGACGGGGATGTCGCGGACGCCACCCTCACCACATCGACTTGGCCGCCCGCTCCGGCCATTCCGCGTCGTAGCGCTGGCCGCCGACCTCGCCCGCGGTCAGCGCCGCCAGGATCGCCCCCGGCGTCGGCAGGCTTCCCGGGTCGACGCGGGCTTCCGGATCCCACAGCCCGGCCCGGATGATCGCCCGGGCGCACTGGAAGTACACCTCCGCGACGGTGATCACGAGGGCGGTGCGCGGCGCGTGGCCGTCGACCCGGAACGAGGCGAGCAGGTCCGGGTCGGCCGAGATCACCGCCCGGCCGTTCACCCGCAGCGTCGTGCCGGAGCCCGGGATCAGGAACAGCAGCGCCACCCGCGGGTCGCGCACGACGTTGCGGAGCGAGTCGATCCGGTTGTTGCCCCGCCGGTCGGGCAGGATCAGCGTGCGCGGGTCGGCGACCCGCACGAAGCCCGGCCGGTCCCCGCGCGGGCTGCAATCGAGCCCCTCGGGGCCGGCGGTCGCCAGCACCGCGAAGGGCGAGGCCGCGATCAGCGCCGCGTAGTCCGGCGTGATCGCGGCCGCCACCTTCACCGTCGAGGCGGGCGCCAGGGGCGCGCTGTAGAGCGCCTCCAGCGCGGCGAGATCGTCGACGATCATCGCGCCCTCACGCGACCGGGGCGGCCTTGCCGGCCGCGAAGGCTTCGTGCTCGGCGACCAGCGCCCCCGACAGCGCCGAGGCGATCAGGCCCCGGGTCTCGTCGACGCCGTAGAGGGCCACGAAGGAGCCGAACCGGGGTCCGCGCGCCTCACCGAACAGCACGTTGTAGAGGCTCGTGAACCACGCCTGCGACACGCCGGGCCGCCCGTCCGGGCTCTTGGCCTTGCCGGACGTGTCGGGGAAGTGGCGCCGGCCGACCTCGTAGATCGCCGCCTGCAGGGCCTCGGGATCGGTGGAGCCGGCATGCTCGGCCAGCGTCTCCGACAGGTCCTCCAGGGCCGCCCGCTCCTCGGGCGTCGGCGCCCGGTAGGTCTTGGCCGGCCGCACGAAGTCCGAGAAGTACTTCAGGGCGTGCTTCACCAGCCGGTCGAGGCCCGGATGGGTCTCCGGCCCGGTCCGCGGCGCGTAGCGGCGGATGAAGCCCCACAGCACCGCCGGATCCTCGGTGTTGGCGACCGCCGCGAGGTTGAGCAGCATCGCGAAGGTCAGGCTCGCGCCCTCGACCCGCTCGGGCTCCGGCGGGGTGCCGGCGTGGAGGTGCCAGACCGGGTTGCCCAGCCGCAGCTTCGCGTCCTGGCCGGCGTAGCGGTCGAGGAAGCCGATATACTCGTCGACGTGCCGGGGGATCACGTCGAAGAACAGGCGCTTGGCCTCGCGCGGCTTGTTGTACATGAACAGGGCGAGCGATTCCGGCGTGCCGTAGGTGAGCCACGCGTCGATGGTCAGGCCGTTCCCCTTCGACTTCGAGATCTTCTGGCCCTTCTCGTCGAGGAACAGCTCGTAGTTGAACCCCTCCGGCGGCTCGCCGCCGAGCGCCCGGGCGATCTTGCCTGAGAGCTTGACCGAGTCGATCAGGTCCTTGCCGGCCATCTCGTAATCGACGCCGAGCGCCACCCAGCGCATCGCCCAGTCGGGCTTCCACTGCAGCTTGGCGTGGCCGCCGGTCACCGGAGTCTCGTAGCGCTCGCCCGTGGCGGGATCGCGCCACACGATCGTGCCGCTCTCCGCCCTCACCTCGTCGATCGGCACCTGCATCACGTGGCCGGTGACCGGGTGGAGCGGCAGGAACGGCGAGTAGCTCGCCGAGCGCTCGGCCCGCAGCGACGGCAGCATGATCTCCATCACGGAATCGTAGCGCTCCAGCACGCGCAGGAGCGTCGCGTCGAACACGCCCGCGCGGTAGCACTCGGTCGCCGAGCGGAACTCGTAGGCGAACCCGAACGCGTCGAGGAAGCGGCGCAACTCGGCGTTGTTGTGCGCGCCGAAGCTGTCATGGGTGCCGAACGGGTCCGGCACGCGGGTGAGCGGCTGGTTGAGGTGCGCGGCCAGCATCTCCCGGTTCGGGACGTTGTCGGGAACCTTGCGCAGCCCGTCCATGTCGTCCGAGAAGGCGATCAGCCGGGTCGGCACCGCGTCGCGGGTGAGCACCCGGAAGGCGTGGCGCACCATGGAGGTGCGGGCGACCTCGCCGAACGTGCCGATATGCGGCAGGCCCGACGGGCCGTAGCCGGTCTCGAACAGCACCTCGGTCTTGCCGGATTTCTCCAGCCGCGCCACGAGCTTGCGCGCCTCCTCGAAGGGCCAGGCGGCGGCGTTGGCGGCGGCCTCGATCACGTCGGCGTCGAGGGTCAGGGCTGGGGGAGCGGCGGGCATGTCGTTGGAGACGATCTTCAGGGCTGAACGCGTTGGGGAGCGCGCACCCTAGAGCGGTTCGCATCGGAGCGGAACGCCCGGAGGTGCAATGCGGGGTTCCATCGCGGGCTCGCGCGTGAGGCCTGTGCGTGCGGCCTATGACAGCGTGGGCCGGTTTCGGCTTGGCAGACGCACGCTCGATCCGCTCGGCTTCCTGCGCGTGGTGGCCGACTCGCGAATCCCGGATCTCCGAATCTCGCCCTCATCCTGAGGTGCCGCGCAGCGGCACCTCAGGATGAGGGCGAGGAGAGGAAGTCCCGAGTCGAACAGGCTCTCGGCGCCGAACCTTGGCCCAGATGGCGCGGATCTCCGCATCGGTGGCGCGATCGCCGCGCGCCTCGGCGGCCCCGGATTCGTCGAGCTCCGCCTCTTCCTCCGGGGTGAACCGGTAAACCGGGGCCTCGTCCCCCGCGAAGGCCAGCATGAGCCGGGCGCTCTCGTCCTGAGGGTCCGGGGACGGGTCGCGCCTTCGCCACCGCCTGCTCGAGCAGATCCGCCACGGTGCCGTCCGCGTGCCGTCCGACAACCGAAGCCCGGCAGCAGGATCCCCATTCCTGCTGGCGACGAAAGCCCTCAGAACGGGCTGACGGGGAAGAACCGCAGGTACAGCTCGGTGTACTTGCCGTCGTCCCAGACCCGCTGGAGCGCGTCGTCCAGCGCCCGGGAGAGGGCGGCGTCCTCCTGGCGGGTGATCAGGCCGATCCCCTCCCCGAAATAGCGGTTCTCGAGGTAGTCGCCGCCGGTGAGCGCGCAGCAACTCTCCGCGTCCTGGCCGCCGACGAACAGGGCGAGGTTGAGGCCGTCGGCGAACAGGTAGTCGATCTCGCCGCGCTTGAGCGCGCTCTCGGCCGCCGTGAGATCGGTGAAGTCCTTCGGCACGGCCTTCGGGAAGAACGCCTTGAGGTAGGCCGCGTGGGCGCTGCCGGCGATGACCCCGACGCTGCGGCCGGCGAGCGCCGCCGCGGAGGGGACCGGCAGGCCCTTGTCGGCCCGGGCCGCGAAGCGCGCCGGCCAGCGGAAATACGGCCGCGTCGCCAGGAATCGCGACCGCAGGGACGCGGTCAGCGGGATGGCGGCCGCGACCACGTCGCCCTGCTTGCCGTCGAGGGCGTCGAGCAGGGTGTCGAAGCGGCGCGCCTGCACCGTGCAGGTGATCGTCAGCTTCTCGCAGACCGCCCGGGCGAGCTCGACCACGAAGCCCGTCGGGTTGCCGTCGGGGCCGGCGAAGTGCAGCGGCGGGAACTCGTCGTCCGTGAGGAAGCGGACCGCCCGGCCGGTCTGCGGCGCCTCCACACGCTCGCCCCGGCTGCGCGGGTTCCAGAAATCCGGGATCGTGACGGCGGGGGTGGCGGTGACGCCCGTGGCCGGCGCGGCCGGGGGCGCCGCGGCGGCGGCCGGCCCCGCGAGGAGCGCCGCGACCGCGGCCGCCGCGATCCGGGATGGGATGGCTGTCCTATCGCCTCTTGACGACGGGGACGGGGCGGTGCTCCTCTCGGAGCGCGGGGGCGGGGACTGGCTCACCCCCCCTCCTCTACCACGTCCTCGGGCCGCCGGGGGAGCGCGCGGCGTGTCGTTCCAGCGCCCGCCCGCGGGGCCGGAGGGCCTGCCGCCGGAGATCGCCTTCCTGCTGGACGAGGGCGTCGACGCGCGGCTGCTGGCCCGGGCCGCCGCCGCGGCGACCGCGGCCGGGACCGACGCGGCGACCGCGCTGATGAATGCCGGCCTGATCGCGGAATCGGCCTACTACGCGGCCCTGGCCCGGGCGCTCGGCGCCCCCTACCTCGACGGCCCGATCCCGTTCGGCCTGGGCCTGCGCTTCCCCGACAGCCTCGTGGCCGGCCTCGCGCCGCTGGCACCGGGCGCGGTGGCGCCCTGGGTCCTGGCGCCCCGCGGGCGGGCGATCGCGGACCTCCTCGACGCCGCCGGCCGCGCCGCTGGCCACGCCGCCGTGCCGGCGATCACCAGCCCTACCCGCCTGCGCGAGGCCGTGTTCGCGTCCGTGCCCGGGCAGGTGGCGGATCACGCGGCGCACGACCTGCGGCGGCACGGCCCCGAGTGGGCGGCCGCCCCCGAGCCGGCCTTCCGCTGGCTGCTGGTCCTCGCCCTCGGCGGGACCGCCGCGCTCTGCCTGTGCGCGGCGCTGCCGGCCCCGCTGGCGCGCGCGGTAATGACGGCCGGTCAGGTCCTGTTCCTGGCCATGGCGACCCTGCGGATCGCGGCCCTCGCCATCGCGGCTCCGGTCGCCGCGGAGGCGGTGGTGCCCCTCGCCGAGGCCGACCTGCCGGTCTACACGATCCTCGTCCCCCTCCACCGCGAGGCGGCGGTGGTGCCGGACCTGCTCAGGGCGCTCTCCGCCCTCGACTATCCGGCCGCCAAGCTCGACATCAAGCTGCTGCTCGAGGCGGACGACGCGGAGACCGCCGCGGCCCTCCCCCGCGACACCCTCCCGGCCCGGTTCGAGGTGATCACGGTGCCGCCGGGCGGCCCGCGCACCAAGCCGCGGGCGCTCAACGCCGCGCTGCCGCTGGCTCGCGGCACCCTGATCACGGTCTACGACGCCGAGGACGTGCCCGATCCCGGGCAACTGCGGCTGGCGGCCGCCCTGTTCGCGCGCCTGCCCGCGCGGACCGCCTGCCTCCAGGGGCGGCTCGTGATCGACAATGCCGGCGATTCGCGCCTCGCCCGTGCCTTCGCCCTCGAATATGCCGGGCTGTTCGACGTGCTGAACCCGGCCTTCGCCCGCTGCGGCCTGCCGGTCCCGCTGGGCGGCACCTCGATGCACCTGCGCACCGACGTGGTGCGGGCTCTGCACGGCTGGGACGCCCACAACGTCACCGAGGACGCGGATCTCGGCCTGCGCCTCGCGCTGGCGGGCTACACCGTCGGCGACCTTCCCAGCCCTACCTTCGAGGAGGCGCCGGCCCGCCTCGGGCCCTGGCTCGGCCAGCGCACCCGCTGGCTGAAGGGCCTGGTCCAGACGAGCCTCACCCACGGGCGGCACCCGCTGGCCAACGCCCGCAGGCTCGGCGGCCTGGAGACGCTCTGCGCCGCCGCCCTGGTCCCCGGGACGGTGGTCTCGGCGCTCGCCTACCCGGCCTGCCTCGCCGCGGCGGCGTGGTCCTTCCTGGTCCGGGACATCCCGGCCGCCCCCGTCTTCCTGGACAACCTCTCCACGGGGCTCGCCATCACGCTGTTCGGGACGGGGCTCGCCGCCCTGGTCCTGCCCGCCCTCGTCGGCTGCGCCCGGCGCGGCTGGGGGGACCTCGCCCGGTCGGTCCCGTGGATGCCGGTCTACTTCCTGCTGGTCAGCCTCGCCGCGTGGCTGGCGCTGATCGAACTGGTCCGGGCGCCGCTGCGCTGGAACAAGACCCGGCACGGCCTCGCGCGGACCTCCCGCAGCGGCCGCCGGCGGCGGGCGTACCCTGCGACAGCCTGCGACACCGGGACGTGACCGGGCGGCGGCGGATGCGCGTCGGCTTGATCTGGATCAGTCGCGGGCCCGCGCCGGGCCGCTAGCTTGGCCAGCCGGCTCCCGCCCGCGCCGCGGGCGGCCGGTGATTCGCCTCGCGGTGGTCCAAGCGATGCCGGCCTATCACCTCCGACGCACCCTCGAGCACGCGGACGGCCGCTGCGGCCTCGCCTTCGCCAGCGACCGCCTGGAGGCGGACGACGCGGAGGCGGCGATCCGCCGCGCCCGCGACCTGTGCCGGGCCGCCGCCAACATGCTCCTGACCGGGGCGGTGCTGACCGATTCCCTCGGCCGGATCCTGTGGTCGTTCACCCTGGCGCTGGCCCGGGAGCCGCTCTGCGTCCGGCCGACGAGCTGAGGCCCCCGGCGGAACCCGCGCGGATCGGCGCGCCGTGCAACGCCCGCGGCCCGCGCGCCGTTGACCCGCACGGGCGCGGCCCGGAGAGGCCGAGAGCGCGGCCGAGCGAGCTGCCGGGAGAGCTGCCATGAGCACGATCGCGATCCTGATCGGCACGAAGGCGGGGGCGCGCCTCCTGGCCGCCGCCTCCGAGCGGGAGGCGGCCCTCTCGGCCGAGGCCTTCCTGCTGCGCCTGCCCGTCCGCGCCCTCCCGGCGCCGCTCTGGGTGCAGTGCGCCGACCCGGCGGTCAGCGGCCGCCTCACCGGCTACCTGAACGGCCTGCAGGCCGAGCAGGTGCGCGAGCGCGACCCGAGCCGGGTCTGAGGCCCGGCGCTGAGGACCGGCGCTGAGGACCGGCGATCCGCGAGACGCATTTCCCTGCGCCGCGCCATGCTCTAACCCCGTCCGCATGAGCGAGACACGCGACGCGGGCCGGTCCGGGGCGAGCGGGGGGCGGGACGCCGATCCCGCCGCGGAGGCGCCCCTGGGCCGGCTCCTGCGCCTGATGGCGACCCTGCGCGATCCCGTCGCCGGCTGCCCCTGGGACGTGGCGCAGAGCTTCGCCACCATCGTGCCCTACACGATCGAGGAGGCCTACGAGGTCGCCGACGCGGTGGCGCGGGGGGACCTCGGCGACCTGCGCGACGAGCTCGGCGACCTGCTGCTTCAGGTGGTGTTCCACGCCCGCATGGCCGAGGAGCGGGGCACCTTCGCGTTCGACGACGTGGCCCGCGCCATCGGCGACAAGCTGGTCCGACGCCACCCCCACGTCTTCACCCCGGACGGCGCGCCCCTGCCTGCCGGCTCGCCCCTGCGCGACCCCGCGGCGGTCGAGGCCCAGTGGGCGGCGATCAAGGCGCAGGAGCGGGCGGCCCGGCAGGCGGAGCGGCGGGACGCGGGGCTCGCGCCGGACCCGGCGCCCGACCCCCTCGGCGGCGTCGCGCGGGCGCTGCCGGCCCTCGCCCGGGCGGAGAAGATCTCCCGGCGGGCGGCCGCCTACGGCTTCGACTGGGACGACGCCGCCCAGGTCGTCGACAAGGTCCGCGAGGAGACCGACGAGGTCGCCGAGGCCCTGGCGGCGGGCGACCCGGAGGCCCTGTCCGAGGAGATCGGCGACCTCCTGTTCTCGGTGGCGAACCTCGCGCGGCACGCCGGGATCGACCCGGAGACCGCCCTGCGCGACGGCACCGCCAAGTTCGAGCGGCGCTTCGCCGCCATGGCGCGGCATCTCGCGGCGTCCGGGGGCGCCCTCGGCCGCTCCGACCTCGCCGCCATGGAGTCGGCGTGGCAGGCGGCCAAGCGCGACGAGGCGGCGGGACAGGCGTAGCGGCGCTGTCAGGCCGCCCCGCCCCGCCCTGCCCGCTCGCTCGCGGCCCGAGATGCCGGCTCGTCGCGGCGGATCCGTCGGGCTCCGAAACGGTGATCCGACGCGTTGGCGTTCCGGCGGGCGGGCGTTAAACCCGTGCCATGTTCGACGACGCGGCCGCTCGGCGCTACCTCGCGGGACTGGCTCCCGTGGCGGCGGGGTCGGTGCGCTGGCTCATCTACGATCACGACCGGCAATGGGTCTCGGTCGTGGACGGCGATCTCGTGTCCCTGCGGCAGGATTGCCTGCACGTCCTCGACGTCTCCGCGGAGGCGGACGCCACCGCGTCCCTCGTCGACGCGATCCGCGAGTTCCTCGCCGAAGGGACGGAGCGCACCCCGCAGATCGTCGCCCTCTCGTGCGCCGTGCTGATGCAGAGCGTCGGGGATCTCGACGCGGTCTTCGATCGGATCCGGTCCGGCGTCATGGCAACCCTCGTCTACGCCGAGGACGTCGTGGTCAGGCCCGTCGCCGGGTAGCGCGGATCGGCCCTCGCCCGGACGCGCCGCCCGACCGGGCCGGCTGCCTTCGCGGCTGCCTTCGCGGCGATCCCCGCGGCGATCCTCCGCGGCTCCCCCGCGCGGCGAGGGCTCGACACGTCGCGACGCGCGGATATGTTCCGCGCATGCGCTTCGCCCTGCCCGCCCTCGCCGTCCTCGCCGTCACCGCCGCCCTGTCCCGGCCGGCCGCGGCCGAGACCATCCTCCAGGAGCGGTTCGGGTGCCACACCCAGGAGGTCACGGACCGCCTGTTCAAGCTGGTCATGGCGGGCGACGAGTCCGGGTTCGGCCAGCTGCTGCAGGGCAGCCTCGCCAGCGGCGAGTGCCGGTCGTTCAAGCCCGGTGAGGAGGTCCGGCTCGAGTCCCGGACGATGAGCTACGGCTGCCTCGCCCTGAAGGACACACAGGATCGCTGCTACTGGACGCCGCTGAGCGCCATCGAGAAGTCGAACTGACGGCGAACTGACGCCCCCGCGGGGCGGCGGCGAACCGGCGCCCGGGGGCGCCGGCCCGCCCGCGCGGCCGGTGCGCGGTCAGGCGGCCTTCTTCCCCCGGCCCTTCGACGGCTCCGCGTCCGGCTCCGCCCCGCCGGGCTCGCCCGCGGCGTTGATCGACTCGGCAATCTTCGAGAGCAGCGCGTCGGTCCGCTTCTCCTCCTGCAGGGTCTCGTCCAGGAGCTGGGCGGCGTCCGCGTAGCCGAGCTGGGCCGCCCAGGTCTTCAGGGTGCCGTAGCGGGCGATCTCGTAGTGCTCCACCGCCTGGGCGCAGGCGGCCAGCACCGCGTCGGCGGCCGGGCTGTCGGCGAAGTCGTCGAGATCCTCCTCCATCTCCGAGACGATGCCCTGCATCGCCTCGCAGGTCTTGGCCCGGGCCGGCTTGCCGATGATCTCGAAGACCTGCGTCAGGCGCTCCACCTGCTGGGCGCTCTCCTCGGCGTGGGTCTCGAAGGCCTGGCGCAGCTCGTCGTGCTCCGCCGCCTTGGCGGATTTCTTGAGGGCTTTCACCGACTGCTTCTCGGCGTAGTAGACGTCCTTCAGGGTCTCGTAGAAGGCGTCCTGCAGCGTCTTCTGCTTGGCCATTCGGTCTGTCTCCGCTGGGGTCCGCGCGCCGGGCTCGGCTGCGTCCTCCGGGGAACTCCGGTCCGGCCGGCCGTATCCGGGCGATATCTTCGCCCTGTGGAGGAACCTTTCGGCGCTCAGCCGCCCGCCCCGTCCGGGCGCGGCTTCCGGCTGCCCCGCGGCGCGTCGCCCGGCTTCGGGCGCAGGCGGTCGAGGACCGTTTCCAGGGCGCGCTCCACCGCGTCGCGGTCCGGCACGGTCTCCGGCACCGCGTCCGGCGGAGGCGGGGGCGATCGGCCCGGGTCGCGGCGCTTCGGCATGTCGTCCGCCCGTATCGCCGCCGGGCCGACCGGTCTTCCGGCCCGCGCGGCGGATTCCGGCCGGTCGATCGGCCAGGATCCTGGGATCAAAGCCTGCGGGGATCCGGGGATCCCGGGATCCTGTGATCAAGGTTCGCGGATGGTTGCCGGCGCGTCGGGATCCGGACCTTTCGGCGGCCGTGCCGGATCACCGGAGATCTCGGTCGCGCCCTGTCCGGACCCGCGGCGGCCGCCGAACGGCCAGTCGATCAGGCCGCCGGCCCAGAGCGCCACCCAGACGAAGACCGGCTGAAACGCGAGCCGCGGCCCGTGGTACCACCAGGAATCCGGGATGCCCTCGACGTGGACGTGCTCGAACGCGTGCTTGAGGTTCGCCGGATAGACGCAGACCGCGTAGAGGGCGAGGCCGATCGCGGCGGCGCGGCGGAACCGTCCGGTGAGGAGGCCGACCGCGCCCGCGATCTCGCACAGGCCGGTCGCCAGGATGACGAGCCGCGGCTGCAGCACCCAGTCGGGCATGAGCGGCAGCATCGCGTCGGTCGCCACAAGGTGGACCACGCCGATGAACCCGTAGATCGCCGCGAGCGCGTAGCGCAGCCGGCGCCGCCAAGTCTCGATTGACGCCTCGGTCACGCGACCGCGTCCTCCGTGACGCCGCAGGCCTGCGCCACGCGGGCGCGCAGGGCCGCCACGAGGCGGGTCACCGCCGGATGGCCGGCGCCCGGGCCGGCGCTCGGGAAGGCCGTGTCGCCGATGGCCGTCACGGGGGCCAGGAGCCGCAGGGAGTTGGTCAGGAACACGGCCTCCGCGCCGAGGAGATCGGGCAGGCCGAGCGACCGTTCCTCGGCCCGCAGCCCGCATCCGGCGGCGAGACCCAGCACCTCCGCCCGCACGATGCCGGCGAGCACGCCGTCCCCGAGCGGGGGCGTCACCAGATTGGCGCCGAACAGGGCGAAGAGGTTGCCGGTGCCCGCGCAGGCGACGCGGCCCCGGGTGTTGCGGAACAGCGCCTCGTCGAACCCCGCGGCGGCGGCCTCGCGGGCGGCCAGCACCGCGTCGAGATAGCCCAGCGTCTTCAGGCGGGCGGCGGGGGAGGTGTCGTTGCGGGCGATGGCTGTCGGCCACAGGCGCAGGGGCGCGAAGGACGCGGCCCTGGCGCTCGCGGCCGCGGTGGCGAACAGGGTCGGGTTCGGCGCGTCCGGCGGCCTCAGGCCGCGCGGGCCGGAGCCGCGCGTCAGCGTGGTCCGGATCGCGAGCCGCTCCCCCTGACCCGCGAGGTCCCGCATCGCCGCACGGATCCGCTCGGGTTCGGCCGGGATCCCCAGCGTCTCCGCGGAGGCCACGAGCCGGGCGATATGGGCGTCCTCGAAGGCGACGCGGCCGCCGAGCGCCAGTGCGGTGTCGAACAGGCCGTCGCCGAGCGTCAGGCCGCGGTCGGTGTGGTCGAGCGGAGCCGTGGTTCCGGGCAGAAGCGCCCCGTCACGCCACAGCATCGCGGCGCCCCTCCGGCCTCTCCCGCCACGCGCGGGCGAGATCCAGGAAATTGGCGAACAGGGCGTGGCCGCCTTCGGTCAGGACCGATTCCGGGTGGAACTGGATGCCGTAGGTCGGGTGAGTCCGGTGCGACAGCGCCATCACCTCCCCCTCCTGCGAGACCGCGTCGACCGAGAGGTGTCTTTCCATGTCGGGACCGGGATTCACGACCAGCGAGTGGTAGCGCCCGACCGGCATCGGCGCCGGGATTCCGGAAAACAGGCGCTCGCCGGTATGGGCGATCGGCGTCATCTGCCCGTGGAGGGGGCGCTGTGCCCGCCCGACCGTGCCGCCGAAGGCCGCGCCGATCGCCTGATGGCCGAGGCAGACGCCGAGGATCGGCACCGCGCCCGACAGGTCGCGGATCGCCGGCAGGGAGATCCCGGCCTCCGCGGGGGTGCAGGGCCCGGGCGAGACCACCAGGGCCTCCGGCTCCAGCGCCCGGATGCCGGGGACGTCCAGCGCGTCGTTGCGCACGACCCGGACCGTCTCGCCGAGCTCCTCCAGGTAACGGACGACGTTGAAGACGAACGAGTCGTAATTGTCGAGGACGAGGATCATGCGAAGGCCTCGAACACGCGGGCGGCCTTGGCCAGGGTCTCGTCGTATTCCGGGCCGGGCTCCGACAGCAGCGTCACCCCGCCCCCGGCCTGCAGGACCGCCTGCCGGTCGTCCATGAACACGGTGCGGATCGCGATCGACGTGTCGAGCGCCCCGTCGAAGCCGATCCGGCCGATGGCGCCGCAGTAGAGTTCCCGCGCGTCGCCCTCGATCTCCGTGATGATGTCCATGGCGCGGATCTTCGGCGCGCCCGTGATCGAGCCGCCCGGGAAGGTCCCTTCCAGGAGGTCGAGGGCGTCGAGCCCGTCGCGGAGGTCGCCGGTCACCACCGACACCAGATGGTGAACGTTGGCGTAGGTCTCCAGGCCGCACAGGGTCGGCACGGCGACGCTGCCCGGCCGGCAGACCCGCGACAGGTCGTTGCGCAGCAGGTCGACGATCATGACGTTCTCGGCCCGCTCCTTGACGCTGGCCTGGAGCGCCTCGGCCGTCGCCCGGTCGGCCGCCGGGTCGTCGAGGCGGCGGGCAGTGCCCTTGATCGGGCGCGTCTCCACGTGCCGCCCGTCGAGGCGGATGAACCGCTCCGGCGAGGACGAGGCGACGGTCAGGCCCTCCTGTTCCAGGTAGGCCCCGAAGGTCGCCGGGTTGGTCTCGCGCAGCCGCCGGTAGAGGGCGAACGGGTCGAAGCCGGCCGGCAGGTCGGCGACGAAGCGCTGGGCGATGTTGGCCTGGTAGATGTCGCCGGCTCGGATGTAGGCGCGGACCTTTTCAACTGCTTTTTCATAGCTTTGGCGGTCGAAGTTCGAGCGCCACGCGAGCGGCTGGGCCGGCCGGGCGGGGGCCGGGATCGGCGGCTCCGCACCGCCGAGCAGGTCGGCGAAGCGGGCGAGCCGCGCCTCCGCGCGGGCCCGCCGCGCGTCCGGCGCGGTCTCGGGGAAACCCGTGGCGACGAGCCGGCCCGTGCCGGCGGCGTGGTCGACGACCAGCGCGGTGTCGTAGAGGTTCAGCGCGATGTCGTCGGTGAGCCCCGCCCGCCGGGCGGGCGGCGCCACCCGCTCCAGCGCCGCGCCGAGGTCGTAGGCGAGGTACCCGATCGCCCCGCCGGGGAACGGCTCCGGGCCTGCCTCGAGCCGGTAGGGTTCGAGGCAGGCCCGGAGCGCGGCCATCGGGCCGCCCGCCACCGGCCTCCCGTCGAGGGTCGCGCGCCCGTCGCGGTAGCGGAACCGCGCGAACGGGTCGGCGGCCACGATCGAGTGCCGCCCCAGCGGGTCGTGCCGCATGGCGCTGTCGAGGAAGGCGAGCCCGGGCAGGGCGCGCAGCCGCGCCGCCGCCGCGACGGGATCGATGAAGGGGATCTCTCGGGTCCACATGACCGGGTTCGGGGCCGCCATCCTCGAGCTGTGCGTCGTGCGCTGCCGTCGCACACGCGATGCCGCGGGGGAAGCGGCAGTTCCACGCAGGCCCCGCCGCCGCGCGCGGGCGGGCCGTGTCCGGGGCGCAGGGCCGCGCCGTCCAATCCTGATGTGGGGTCTGAGGAGACCGCCGTAAAGCTCTGCCGTAACGATAGGATCTGCGCCTAGGCTCAGGCTCGCGCGCAGGGCCGGGCACCCCTGCGGCGGCCGGCCTCGCGCGGAGGCGCGGGAGCCTGTATAGGAGCGCGACCCCGAATTCCTGGTCCCGCGCGCTGGGCGGCCGATCGCCCCGCCGGACTGTCCGACCCGAATGCCATGACCGCCACGCCCGCTCCCCGCGGCCCCGCTCCCGGCGCCGCCCCGAAAATCTCGTTCGTCTCGCTGGGCTGCCCGAAGGCGCTGGTCGATTCCGAGCGGATCCTCACCCACCTGCGCGCGGAGGGCTACGAGCTGGCCCGGCGGCACGACGGCGCCGACGTGGTGATCGTCAACACCTGCGGCTTCCTCGATTCCGCCAAGGCGGAGTCGCTCTCGGCCATCGGCGAGGCCATGGCGGAGAACGGCCGCGTCATCGTCACCGGCTGCATGGGCGCGCAGCCGGAGGAGATCCGCGAGAAGTACCCCGACCTCCTGGCGGTGACCGGGCCCCAGGCCTACGAGTCGGTGGTGGCGGCCGTCCACGAGGCGGTGCCGCCGGCCCACGACCCGTTCCTCGACCTCGTGCCGCCGCAGGGGATCAAGCTCACCCCGCGCCACTACGCCTACCTGAAGATCTCGGAGGGGTGCAGCAACCGCTGCAGCTTCTGCATCATCCCGAGCTTGCGCGGGAACCTCGTCAGCCGCCCCGCCGCCGACGTGCTGCGCGAGGCCGAGAAACTGGTGAAGGCCGGCGTGAAGGAGCTGCTGGTCGTCAGCCAGGACACCAGCGCCTACGGCGTCGACATCCGCTACAGTGAGAGCCCGTGGCGCGACCGGCAGGTCCGGGCGAAGTTCTACGACCTGACCCGGGAACTCGGCGAGCTCGGCGCCTGGGTGCGGTTGCACTACGTCTACCCCTACCCGCACGTGGACGAGGTCATCCCGCTGATGGCCGAGGGCAAGGTGCTCCCCTACCTCGACATGCCGCTCCAGCACGCGAGCCCCTCCGTGCTCAAGCGCATGCGCCGCCCCGGCAACCAGGAGCGCCAGCTCGACCGGATCCGCAGCTGGCGGCAGACCTGCCCGGACCTCGCGATCCGCTCGACCTTCATCGTCGGCTTCCCCGGCGAGACCGAGGCCGAGTTCGAGGAGCTGCTGGCCTGGCTGCAGGAGGCCAAGCTCGATCGGGTCGGCTGCTTCGAGTACGAGCCGGTGGCCGGCGCCACCGCCAACGCGCTGGGCGACCTCGTGCCGCCGGCGGTGAAGGCCGAGCGCAAGCGCCGGTTCATGGAGACCCAGAACGGCATCGCGCTTCGGCTGCAGCGGGCCAAGGTCGGCAAGCGGCTGCCCGTCATCGTCGATTCCGTCGAGGGCGGGGTGGCGCGGGGCCGGTCCAAGGCCGACGCGCCGGAGATCGACGGCAATGTCCACGCCGCGTTCCGGCGCCCGGTGCGGGTCGGCGACATCGTCACGGTGAAGATCGACCGGGCCGAGGCCTACGACCTCTACGGCAGCGTCGCCTGACGGCAGACCCCGTCTTTGCGAGCGCAGCGAAGCAATCCAGGGATGCGCTGCGCTCGGGAACGTCGCGCTGCGCTCGCGATGACGGGCGCGGACCGGACTCCTGTTGACGCCGCGTCCGGCGCGGCTTGACCCCGCCCGCCCCGCGCGGTCTTTCGGAACAGATCAGGAACTTGGTCGGGACCCGAGGCGGCGATGGATCCGGAGGTCGCGCTCCGAAAGATCATCCACATCGACATGGACGCGTTCTACGCCTCCGTGGAGCAGCGCGACGACCCGTCGCTGCGCGGCCGGCCGCTGGCGGTCGGCGGCTCCCGGGAGCGCGGGGTGGTGGCCGCTGCGAGCTACGAGGCCCGAAAATTCGGTGTCCGCTCCGCCATGCCGTCGGCCACCGCGCGGCGGCTGTGCCCGGACCTGCTGTTCGTAAAGCCGCGCTTCGAGGTCTACCGGGCGGTCTCCGAGGAGATCCGGGCGGTCTTCGCCCGGCACACGGCCATCATCGAGCCGGTGGCCCTCGACGAGGCCTATCTCGACGTCACCGAGAACCTCCAGGGCCTCCCGACGGCGACGGCCGTGGCGAAGGCGATCCGGGCCGAGATCCTGGAACGGACCGGACTCATCGCCTCGGCCGGGGTCTCGTACAACAAGTTCTAATGCGCATCCTCGTGCAATTTTGTCCATAAAGTGCGCTAAGATATTGTATATTCGTATAAAAACATTTGTTGACAATCTTCTCAGCTCAGGCGTAGCCTTGAAGCGTTATGTTACGTCCCCCGAAATCCGAAGGTAGCCTCCGACTTAAGATAGCTCTGGTCGTCTTCGCTGACGGAGAGCGGTGCCCGATGCTGCTCGACGATAGTGGCATCCCGCTTTTCGATCCGACCGTCTGGTCGATGACGAGGTACCGTCAGAAGAGCGCCTCCACTGTGGAGCAGGCCCTGCGAGGGGCGATGTTCATCCACCTGTTCTGCTGGCAGCACAGTATCAATCTAGCCGAGCGTGTCAGGGCAGGCACATTCTTCGAGGTGGGGGAACTCGACGCCCTCGTAGCTGATGCATCCAAGCCGTTCACCCGCCTACGAACAGCGGCGAAGGTTTTGCCCAAACCCAAGTTTCCCACACTTAAAAGCCGCTCTACCGCGAGACTTCTGCGTAGACTCCCAACGACGGCGCGAGTGCGGACAGTTGCCTCTGAGACGACCAGGATAAGGCTGCATTACGCCACCAGCTACCTGAAGTGGCTCGGAGAGCGGCAAAAGTCCCGTCTACATAACAGAGAGATTGGTGCCAACGAGGCTTCCGTTGAGGCGCACGAATACGGGGTCAGGCTAATCGAAGTAGTTGAGCAGATCGAGGAGCGAGCCCCCTCCATAAGCCGCAAGGGCCTTATCAGTCTGGAGTCCGGACAACGAGATAGGCTGCTGGCGGTCATTCATCCGGAGAGCCAGGAAAATCCATGGAGCGATCCGTTCGTGCGCCTGCGGAACTGGGTGATCGTTCGCTGGCTCCTCGGCACTGGAATGCGACGAGGCGAGTTGCTCGGCCTCCGGGTGCGCGACTTCAACCGCGGCCAATCGTATTGCGAGATCAGGCGTCGGCATGATGACAAGCGCGACACGCGTCGTAGGCAGCCGAACGCAAAGACTTTGGAGCGCCTGGCCCCTCTCGACGAGGGTTTGACCGACCTTGGAGAGCGATACCTCAAGGCCCGCAACAAGATCAAGGCCGCTCTGAGGCATGGCATCTTCTTCGTTGCGGAGGACGGCAAGCCTCTTTCAGATAGCGCAATCACGGGGATGTTCGCGCTACTGCGAGAGAGGAACCCAGACGTCGGCCCGGTCAGTGCCCATGTCTTAAGGCATCAATGGAACGAAGATTTCTCGGCCTACGCCGACAGCATCGGGTTGGGACCGGACGAGGAGGTCCGGGAACGTTGCTGGCTCATGGGATGGTCCCCCACGTCGAGAATGCCAGCCTATTACTTGAAGCGCAGGACGAAAACTAAAGCTGACGAGCACAGTAGAGAGATGCAACGTCGGCTTATGAAGCATGCGCCCAAGAATCATCTGCAGATGAATCATATAGAAAGTATGAATAAGTCCTAAAGCGACAGCAGGGTTTGATGTGGGGAGATGAGCGATGCTTGATAGGGTCGCCGCCAATTCGCTACGCACCAAAGCCGCTTACAAGCTTCCGGCCCAAGCAGAAACCCGCGACGGGTACGTTTATTGCCCTGGCGACGATGACTGGGCCATAATTACCGCTACTCAGCGACGGAACTTCCACTTCGGCGACCTCGGCGTTGCTGTTTCACTTGTGACGGGGTTCAAAGGGTTTGTCGTAGCGCGACTCCGCAGCGAGAACCCGCAGTCCGCCTATACAAACTACCAATGGTTGCGCTTGCTGCTTCTCAACATCGCCACCTACGACCCGGCCGCGATCGAGATCTCGTCTGCCCACGTGATGAATTATCAGGCTGCGCTTGAGGAGCGCTATCGCTATCGGTCGACCCAGGCCAACGATGCCGTAAGGAACTGGGCGCGGCTCGGCATACCGGGGGTCTCAGAGGAGGCATTCGTCGCCGCCGCCGACATGCCGAAATACCATAGTAATAAAGCGCGAGCAGTAAGATTGCGATGTCCTATTGAAGGCGCGTATTCGAACCTGGAGTATGATGGACTGTACAAGGCTTTGCATGCAGCCTTTGCATCGGGTAAAATATCGCTCGATAACTACGCGATATGCCTTCTTAGTGGTGCGATCGCACCCCGCCCTATCCAAATCGCCAGTCTGATGGTCGGCGATTTGAAGATCACGGCTGGCCCAGTCGGGAAGATCTACACCCTTTGTGTCCCGCGGGCAAAGCAGCGGAGCGGAGGATACCGCGCCCAATTCACTGACCGCCCCCTTGTCGAGGAGATCGGCATGGTACTTGAGGCACAAGCCCGAATAGTTCGCGAAAAAGCGAGGCGATGCGGGATGAATGACCTCAAGCAGATGCCGCTATTCCCTGCCCTTCACGCGTGCGGCACATTCTTCGACGGCAAGATGACGGTTGCCCGGCCGACATCCTCTTCTATGGCGATGAGGATCATTAGCGTGATGGAAGGCCTGGGCGTGAAGTCGGAACGGACCGGAGGGGAAATAAATGTGAATGCCACGCGGGCGCGGAGGACGATCGGCACGAGGGCCGCCCAGGAGGGCAAGTCTCTGGAGGAGATCGCTGCCGTCCTCGACCACACGTCAGTGGCTACTGCTTCGAGCTACGTCGAGATCCGCTCGGAACTGCTCCAACATTTGGATAAAAAGGTCGCCATGTTGTTGGCCCCTATGGCACAGCGCTTCGCGGGAACGCTGGCAGCGCGCGGCGATGACTTGGAGCACGGTATTCAGCGACACGTCTTCGGGGCAGTTGACGATGGTGAAGGTCCTGCTGACGTAGGCGGGTGCGGGAAGCACAGCTTCTGCGGTCTCGGCAAGCCGATTGCCTGCTACACGTGCCGCTTGTTCCACCCGTGGCTGGACGGTCCGCATGAAGCAATCCTTGATGGCCTCCTTGCGCGGCGCAGGAGGATGGCGGCGGACGGATCTTTGATGGTGGCCATCACTCTCGACGACACAATCATCGCGTGCGCCGAAGTGGTTCGTAAGTGCCATGCCGGAAAGGCTTCCCTGGAGAGTGACCAAGATGGCTGATCCAGTCCCATTCATTCCTAAGGTCGATCTCGCTGCCTCGGCTAATATGAAGGAGTTCGTGCGCTTTAGCCGCGACGAATTGACGGTGTTCGGGTCAGATCTCGACTTTGACGCGCCGACTTGGGATGTCTCAGGGTTGTATCATCTAAGAGGGAAACAGCACCGGATCCTACTGAATTTCGTTCAGCTCGCTCCCAGGAAGGGTATTATTGGCTCGCCAATGCCTGAACCTTTCGCGGAGCAAGTCAAATCCTATATTCGCTATCTGGTTAGCAGGCGTTTAGGTAAGCATCCTCCCATTATCGAGATTAATGCATCCCGGGAGCTACTTGCAGCATTTCTCAACAAAGCGATGTTGCCCGATCTTGGTCTGGTAGACGCCCAAATTCTCGACCACGCCGTTCAATTGGCTGTCGCAAGGAAAAATAACGACTACGGAGCCAGGATCGGCGCATGCTTGCAGCCGATGTCGAAGTTCCTCAGGGAGAAAAACCTCGCTGCGCACGCGCCTATCGACTGGAGGCATGGTCTAGAGTGGCAATTTATGAAGAGACCTGCAATGGAGGAGAGGCGTGCGGCATTGATGCCGTCGGACGAGGCACTTCAGGCGCTTCCCCAAGCCTTCCGGAAAGCCAAAGAACCCCGTGATGTGATACCTACAGCGGTGATGGCGCTCCTGGCGTGTGCGCCAAGCCGCGTCAACGAGGTGTTCGCCCTTCCGTTTGATTGCGAGATCAAGCCTCTGACGGAGGGCGACGACAGCTTCATGCTGCGGTGGGCCGGCTCGAAGGGCCAACACGACTTTGCCAAAGGCATCCCCGCTGTCATGGCCGACGTGGCCAAGGAGGCCATCGAGCGCTTAAGGGAGCATACGACGGAGGCGCGTCGCATCGCGGCTTGGTATGAGAAGTATCCCGACTGTCTCTACCTGCCGGACGACTGCACGCATCTGAGAGGAAAGGACCTTACTGGGGCCGATATCGCCAGGATTATAGGTTTCAATAATCCGGCCATCGGGCGAGAATGGGCGGTCGACCGCAAGATCAAGCCGATTGAAGGAGAACGGATTCCCAAAGGGTGCGGCCCCTTCGCCTTCCGCTTCTCAGACGTCGAAGGCGCCATCTTGTCTTTGTTACCGCGCGGCTTTCCTGTTTTCGACAATGTGACGGGACTTCGTTACAGCGAAGCATTGATGGTAGTGCGCCGACATGAGTTCGCTGGGCGCGGGCGTGGCCGATGGCGGTGCATGATCACACCGGTGAACTATGAGAACATTATGGACAACTTCCATTTCGGTGGCGGGGTCTTTGCGCGGCTGGGTTTGTCGACTCTTGAGCATCCGATCATCCTGAGAACTCACCAGCTGCGCCACTATTTGAACACTTTGGCACAGCGTGGCGGACTTTCGGAGATGGAGATCGCGGCTTGGAGCGGCCGCAAGGACGTCCGGCAGAACGCTGCCTATGACCATCGAACACCGGAGGAGATGCTGCAAAATAAGCGTCGCCGGGATAAAGAACTGGCCGCGATCAAGGGCGCAGCGGTGAAGGTGAACAAGCCGGTGACGCGAGCCGAGGCTGCTGCACGTAGAACCCACGGTCACGCAACGGAGATCGGCTTCTGCGAGCATGATTTTGCCGCTTCACCATGCGCGATGTTCATGGAGTGCCTGCACTGCACTAAGCATGTTTGCATCAAGGGTCACGATCCCCGGCATTTGGAGAGGGTGATACTCGCCGTAGAGAGTGCGCGTCGAAGTCTCGTCGAGGCCGAAGAAGCTCTGACGAAGGAGTATGAGGGGGCCGAGGACTGGGTTCGTGCTCATCGAGAAACGATTCAGCGCCTGGAACAGCTGCGAGCAATCCTGGTCGACCCAACTGTGCCGGACGGATCGTTGATCCGGCTGGCCAAGTCCGGTCGGTACTCCCTCGTCGAGCAGGCCATGCGTGACCATGAGGACGTCACGGGCGCGCTGTCGCTGCGAAATGCCGCCAGCGTTCAGGCGCTTACTGGAGTGGGCAACAATGTCTAAGGGCGGACCGAGGAGGCGGACTGTCCGGGGTCGCCGGGCCCCACCGCTCACACCGGAACGTATCGCGGGCATCGTCGCCCTGGTCAACGGGTGGAAGGGGCGTATGACGTGGGAGGCACTCCGCGAAGCAGTCGCCCGCGAGACCGGCGCGAAATATTCGCGGCAAGCGCTCAACAACTACGTCGAGATCAAGGCTGCCTATAACGCCTACGGTGCGAAGCCGACGCCTGCTCCTGAAAAAAAGGCGCTGAGTAGGACGCAACAGAAGATCCGCGACTTGGAACGGAAGGCCGCCGAGTTGGAGGCCGTACGCGATGTGCTGCTGGAGAAGTTCGCTCGCTGGGCGGTCAACGCTAGCACCCGCAATTTGGATGAAGCCTTCCTGGATCAGCCGCTGCGCCGGATCAATCGTTCGGAGAATCGGTGATGGTGCAGAAATCATTCCTTGAGGTAAGTGAGGAGAACCACACTAATCTGCTGGAGTTCATCGAGCGATTGCGTACGGCGGGCTTGAAGCTGCCGGGACATCTTGGCAAGGTCAACAAGACTGCGGTCGCGAGGGCGTGCGGTTTCGCGCGTGAAGTGTTCCAGCAGAACCCTCGCTTCGCCCGAACCCTAGATGACGCCATCAAAGATCTGGGCATCGATGTGCCCCAGGTTGAGGAGCCCGAGCCACGGCACAGCAGCGATAAAGCCAGGATCATGCGCCTCGAGCAGCAGCTCGCCGCCGCCCGCAGTGAAAGCCACGAGTTGAGAAGGCGCTTGCGCCGCTACGAGTCTATCGTTGACCACATGGCGACGTCCGGCCGCCGGGTGATCCCATGAACACCTCGCCCGATGCGTCTCTGGGAAAGGACTTGCCGCGCGGCCACCACGTAGTCCATTTCCTGTCGGGACGGCCGGAGTTCGTCGGCGTCGGCCCGGCAACGGCCCAGCGGATGTGGGATGCTTTGGGCGAGGATCTCTACGGCATCTTGAGCGAAGGCAAGATCGATCGCTTGGCGGAGGTCTTGCCGCGGACACAAGCCGAGATCGTCTGCGCTGCCTGGAGGAACCAGAAGGCTGTCACCGAGGCGGTTGCGTTCTTCGACAGACACGGCATTGGCAACCGTTCCGCCCGAAAAGCCGTGGATCTGTGGGGCGACGACGCCCTCGCCAAACTGCGAGAAAATCCCTACCGACTGCTGACGCTCTGTTCCTGGACGGAGGTTGATCAGGTCGCGGCACAGCTTGGGATCCGGCCGGATGACCCGCGGCGGCAGGTCGGCGCGGTGGAGGCTGCACTCTACGAGCGGCTCGACGACAAACATACGGTCACAGCCAAGGAGGCGCTCGTCCGTCATGCCCAGAAGCTCCTGGGAGTTACACCTGAGGAGGCAGGACGCGCCCTGACAGCAGCGGTGGAAGACGGAGCGGCCATTCCATGTTCCGGCGGATATCAGCCGGCGGGAGCAGCCTACGCCGAGCACTTCATCGAAAGCCGCATCCGGGCGGCGCTGGATGGCACTGGGAAGTCAGGCGACCTCGTGGTGCAGCTACCCACGCAAGAAGCTTTGTCGGCCTTCTTCGAGCGCTTCAACTCCCGTGCACGACACGCTCTGACAATTGAGCAGGAACGTGCCGTGGCGATGGCGCTGAGCAATCAATTCTCCATCCTGACCGGGGGCGCTGGGGTCGGCAAGACCACGACGCTCAAAGCCATCAATGAAGCCGCAGCCGACTTCGGCGTTCACGTCCATCAGATCGCCCTTGCTGGAAGGGCGGCCCAGCGCATGTCCGTCGCTACCGGACGGCCCGCACAAACGATCGCGTCTTGGCTCTGGAAGTGCCTGCAAAGGCGTTCGGTAACGGGAGCGCACACGCTCGTCGTCGTCGACGAAGCCAGCATGTTGGATCTGCCGACTCTTTATCGGATTTTGTTCCACCTCCATGAGGACGCAAGCCTGCTGTTGGTTGGAGATGTCGCTCAGCTCGCACCGATCGGCTACGGCCTTACGTTGCATCGGTTGGCAACCAGCTGGCGCATTCCTCAAGTCGAGCTGACCCGCATTATGCGAGCCGATGAGGCCACAGGGATTCCGACCGTCTCTCGCGCGGTGCGCAACGGCTGCCCCCCTCGCCTGCCCGTCTATAAGCGTGGACGAGAAGGATGCAGCCTCCTCCCCTGCCGGCAGGACGAGATCGTCGAGGCGATTGAACAAGTTCGCGACGACTCACACGGCGAGGACGTTCAGGTTGTTGGTACGACCTATACCGGTCCTGCCGGGATCGATGCGATCAACACGTACTTCCATAGGTACAACGCTCATGGTCGCGCCCGACTGCGACGCTTCGCAGCCGGGGATCCCATCATCTCGACGAAGAACGATTATGAACGAGGGCTCTGGAATGGAAGCATGGGGCACGTCCTAGCTGTCTATGAGGATAGGATGACCGCTCGGCTCGAGGGGAAAGTCCATGAATTCATGGACAAGGAACTTACGGACCGGATCGACCTCGCCTACGCGATCAGTACTCA
This sequence comes from Methylobacterium sp. Leaf361, assembly GCF_001424445.1. Taxonomy (NCBI): domain Bacteria; kingdom Pseudomonadati; phylum Pseudomonadota; class Alphaproteobacteria; order Hyphomicrobiales; family Methylobacteriaceae; genus Methylobacterium; species Methylobacterium sp. Leaf361. The sequence goes on along the minus strand of NZ_LMPY01000003.1, from coordinate 215,667 downwards.
CAGAGCTCAAGGCTCGCAGTGGGGCACGATCATCATACCACTTTCTCCGAGCCGACTCTTCGATCGCGCCCTCCTCTACACGGCCTTGACCCGTGCAGAGCGTCGTGTCGTCCTGATTGGCGACTTGCAGCTGTTCGAACGAACGGTCAGACAGCCGCCGTCATCGCTTGCACGCGAAGTGGCGCTCTCGTTCTGACCAAAGGGCGTGCATTCACGTGCGGTCCCTCAAGTCAGCACGTTGCTTTGACGAGATGATGCTGCCGGCTGCTCGGACGTCCGCTTATGATATAAACGTGAATGCTTCGAAGTGCATAGCAAGGCAATACAGGCGCTCCACACGTGCTCGCCTGTGTCCAGTCTAAAATAAATCAAAACGACACGCGCAGATTTACAGAAGTGGTAAGATATTTTATTCAGCGATTCGAAATTTTTGGTCCGCTATAGCTCGAATGAAAGTTGTACATGATTTTTTACGGCGGCATCTTCGGCATCTGTATTGAGGCTCGACAAACTCACACCAAGGAGACGAATTGGTTTCGGCAAAGGTAATATTCCCGTCAGTAGTTCATTACTGATTTGGTCTATTAGCTCCCTGCTACCAATCCGTTCCTGTGTAGACCGACTCCGTGTGATTAGCTGGAAGTCTCTATATTTGATCTTCAACGTAACAGTTCGGCCTCGAATTTGAGTTCGCTCGCAATAATTCCATACCTTGTCGATGATTGGCGATAGTGCGGCCCTCAGGTCTTCAATTTCCGAAAGGTCATGTAGAAACGTGTTCTCTGCGCCCACTGATTTTCGGATGCGGTTTGGTTGAACCGGGCGCTCGTCTATTCCCCGGGAAATCCAATAATAATAGAGCCCGGCCTTGCCGAAGTGCTCTTGGAGGAATTCGACCGATTTCGCCCTAAGATCTCGGCCGGTGGCAATTCCGAGCGCATTCATTTTTTCTTCGGTCTTTTTGCCGATGCCATGAAATTTGGCTATGTTGAGTTCGGCGATAAAAGCAGGAGCCATTTCAGGCGTAATTACAAATTGGCCGTTCGGTTTGTTCTGATCGGGTGCAATTTTACTCAGAAATTTGTTGGCGCTGATTCCCGCTGAGGCGGTAAGCTGCGTCTCGTTCCAGATGCGAGACCTGATTTCTTTAGCGACCTGAGTTGCAAATTCTATGCCTTTTAGATTGTTGGTTACATCTAGGTAGGCTTCATCGAGCGAAAGCGGCTCGATCATGTCTGTGTAGTCTGAAAATATTTCCCTAATCTGTAACGAGATTTCGCGATAGACGTCAAAGCGAGGCTTCAAAAAAATCAGTTCGGGACATTGCCGCTTGGCTGTGACCGAAGGCATGGCCGAGCGTACACCGTAGCGCCTAGCCTCGTAGCTCGCCGCAGCCACCACACCGCGTTCTCGAGAGCCGCCGACCGCCACTGGTCTGCCTCGCAGGTCGGGATTGTCTCGCTGCTCTACGCTCGCATAAAAAGCGTCCATATCGACATGGATCACTTTACGTTGGCGGCTCTGCTCGTTTGGTAGAGCTGTCGAATCACCGTCTACTCGAGCAGCAGTTGGCGATTGTGGTGTTTCCTCTACGGATGTCATCTGCATGTCGATGTTAATCTGCCATCGTCGTTCTAAGAACAGAGTCGTTGTTTGAACACCTCGCAATTGATGTGTGCACCCGCTCCAGATTCCCCGACAGAGGCCCGGGTATGCCGCCGTCCTTGTGCATCCCGGCCGATGTCGGCCAGGCGGCTGTCTGCATGTGGCCACAGCGCTCGGCAGAGGTATCCCCAGATCGTCGCCGGCTGCGCGGGCGACGCAAAATTTTAGAACATATCGTGGACATCGGCGACTTGAAGCAGGGCTTGTCCACAAGCCATGAAGGGCGGCGGTGAACGGCAGTTTGCAAACCGTTCGACGTGAGCGACGCACGGCTTTGCGACCGACCTGTTCCGCCCGCACAGGCAGCTTGGAACCGTCAGCGCGCGTTCGACGTCCGCGGCCTTTACCATGAGACCTCGCATGGACGCGTGGGCTCGCATAGGCTGTCCGGATTCTTCTTGCCGACTGGGCTGCGAGCGGCCGGCCGCTTGCGCGGGATTGCCCCTCTTCCTAGCGGGCGCTCCACAGAGCGCCGGCGAGGCCGACATTGGCGACTGCAAGGATCACCAGCATGACGTAGGCTGCCTCGGCGCCGCCATAGGTCAGCGTCAGGGCCCCTAGCGACGGGGCGAGGGCTTGGGCGACCAAACCTGGTCTGGCCAGCTGGCCCACGAGGAGAGGGTAGCGGGCGGGCCCGAACAGAGCCAGGGGTACCGTGCCCCGGGCGATGGAGTAAATACCGTTTCCGGCCCCATAGAGCACCAGAGCGAGACCTACTGCTGGCAGACCGGCCGCGAGCACGCCCAGGCCGAGCGCCACCAATGCCATCGCCGCCGTCAGCGTCCAGAGCGGATGGTGGCGGCCTTTGGTGGCCATCTCCACGATACGGGCCCCGACCTGGGCCGGTCCGATCAGTGCGCCGTATGACACGGCGGCAGCGAGCGCCACGCCGCGCGCTTGGAGCAGCGTGATCAGATGCACCGATACCAACGTCATCACGGTGCCGCCTAAAATCAGTACGCCGGCCATCAGCAGGAATGCGCGCCGTTCTCGCGGCGGCAGCCGCACGTCCGATTGATTCCCTGCGCCTTCATTGGTCGCCGAAGCGGGCACCTTCGGGATCATTGCGAGAACAAGCGGCAGGGTCACGACAATGTGCAGAGTGGCGTAGGTGAGACATGTCCCCCGCCACCCGACCTGCTCGACCAGGAAGGCGGACAGCGGCCAACAAACTGTGCTGGCGAAGCCGCCCCATAGGGTGAGCGTGGTGATGGCTGGGCGAGCCTCGGCGCCGTAGAGCCGCCCCAATGTCGCGAAGGCGGGGTCGTACAGGCCGCAACCCATCCCTACGCCGATCACGAGCCAACCGATCAGGAACACGGGCAGGTTCGGCGCCAGGGCGAGCACCACGTGGCCACACGCCAGCAGGACCGCCGAAAGCGCCAGAATTGCGCGCCCTCCGTTCCGGCCGATGAAGGACCCGACGCGCGGTGAAACCAGGCCGGCCACCAGCAGCCCCGCCGAGAGGCCGCCGATGATCCAAGCGAGTGGCCAGCCGGTCTCGGCCGCGATGGGTTGGCCCAGTACCGATAGGAGGTAGAACGACGATCCCCAGGCCAGGATCTGAACGATCCCGAGAGCGCTGATCACGGCCAGCCGGTGACGATCCCTCATGCCGCCTCGCCGCAGCACGGTGACGGCTTGGGGGAAGCCGGGGCGCAGCCGCACCCGGTATCCGTCTCGTCGCGCGCCTTCTCGTCGCCCGCGCAGCAGGCGTCCGCACTTGCGGTGGGCGGCCCCCCGCAGCAGTCCTGGGCCACCTCGTCGACCTGCAGGGAGCAGACCCCGGTCTCCGGAAGGACGAGGCGGACGTCGTCGGCCGCCGCAAGATCGCCGGCGAGGGCGGCGGCGATGGAGCGAACCTGCTCGTAGCCGGTCAGCATCAGGAAGTTCGGCGCCCGCCCGTACGACTTGATGCCCACGGTATAGAAGCCGGGCTCGGGATGGGCGAGCTCGCGATGTCCATGCGGCCGCACCGAACCACAGCTATGCTCGTTCGGGTCGATGAGCGGCCCAAGCGCCCGCACGCTCTCCAATGCCGGGTCGAGGTCGACGCGGATCTCGCGCGTGAGGCTCGGATCCGGTCTCTGGCCGGTCGCCACGACGACCCGGTCGACCGGGGCCAGTCGGCGGGATCCCTCTGCGTCCCGGCCCTCAAGGACGACCCGGTCACCGTCGCGATGGAGCCCCGTCACGGCGAAGCCTGCGACGAGCTCGACCTGGCCTGCGTCGACCAGGGCCCTGAGGCGGGACCCGAGCGCGCCCCGCGCGGCCAGTTGGTCGGCGGCTCCTCCGCCGAAGACGCGCGCGAGGTTGCCGCTGCGCGTGACCCAGACGATCCGGGTGTCCGCGGCCTCGTCCGCGAGCCGCGCGAGGTCGAGCAGCACCGTCGCCGCCGAATGCCCGGCACCGACGACCGCGGTCGTGCGTCCCCGGAATGCGGTGCGCTCCCGTCCGGCAACGTCCGGGATGCCGCGCGCGACATGGTCGGCGCACTCCGTCTCGCCCTCCGCGGGAAGGCCGTCGGCGCCGAGCGGGTTCTGGGTCGCCCAGGTCCCGGAGGCGTCGATGACGGCCCTGGCGAACTCGCGGCGCCTCTCGCCGCCGTCGCCGACTACCGTCAGGACGAACGGCCGGGTCGCCCGGTCCCGGCTGCCGACCTTATCGATGCCGAGGCGCGCGATGGCGCTCACGCGCGCCCCAGTTTCGATGACGGGAGCCAGTTCCGGCGTCCGAGCGAGAGGTTCGAGGTAATCGGAAGCCAGCTCCGCGCCTGTGGGGAACCCCTCGGCCGCCGGCTCGCGCCAGCCGGTCCGAAGCAGGATCTCGCGTGCCATCGGGTCGATGTTGAACTCCCATGGCGAGAACAGGCGCACGTGCCCCCAATTCCGAACGTGGGCCGCAACCGCACCTGCCTCGTAAACTTTGACCGGCAGGCCGCGCGCCACGAGGTGCGCGGCGGCGGCCAACCCGACGGGGCCGGCGCCGATGACCGCAACGGGGTTATGACCCTCTGTCGACATGCCCGTTCCTCCTTATATTCTAGAAAAATCGAAATATTGGACGTGACGAAGCAATCATGCGGCTTCATCAGCTTGGCCGCATCTTTCCTCCACGCAGCACTCATCCACCAGAAAGCCGACGAGGCTCCGCATCGCCGGGTACACCGCCCGGCAGATCAGGGTCGTGGCTTGGCGTTCTTGGACGACCAAGCCCGTCTGGATAAGCCGATGCAGGTGATGGGAAAGAGTCGACGCCGGGATGCCGACGCGCTCTTGGAGCCCTCGGACCGGCAGCCCGTCATGTCCCGCACGAACGAGGGCACGATATACCTTCAGGCGCGTTGCGCTGCCGAGGGCCTCGAGTTGCCGGGCTGCTATCTCGATATCCATGGAAGCAAGGTGGCGCAACGGCCCCGAAAGGTCAATCCAAAATTCCAGAATTTTGGAAGTATGGGAACGGGTTCGCCATGGGCCCACAGCCCCGGTGGATGGTCGCGCGGTCTTCCGGTGGGCTGTCACGCAACTGTCGCCGAAATTTCATAGGCGCTGCCCGCATCGGGGCTCATCGAGCGGCGCTTTCCGGGCGCGGGCTCCGTCCCGTTCGTCGCTTGCTCCACCGGGAGACCAAACCATGAAATTTCGGACCCTCGCAGCCGCCGCTGGCATCGGGTTGGTGTCGATGACCGCGGCATTCGCTGCGGATATCACGGGAGCTGGCGCGACCTTCCCCTTCCCACTCTATTCGAAGTGGGCCGAGGCCTATAAGGCCGCCACCGGCAACGGGTTGAACTACCAGTCCATCGGTTCGGGTGGCGGCATCCGTCAGATCAAGGCCAACACCGTCGATTTCGGCGCTTCGGATATGCCCCTGAAGGGCGCAGACCTTGAGAAGGACGGCCTCGCCCAGTTCCCGTCCGCCATCGGGGCCGAGGTGCCGGCCATCAGCATTCCAGGCGTCGAGGCGCGCCAGATGAAGCTGACCGGCCCGGTTCTCGCCGACATCTATCTCGGCAAGATCAAGAAGTGGGACGACCCGAAGATCAAGGAGCTCAACCCCGATCTGAAGCTCCCGAGTGCCGGCATCAATGTCGTCTACCGTTCGGATGGCTCCGGGACGACCTTCGTCTGGACCGACTACCTCTCGCGCGTCTCCGAGGAATGGAAGTCCACGGTCGGTGCGAACACCTCGGTGAGCTGGCCGGTCGGCGTGGGCGGCAAGGGCAACGAGGGCGTGACCGCGACCGTCAAGCAGGTCCCGAACTCCATCGGCTACGTCGAGTACGCCTACGCCAAGCAGAACAAGCTCAGCTACGCCCTCGTCCAGAACAAGGACGGCAAGTACCCGGTGCCGGAGATCGAGTCGTTCCAGGCGGCCGCGGCCAACGCCAACTGGAAGGACGCGCCCGGTTTCGGCATCATCCTCAATAACCAGCCCGGCGAGAAGGCATGGCCGATCACCTCGGCGACCTTCATCCTGATGCACAAGAAGAGCGACAAGCCGGAGGGCTCCGCCGCCGCGCTGAAGTTCTTCGATTGGGCCTATTCCAACGGCGACAAGCTCGCCATTGACCTTGAATACGTCCCGCTGCCGGCGAACGTGAAGGACCAGGTCCGCGCCGTGTGGAAGAGCGATATCAAGGATACCAGCGGCAAGTCGCTGTTCTAATCCTCGGCGAGAGCGAAAGTCCGGATGCTTAGCGACGGGAGAGAGGACATGTCCGCAGGAACCGAAGCGGTGACGTACACCGAGAAGGCCACGCGCGGCCGTACGATGTCCCTCTCGACCCGTGACGCTATCTTCCGGGCGCTGTGCCTCTCCTCGGCACTCCTGGTGCTCGCGGTCCTCGCGGGCATCCTCCTGTCGATGCTCGTCGGCGGCTGGCCGGCCTTCCGGGAATTCGGGCTCGGATTTTTCACGGGCTCCGCCTGGGACACCCAGTCGGACCAGTACGGGGCCTGGCCGGCCATCGCCGGCACCCTCACCTCCGCGCTGATCGCCCTCGTGCTCGGCGTGCCCCTGTCGCTCGGCGTCGCGATCTTCCTGACCCAGCTCGCCCCGCGCTGGATCAAGACGCCCGTGGCCACCGCCATCGAGCTCCTCGCGGCCGTGCCGAGCATCATCTACGGCATGTGGGGGCTGTTCATCTTCGTCCCCCTGTTCGCCCGGTACTTCCAGGTTCCGGTCTCCAGCGTGACCGAGGGCCTGCCCGTCGTCGGCACCATCCTCTACGCCCGGTCGCCGACCGGTCTCGGCGTCGCGACCGCGGGCATCATCCTCGCCTTCATGATCGTGCCGTTCATCGCCTCGATCGCGCGCGACATGCTCGCCCAGATCCCCACCGTGCTGCGCGAGAGCGCCTACGGGATCGGCTGCACGACCTGGGAGGTCGTCCGGCACGTGCTCATCCCGCAGGCGGGCGTCTCCATCATCGGCGCCATCATGCTCGGCCTCGGCCGGGCGCTGGGCGAGACCATGGCCGTCACCTTCGTGATCGGCAACGCGAACAGGCTGTCCGCCTCGGTGCTCGACCCGGGCTCAACCATCGCCTCGCGCATCGCGAACGAGTTCAACGAGGCCATCGGCCTCCAGATGAACGCGCTGATCGCCACTGGCTGCATCCTGTTCCTGGTGACCTTCGTCGTGCTCGTCGTGGCACGGCTCCTGGTCGCGCGCATGAAGGCGGTGTGAGACCATGGCCGACGCCAATATCCCAGCCATCCCCATGCCCGAAGACGCGCCGCCGGCCTGGGGCCGGGTCCGAGCCTCGCGACGGGTCGCCGACAAGGCGCTCAAGTTCCTCGCGACCGCATTCACCGCGATCTCGGTGGTGGTGCTGTTCTGGATCCTGGGCATGCTCGTCGTCCAGGGCGGGTCATCCTTGTCGCTCGCGGTGTTCACGCAGCCGACACCGGGTCCCGGATCCGAAGGCGGCGGCCTCGCCAACGCCATCCTCGGGAGCTTCGTCCTGACGTTCCTCGGCATCGCGGTCGCGACGCCCATCGGGCTTCTGGCCGGGACCTACCTCGCCGAATACGGGCGCGGTTCGAAGCTCGCCGCCCTGATCGGATTCCTGAACGACATCCTGCTGTCGGCGCCCTCCATCCTGATCGGCCTCTTCGTCTACACCCTCGTCGTCCAGCCGATGGGCACCTACTCGGGATGGGCCGGCGCCGTCGCCCTCGCCATCATCGCTCTCCCGGTCATCGTCCGCACCACAGACGACATGCTCGGCCTCGTGCCGGGGACGTTGCGCGAGGCCGGCGTCGCGCTCGGCGCCCCCACCTCCATGGTCACCCAGCGGGTCACGTGGCGCGCGGCCAAGGCCGGCATCGTCACGGGCATCCTCCTGGCGCTCGCCCGTATCGCCGGGGAGACGGCGCCGCTGCTGTTCACCGCGCTCAACAACAACTCATGGTTCGGGCCGAAGCTGATCGGCGGCATCCCGAACCTGCCCGTGACGATCTTCCAGTTCGCCTCGGCGCCTTACGAGAACTGGCGCCAGCTGGCCTGGGCGGGCGCCTTGCTCATCACCGTCGCCATCCTCCTCTTCTCCACCGTCGCGCGCTACGCGTTCGGAAGGGACACCGTCCGATGAGTGCCTCCGCCCAGATCGCCACGAAGACCGTCGTCGGCCATTCCGACGCCAACGACCGGGCGCGGGTCCGGCTTGCCGTCAAGAACCTCGACTTCCACTACGGGGCGTTCCACGGCCTGAAGAACATCAACCTCAATTTCTACGACCGCCAGGTCACGGCCCTGATCGGGCCGTCGGGTTGTGGAAAGTCGACCCTGCTGCGCTGCTTCAATCGAATTTACAGCCTCTACCCGGAGCAGAAGGCCACCGGCGAGGTCATGTTCGACGGGCGCAACATCCTGTCCCCGACGCTCGACTTGAACGAGCTACGCTCGCGTATCGGCATGGTGTTCCAGAAGCCGACGCCGTTCCCGATGTCGATCTACGACAACGTCGCGTTCGGGCTGCGCCTGAACGAGCGGCTGCCCAGGTCCGAGCTCGACGACCGGGTTGAGCAGGCCCTGCGCCGGAGCGCCCTCTGGACCGAGGTGAAGGACAAGCTCAAGCAATCCGGCATGGGCCTCTCGGGCGGCCAGCAGCAGCGCCTGTGCATCGCCCGCACCATTGCCCAAAAGCCCGAGATCATCCTGTTCGACGAGCCGACCTCGGCGCTGGACCCGATCTCCACGGGCAAGATCGAGGAGCTGATCGAGCAGCTGCGCAACGAGTTCACCATCGTCATCGTCACGCACAACATGCAGCAGGCGGCGCGCATCTCGCAGTTCACGACGTTCATGTACCTCGGCGAGGTCATCGAGTTCGGTCCGACCAACCGCATCTTCATGAACCCCGAGAAGCGCCAGACCCAGGACTACATCACCGGCCGCTTCGGCTGAGCCCAACTCACCGCCCCGTGTGGCACCGGCCCCGGGGCCCTTCGAGCGAGGACAATGTCATGGGCGAGCACATCGTCAGATCCTTCGATGAGGACCTGGACAATCTGCGTCGGACCATCGCCGAGATGGGCGGCGTCGCCGAGAAGATGACCGTCGAGGCGAGCGACGCCCTGGTCCGGAGGGAGGCCACGCTCGCCCAGGCCGTCATCACCGCCGACAAGCGGCTGGACGCGCTCCAGAGGCAGGTCGAGGAGAACGCGGTTCTGGTCATCGCGCGCCGCCAGCCCATCGCCATCGACCTGCGCGAGACCGTCTCCGTGATCCGCGTTGCGAACGACCTGGAGCGGATAGGCGATCTGGCGAAGAACGTCGCCAAGCGCGTCGTCGCGATCAGCGACGAGGTCCAACCGCAGAAGATCGTGCTCGGCGTCCAGCACATGAGCGACCTGGTGCAGGAACAGCTCAAGGACGTGCTCGACGCCTACACGAGCCGAGACGTGACGGCCGCGCGCGACGTGTGGGAACGCGACGGCGCGGTCGACGCGCTCTACAATTCCCTGTTCCGCGAACTCCTGACCTACATGATGGAGGATCCGCGCAACATCTCGTTCTGCACCCATCTCTTGTTCTGCGCCAAGAACATCGAGCGCATCGGCGACCACACCACCAACATCGCCGAGACCATCTACTACCTGGTCACCGGGGGGCCGCTGGACGGCGACCGGCCGAAGGACGACGCCTCCAACTACGCCACCATCGCCCAGCCCGCCGGGGCCTAAGCCCGTTGAAGCCAGCCGATCCATGAACGCGTACATCTTGATCGTCGAGGACGAGGAGGCGCTCACCACCCTCCTTCGCTACAACCTGGAAGCGGAAGGCTTCACCGTCGACGCCGTGGCACGCGGCGACGAGGCCGAGTTGCGCATCCAAGAGCAGATGCCGGACGTGTTGCTGCTCGACTGGATGCTGCCCGGGATCTCGGGCATCGAGCTGTGCCGACGGCTCCGGGCACGGCCCGAGACGCACGCCCTGCCGGTCATCATGCTGACGGCGCGCGGCGAGGAGGGCGACCGGGTCCGCGGCCTCGCCACGGGCGCTGACGACTACGTCGTGAAGCCGTTCTCGGTGCCGGAGCTCCTGGCCCGCGTGCGGGCGTTGCTGCGTAGGGCCAAGCCCTCACACGTCTCGGACTTCCTCGTGGCCGGAGACCTTGAGCTGGATCGCGTCAGCCACCGGATCAAGCGCAGCGGCATCGAGCTCCACCTCGGACCGACGGAGTTCAAGCTACTTGAATTCCTGATGCTGACGCCGGGTCGGGTCTACTCCCGCGAGCAGTTGCTAGATGGGGTCTGGGGCCGTGACGTCTACATCGACGAGCGCACGGTCGATGTTCACGTTGGACGATTGCGTAAGGCCCTCAACGTGACCTCCGCCTGCGATCCAATCCGAACCGTGCGCGGTTCGGGGTACTCGTTCGATGAGACTTTCTACCAAGCGGTGGGTTGACTTACCTGCACGTTGCGCCGCCCATGTCGTCCATGGAGACTCGTCGTCCACAAGCGACGCGCAGGCTTCGGCAGACCCTCTCGGACGCGCTGGATGAGGCGGATCGCATAGAGCCGGCAGACATCGCCGTTCACCTCGGCAGGATCTCGGCGCTCGCGCATGAGGTGCGCTTTCTCATCTTCGCCCTCCTTGTCCGTCACGAGGGGAGCCTCTCGGCCAAGGCCATCGCGGCGCTGTCCAGGCAACGCACTTCCACGGTGCTCAGGAACCTGCACATGCTTATCGCCGAGCAGCTGATCGAGGTCGAGGACGATGGCAAGGGCGGTCGCTTCTTCGCTGCCAACAGGAATGAGGCTACCAAACTCGCGGCCTTCTTCGCCGGCCGTTCGGACGAGGGCTGCGGGCCTACGGTGCCGTGTCATCCCGACCACTCGGGGCCGCGCGCACCTTAGGCGCCCGGCTCTCTGTCTCGGCCCCGGCCTTCGCTTTGGACGGCTCGACTCTCAACAAAGGTCCGCTTTTCCGGTCTGAACGGCGGATGCCGTCGAGCCGCTTTCGGCCACGCCGAGACGCTCAAGCGCATCGGCGGCAGGAACGTGTCCGATAGCAGCCCGGCCCGCTCAGCGGCTCGGGCCGCGGGCAAGCGGACGTTCAACGCGGCCCAGGTGCAAGCCTCAAATAACCCAAAGTGGGCGCTAAAATAATCCGCTTCCGAGCAGGCAGGTTAGCAGCAGCAGCGGCCGGTGATGGCCGAAGGCCAACTGGCCGCATTCGCATTCTGAAAGCCGAAGGCAAAATCTCTGGCGGACACGTTCGGATAGACGACCCACATCGAAGGCGACCCGCCAAGGTTGCGCCGGAGCCACCTATGCGTGATCCTTGCCCAAGAAGGATATAGCCCGGGGGTGCAGGCATTGAGCTTGATGGACGATCTCGTTGCCGTTCCTCAACGCGAGAAGGGCGGAAGCGTCGCGCTCGAACGGCTCGATTACCAAGCGTCGTGGGCTGTCTCGCTCGTTCTGACGCTGCACGAAAAATCCGACGACTATGCAGTCGCGTTCGAGTTCCACGACGACATTGTCGTGCTTAACGACTCATCTCAGCCCACGCAAGCACGTTTTTACCAAGTCAAAACGAGGGAAACCGGTCATTGGACAGTGAAGCGGCTTACACAGCGTTATAAACGGCGCGGAGGAAGCGACAAAATACCGTCGATTGTGGCCAAGATGTACGACAACAGAACCAAATTCGGCAGTGCCGCTGATGTGTTGGGCTTCGTTACCAATCAGCCCTGTGAATTCATAGAGAAGTCAAAATGTCCCTGTCCTTTTGGTGAGGGAGATAGCGTTAAAACTGACGCGCTCAGGAAAGCTATAGCTGCCGAAGTTCCGACGTTTACTGCAAGCGACATCAACCTGTTCGAGTATCATCTATCGGACCTTCCTCTAAGCAGGCCTGGAACCATGCTTCGGGGTTTGATCCTCCAGTTCCTTGAGCACCAGCTTGGGATTCCAGACTGTCCATCATCCGCATTCGTCGTGGTCATTCTTGAACACGCCCGAGAAAGATCCAAGCATATGAGGAGCGTGACGAGCTTCCAGGATTTGATGCGGGCGAAAGCGCTCACGCGTGATCAGGTCCAGAAGATGTTGGACGAAATAAAACGACGCCATCAGAGTAGGCCAAAGTGGTCTGCCGTCTCGGTCGACCTTACAGGGATATCTCCCGTCCAGAAGCGCAACATCGGCCGCGCTTGGACAGGGTATGAGGTGGACAAGCTCAGCCGAGCTTCCCTTACATTCGAGCGTTTCTGCACAAAGTTGCGTGATCTCGCAAACAGTATCGATGATGACAATCAAACGCTTTCTGAGATTATCACATCGAATCGAGGTCGCGTCCGCGCGCTCGCCCAGCAGTTTGGCATCTCTCAGGACGACGCATACCTGAGCGCCGCATTTTTGTATGAGTTCTCATCATGATCGGCGAACGCAGATTTAGATTGCTGGTTAGAAATTTGCGCAAGAAAACAGATGAAAAACTTACGCTTCAAAAAATTATATCTCATGTCCGACCTGGAACAAGCGGCGTTCCAGACGTCGTTCGATCCGAAGATGACGATCATATTAGGGGGCAACTCGACCGGTAAGTCGTCCCTGATCAAATCCTTGTATTGGGTTCTCGGAGCAGATCCTGCGCGCATCCACGAAAGTTGGCCCAAGCTAAAAATGACTGGCCTCCTTGAGTTTGAAGTCGAAGATAAAACATTCTTTATGTTTCGACACGGGTCGAATTTTGCGCTTTTCGATGAAGAATATGTGCTTAGGGAATCGATGCAAAGAGTGACGAGTCAGCTGGCTCCGTCTCTCGCAAATCTACTTGCGGTTAATCTGGTCCTGGCGGACCGTAAAGGGAGCCCGACAACCCCAACGCCCGCTTTCTTTTTTTTACCCTTCTACGTCGATCAGGATGTAGGTTGGGAGCGTCCGTGGCAGTCGTTCAATGGGCTGAAGCAGTTCGCTGGATACCATCGAAACATTGTCTCATACCATTCGGGAATCGTGCCGGACGAATGGTTCGTTCATCGAGCCGAGCTTCAACAAATGGCCGCCGAAAAAGGTGAGTTGCAGAGCCAAGCAATTGTTGTTGAGCGGTCGGCCTTCGCTCTCCGGGAGTCTGTGACACAGGACGCCTTGTCGATAGATCAAGAGGCATACGAAGCGGCGATCCTGCGTTTGCTCGCGGATTTGAAGAAGCTGCGCGAGGAGCGATCTAAATTCGCTGCTGCATTAAGTGATGCTATCGCGCAAAGAACGGTCCTGAACGACCAATTCGAGGTTGGGCGTCGCGCCCTGAAAGAGCTTGAGAACGATCACCAATGGCTCAACGAGCGCGGCGATGAGCCAATCCCTTGCCCAACGTGCGGAACGATCCACGAGAATAACTTCGCAATGAGGTTCGGTATCATTGAGGATCGCGAGGCATGCGTTGCGGTTTTGAATGAACTCGTCGACCAGATGATCGAGGTCAAAACACAAGTTGAAGCCGCTCACCTCAATCTCAAGACCGTTGACGAGCAGGTTGCGGCTGCCCAGCAGGTGCTCACCATCAAACAGGGGGAGGTTACACTTGCCCAGGTTATCGCCTCAGAGGGACAGCGCCAAGCACTGAGCGTCTTCGACCAGCAGGCCGCTGAGATTGAGACCAAGACGACTGATCTGATCACGAAAATTGAGTCGGTCAAGAAGCAAATTCGCAAACTCGAGAACAAAGAGCGGAGGCATAAAATTGAAGACTTTTTTGCTCAGCAGATTACTGCCAACCTGAAACTACTCGATGTCAAGAATGTCAGCCTTGATAAGGCGCAGAAAATACACTATATCATCAAAGATACGGGATCGGTTCATCCACGTGCGGTCTTGTCCTACGTACTTGCGTTCGTCAGCACGTGCTTCGAGTACACAACAGCAATTACAGCGCCAATTATTCTTGACAGTCCTTTGCAGCAAGATCAGGATCCTGTGAACGCAAAGCGCATCTTCAGCACGATCGAAGCGCAAAGGCCGGCCAACGCCCAGTTCATCGTAGGGTCGGTGTCGCTCAACGGATATGAGATGAGCGGAAAGATTATTAAGTTGACCAACAAGCGCAAACTGCTCCAGCCGAGTTTATACTCTGAAGTGTCGGCTTTCATAGATGGGTTTAGAAGACAAATGGTCTGAGGTAATTCCAACGCATACATCGAGTGGTGTGTTGCAGTTGAACTACGATTGCAGCACTCGGTTGTAGGGCTCGACCGGGCTACCCGCCTTGGGCCATGGTTCGACCCAGTGACTACGACAAAAGTGGAACGGGTATTGCCCTGATCGCCTATTACCGCATTCTGGCAGCGGCCCAATAGCGTCCCTCCACCCGACTTGGACTCACCAAAAGGGTATCAAGCGTCAGCTCTCGACTACTAGCGGCGCCATACGGCCTCGCCGAAGAACAACATGAAGACGGCTGCGCCGAGGGCGCCCAGGAGGCCATGCAGCCAAGCGTACTCGGCGTACGGCGGGCCCAGCCACAGGGCGCCGAGGCCCATGAAGGCACCGACGGTAACCATCACGGCGGCCGTCGCCGTCCGACGTGCCGCGGCGGACCAGGCCGGGGTTTCCGAGGGATCTCGGGCGGACGCCCGGACACCCGGAACGGGCGAGTTCGATCTTCGCATGAAGACGCGGTTGGTTCGATCCCGGAAGGCGGGCCGCGCCATGTCTTCCGTGGCGCGGCCTCGCTCGTCTCAGACCGGCGCGGTGTAGTCCTGGCTCTTGAACGAGTGCCACCGGAGCCCGGCCGGGGCGTCCGCGATCTTCCGGACGTTGCCCCAGGTCTGCTTGTAGTTCGGGATGATGAACTCGTTCACGCCCGCCGACACGGTGTTGCCCTGGACGCCGGCCGGGAACCCGAACAGCATGAAGGTCTGCTTCGGCCTGACGCGGTCGGTCGGGTAGACCATGGCCTGCGTGAATCCGGAGGGCGAGCTAACCTCCACGAGGTCGCCCGCCTTCAGGCCGAGATCGGAGACGTCCTTCGGGTTCATCTCGATGGTGGGCCAGGGGTACCGGTCCATCACGAAGTCGTTCTCCTGGTCGAGGTAGGCGCTCTGCCAGACGTGATTGGCCCGGCCATTGTTGATCAGGAACGGGAAGCGGTCCTTCTCCTCCTGCTTGCCGGCGGCCTGCAGGCCTCGCCACTGCGTCTCGTGGAACGTGGCCTTGCCATCCTTCGAGGTGAACTTCCCGTCAGCGTAGAGGCGCTTCGTGCCGATGATGCGTTCCGTGCCGTTCGCGGACACCGGGACGGCGGCGCTGTTCGCCCCGGATTGTACGGCGGGCTCCTTCCCGCGCGCGGCCTCGATGGCGGGACCCTGGACCACCATCCCGGGTGTCTGGCCGGTCGTGGTCTCGCCCTTCGTACCCTCCGCCCGCGAGGGGCCGCCCTCGAGGCCCGTCGCCGGCTCCTGGAAGCCGTTGGTCCCCATCACGCGCAGGCGGGCGTAGGTCACGAACTCGCCGCCCTTCTCGTGTTGGTGGTAGCCGTCCATGAAGGCGTCTTCCTCGGTCTTCCAGTCGAAGCCCTTGAAGCGGTCGGCGACGTCGGCTTTGCCCATCTCGCGGAAGACGCGCTCCAGGCCGTTGGCGATCCGAGCTGCGATGAGGCAGTCCGGCATCGACTGGCCGGGCGGGTCCATGTAGCGCTCGGTCAGGCGCATCCGGCGCTCGCCGTTCATCGAGGTCAGGTTCATCTCGCCCGAGGTCGCGGCGGGCAGCCAGACGTGTGAGGCCTGCCCGATCTGGGTCGGTACGATGTCGACGTCGACTGAGAACAGGCCGCCCTTGCGGATCGCGCCCATGATGGCCTCGACCATCGCCTTGCGGTCGCCCCAGGGCACGTTGGACATGGCGTCCTTCACCATGTCGGTGCGGCGCTTGTAGGCGTTCTTGAATTGCAGGGCGTTCAGCGTGGTCTTGTAGTGGTCGCACCCCCAGATGTGGTGGACGCCGCCTGCACCGTTAATGAGGAGCTGGTCGATGTACGGGGCCGGGCGCCCGACATGGGCGTCAGAGGGCCGTGCGTAGCCCTCTTGGTGCCCGCCGAGGCGCACGCAGCCGCCGCCCGGCCGGCCGATGTTGCCGGTGGCGAGCGCGAGGTTCACGATGGCGCCGTTGGTCCGGTAGTTGTCGTTGCCCCAGATCAGCCCCTTCTCGTAGGCGGTCATGGTCCGGCGGCGGTGACCGCCCTCCTTGGGCTGCGCGATCCACTCGGCGGCCTTCCGGATCTGGTCGACGCTGAGTCCGGTCAGCGCGGCGGCCTCTTCCAGGCTGGTCCGGTTGGCCGCGCGGGCCTTGTCGAAGTCCTTCGTCGAGGCCCGGATGAAGTCGGCGTCGGTCCAGCCCTTGTCGGCCACGTAGGTCAGGAGCGCGTTCAGGAGGACCAGGTCCGTGCCCGAGTTGATGGGCAGGTGCAGGACGTTGTCGGCGCCCGCCTCGACCTCGCAGGCGTTGACGGTCACGGTCCGGCGCGGGTCGACGATGACGATGCGGCCGGGCGCGTGCGGCTCGTCGGGCAACTGAGCCTTCTTCTTGTCCATGGATGACCCGTTGAGGTTCGGGACCCAATGGTTCAGGAAGTAATTGGTCTGGGTTTCCAGGGAATTCGCGCCGACTACGAAGATCGTATCGGCGAGTTCGGCGTCCTCGTAGCAGTTATTGAGTTCGCCTACGCCCATGTCACGGGTCGCGTGAACCTCGGAATTGTAGGCCGGGCGGTTGTGGATGCGGATGTTCTTCACCTTCATTGCGCCGAAATAGAGCTTGCCGGTGCCCCAGGTGTTCTCGTAGCCGCCGCCGGCGCCGCCATGGTCGTAGGCGGAGACGAACAGGCCGTCCTCGCCCTTCTCGGCGATGACCGCGGCGGTGACGCGCGTGACGAGGTCGAGGGCGTCGTCCCAGCTCGTCGGCTGCATCTGGCCGTAGCGCCAGACCATCGGATCGGTGAGGCGTTGGCGCTCCGTGTTACGCACGGCCGAGTAGGTCATCTCGGCCATGCGCGCCCCGCGCACCGAGCCCAGGCCCGAGTTCACGACGCAGCCCGTGTCCGGCTTGATGACGAGGTGCACGTCGCGGCCGTCCTGCTTGACGACGCTGTACATCGAGGGCGCGTACCAAGCCTCGGCGTTCGGGCCCTGCTGCTTCGTCAGATCCGTCTTGAAGACGTTTCCGGCGGCGTCGGCGTTGCCCTGCTTGTCGATGTCCCAGCTATAGGCATGATAGCCGCACCCGACGATGCAGTAGTGGCAGACGACGTTGTGCCGCTTCGCGTCCGCCGGGATGATGGGCAGGCGGTCGATCTGTCTCTTGTAGGTCATCTCGCTTCTCCCCTCAGAGCACGTTCGACAGGCGGCCGTAGATCAGCTCGTCCACGCCTTCGGCAGTGATGTCGCCCTGCGCATCGACCCTCAGCGCGTATTGGGGGAGGTTCTGAGTGGCGTGGCCCCAGGTCTCCTGGCCGCCGGCCTCGCAATCGAAGACGGAGTAGTGGCCCGGGCAGTTCAGGGTGCGCCGCTCCGCGTTGTAGTGCAGCGGGAAGCCCTTGTGCGGGCAGGCCGTGCTGAACCCGACGATGTCCCCGTCCGGCCCGGCTCCGCCCGGCACCGGCTTGCCGAGCTTGATCAGGACGCCCGGGGCATCCGCGTCCGGGTAGGCGACAGTGAAGGGCTCGTTCGGCTTCAAGTCCTTCAGGTTTGCCAGGCGCGTCCTGGGGTAGGTCACCCGTGCCGTGGGCAGGGCGGCTCTCGCTGGCTGCGGCGCGAGCACGGTCGTGGCTGCGGCACCAGCTGCGGCGACGCCGGCGCCGGATAGGAACCGCCTCCGACCCGCGTCGATCATGAGATCGCATTTTTTCACGATGGCCTCCCCAAGCATTCGAGCTTTGGAAGCCCTGCGCACGTGCCATGCCAGCACTTAGACCCGGTCTAAGTATAAGTAAAATCTAGGGTTTGGGCAGCTTGGCGCGCCGCGGAACGTCAGGATTTCCGAACATCCCCAAGCGGAATGTTCGGATCGCCGAACATGTCGCTTCAACGAGACAGTCGTGCCAAGGCTGCACCTCTTCCGAAGGCCGCGTCGTGGCGCGAACGGGCGTCATCCTAGTGTCACTCCAACCCGTCTAGGGAGCGGCTGGGTTCCCGACGGACACAGCGATGCTTCTGCTCGAAGATCTCACCCGAACATATGGAGCTAGGAACGCGGTCGACCGTGTTCGCCTCAGCATTCCGCAAGGCAGCTTCGTCGGCGTGATCGGACGTTCCGGAGCGGGCAAATCGACCCTGCTGCGCATGTTGAATCGCCTCGCCGAGCCGTCCGCCGGGCGCATCATGTTCGACGGGGTGGATGTCACGGCGCTCAAAGGTGCGGACCTCCGGCGCTGGCGCGCCCGCTGCGCCATGGTGTTTCAGCAGTTCAACCTGGTCGGACGCCTCGATGTTCTGACCAACGTCATGATGGGGCGCCTCTCCCGGGTTCCGAGCCACCGCGCGCTCCTGAAGCTGTGGTCGGCCCAGGATCGCGCGAAGGCGCTGGCGATCCTTGAGGGCTTCGGCATGGCCCAGCTCGCGGGCCAAACGGCCGACCAGCTCTCGGGCGGTCAGCAGCAGCGGGTCGCCATCGCGCGGGCGATGATGCAGGAACCGGACATCATCCTCGCCGACGAGCCGGTGGCCTCCCTCGACCCGCGCAATACCAAGCTGGTGATGGATGCCCTCGCGGACGCCAACCGGCGCCACGGCATCACGGTCCTGTGCAACCTGCACTCGCTCGACCTCGCCCGCGCCTACTGCGACCGCCTCGTCGGCCTCGCCGACGGGCGCGTGGTCTTCGAGGGCGGCGCCTTCGACCTCACCGAGGACGTGGCCCAACGGCTCTACGGCCTTGAGGCCGGGGAGGTCATGGACCGCCAGCCGGCCGCGCCTCGCCCCCTGGTCGAGGCCCGCGCCCTCGTAGCCTGAGCGCCGGCGCAAGGCCGGCGCGATCCGTTATTCGTCACGGAGTCATTCGTCATGCTCGCACGTCGTACCCTTGCCGGCGCCCTCGCGGCGCTCTGGTGCCTCGCCCTTCCGGCCAGCGCGCAGGAGTGGAAGAGCAAGTATCCCGAGCTTTCCCTGGGCGTGATCCCGGCCGAGAACGCTTCCGGCACCGCGGACCGCTACGCACCCCTCGCGGCCTACCTCTCGAAACAGCTCGGCGTGCCGGTCAAGCTGCGGGTCGCCAACGACTACGCCGCCGTGATCGAGGGGCAGCGCGCCGGCAACATCCACATCGGGTTCTACGGGCCCGCCGCGTTTGCCAGGGCGGTGATGACCGGCGTCAAGGCCGAGCCCGTCGTCAACCAGACCCACGGCAACGGTGCGTCGGGCTACTATTCGGTGATCTACGTGCGGGCCGACAGCCCCTACAAGACGGTCGAGGACCTGAAAGGCAAGAACCTGGCCCTCGTCGACCCGAATTCGGCATCGGGCAACCAGGCGCCGCGGTTCTTCCTCAACAAGGCCGGCTACGACGTCGATAAGTTCTTCGGGCGCACCGTCTATGCCGGCAGCCACGAGAACGCCGTCCTGGCGCTCACCCAGGGGACGGCCGACGCCGCGGCCAACCTCTGGAATACCGACACTGACACGATGGTCACCCGCATGGCCGCCAAGGGCATGCTCAAGAAGCCCGACGGCACGCCGATGCAGCAATCGGACTTCCGGGTCGTGTTCAGGTCCGACTTCCTGCCGGAGGGCCCGTTCGCCGTGCTGGCGAGCCTACCGGACGACCTGAAGGCCAAGATCCGCCAGGCCTTCCTCGACCTACCGAAGGACGACAAGGCCGCCTTCGACCGGCTCTCCGACGGCAAGGACACCGGGCTCAATCCCGTCACGCTCAAGGACTTCGAGCCCATGATCGACATGCTGCGGTTCAACGACGCCCAGCGTCGCAAGTCCTGAGCGTGACACTCGACCGCGGCGCGTCGATGAACGAGCGCATCGCCCCCCTGCCCCCCGCCCGCGCCGAGGCGCTGGCGGGGGCCTATGCGCGGGCCGTCGGAGCGACCCAGCGGCGGACCCTCGCGACCGGGGCCATCGTCCTCGCGCTGCTGGTGCTCGCCGGGTACGTGGCCGAGGTGCAGCCGCTGGTGTTCGCCGAGAACATCGGCAACTTCACCGCCTACATCGGTCGCCTGCTGCCGCACCTCACCCTGGGCAATTTCCGAGGCGACGTCGCCGAATGGTATTGGGCCCTGCCGCGGTGGCTGGAGCTGCTCGGCGAGACCCTGCTCATCGCATATCTCGGGACCCTGCTCGGCGGGATCGCAGGCTTCGTGCTGTGCTTCGGGGCGGCCTCGAACCTCGCGCGGAGCCGGGCTGGGTGCTTCCTGGTCAGGCGCTGGCTCGAACTCTGCCGCACGGTGCCCGAGATCGTGTTCGCGCTCCTGTTCGTCATCGCTTTCGGGCTCGGACCGATGGTCGGCGTGCTAGCACTGGCAATCCACACCACGGGGGCGCTGGGCAAGCTGTTCTCCGAGGTGGTCGAGAACATCGACATGAAGCCGGTCGAAAGCCTGAAGGCGGCGGGCGCCACCCACATCGAGACGATCCGGTTCGCCGTGCTGCCACAGGTGCTGTCGAACTTCGCCTCCTACGGGCTCCTGCGATTCGAGGTCAACGTCCGCGGAGCCGGCGTCATGGGCTTCGTCGGGGCCGGCGGCATCGGGCAGGAGTTCCTCTCTGCCATCCGCAACTTCTACTACACGGACGTCAGCGCGATCCTGCTCCTCATCATCCTCACGGTGATGGCCATAGACTTCGCGACCGAGCGTCTCCGCCACCGCCTTCTCGGCCTGGAGACGGCTCGGTGATCCAGCCCCGCTCGCCTTCGGATCCCGCGGCGGATCTCGCGACCATGCGGCAACGCCATCCCGCGGCGTTCCACACGCCTTGGCGCGGCCGCCTCGCCTATGTCGCCGCGACATCGGCCATCGTCGGCCTCGCCGCATTCGCGATGGTTCGACTGGACTTCTCGCCCGGCCGCGTCCTCGGGGGCCTGGGACGTCTCGCCGAGTTTTCGCTCATGATGCTGCCGCCCACGCCAGGCGGACGGTTCTGGGAGTTCCTTCACGCGCTCGGCGAGACCCTGGCGATCGCGTTCCTCGGCACACTGACGGCGGCCGCGATGGCCTTCCCGATGGCGTTCCTCGCCGCCAAGAACGTGGTGCCGAACGTCATCGTGCACTTCACGGTCCGGCGCGGCCTCGACGTGTTCCGCTCGGTCGACGTGCTGATCTGGGCCCTGATATGGATCAACGTCGTCGGTCTGGGCCCGTTCGCGGGGGCACTCGCCATCGCCTGTTCGGATTTCGGCGCCTTCGGAAAGCTGTTCTCGGAAGCTGTCGAGACCGTCGACCGCAAGGCGGCCGAGGGCGTCGCCGCCTCGGGCGGCTCGAACATGCATCGCATCCGCTTCGGCATCGTTCCGGCGGTCCTGCCGGTGCTCGGCAGCCAGATTTTGTACTTCTTCGAGTCGAACACACGCTCGGCAACCATCATCGGCATCGTCGGCGCGGGTGGAATCGGCCAGTACCTCACCGAACTGATCCGCGTGCTAGAACTCCAGCAGGTCGCGTTCCTCGTCCTGATGATCCTGGTTACCGTGGCGGCTATCGACGCCGTCTCCTCCCGCCTTCGGCGGGCCCTGATCGGCGACCAGGCTCGTTAGCGTTGCTTACGGGCCCGGGCTTTGCCGGGTCGCTCGATGCCCGGCGCTCGTGTCTCGGCGGCCTCGTCGCGCGAGGTGGCGCCCCGGGGCCTTGCTAGTGATCGAAACCCGACGCTTAGTACCCATTCGTGGGTTCCGCTCAGGGTGGTTTCAGCCAGTCCGGTTTAGGATGGCGGAATCCAAAGAGCAGACGCCTAGTCCGAGGAAAGCGGCCGGCAGCGTTGCGCCATGAGTGAACTTTCGAGTTCGATCTCACGAAGGCCCGCTCACTGGGCGAGTGCAGACCCATAGTGCACATTGCCCGACGGTCACGACATCCTGATGTTGGAACACATAAGCGACGTCCGCGGAACATCGCGAACCTTTGCGGCCGAACGTGTGCCTCGTCGAGATGAAAGCACAGCCTCACACTGCGGAAGTATAAAGGGCCGCGATGCGCTCTCAGAGGGATCTTCGAGCCGCGGTCGCCGCCGTTCCGTCATATGGGGCCCCGCACCGGCCCCAGGACATTGCGGGTTCGGCGCGGGCGTCAGCACGGTCCAGTCAGCCACGTGCGGGGTCGACAGCCTCGATAAATTCAGGGTCGTTCGCGAAGTCGCCTAGATCGTTGTCGGATGCGTTCCCCGACGAATCGATCAAGCTGCGCATCGTGACGCGTGCCGGACTCTCCGGGTCTGGCGACAAATCGACCGCGCGCGCCAACGACGCCAAAGCCTCTGCCCTAGCATCCGCCTTCTCACTCTCCGCCCCAGAAGTTTCCGAGAGCCAGCGATGCCTCTGACCATGTGCGCAGGCCCGCCATACATGGACCATCGGATCGAGACTGCCCTCCGGGTGCTGCATCAAGCCATCTGCCAGCCGGAGCGCGCGTGTGAAGCCGTCCGGCATCGGGAGATAAAGGGCATGGAACAGCTCCCGACGCCGTATCCGCCATTTGTGCGGGGCCTTGTCGCCCGCCTCGCGCAGGGTCTCGACCGCCCGCCGGATGTCGCCGCGCAAGGCTCGGACCTCCGCTAACCTGCGCAGGATGAGCGAACTGGCCGGATCGAGGGCGTTGGCCTGCACCAACGCCGTCTCGGCCGCCTCGAAGTTGCGCGCGCGCGCCTGTGCAGCGCCCCAGGCCGCGAACTCCTCAGACGTCCGGAGCCGGTCGAAGCTTACTCCGAGAAGCGTGGCATCGGCTGGCAATGGGGGGACGGTGGCGGTCGGAAAGCCGATCCCGGCGGAAAGCGCGGCGATGGCGGCACGTCGGAACTCCTCGTCGACGATCGGGGCCTCGTTGGCGGCGTCGACATCAGCCTTGGGAACGACGACGGCATCCTGGACATCCTCCGTGGCGAAGAACATCAGCGTGATGCGCGTCCTCGTCTGGAGGTAGAAGTAGAGGAAACCAATCAGGAGGCCGCTCACGCCCACGCCCATGACCAGGAGGTCGGAGGCCGGAGCTCCCCGAAGGCCGCTCGTCGAGACGTAGGCTGCCAGGCCACGCGCCGTGGAGACCGCCTCGTTCGCATGGACGAGGCCGAGGCCGACGAGGATCTTGGTGATCCAGTCGGAGATCTCCTCCAGGTTGGAGTTGCCGACCAGGGGCCGGATCCTCGCCCTCGGACTGGCGGCGCCAAGCTCGTTAGAGGGGGAAGCTACCGCCGGGTCTCCTTGCGCGAGGAGCCGGGGGATGCCGAAGAGGAAGCCCGCCAGCGCCCCGGAGACGCAGGACGCGACGAGCACGCACGCCAGTACGGACAGAGCGGTGGCGAAGGCCCGGGCATCCGTCGCCTCTCCCAGGCAGTACGCCACGGCGACCGCGCAGACCGTGAGGAGCACGGCCGCGGCCCACCGGTCGAAACGGGCTAGGTTGCCATCGAGGTGGGATCCGAGGTCGTCGCGCGGCCTGCCGTCCGCCTTTCCGCTCGCGGTGTTCATGCGACGATCCCCAATCCCCTCCTAAACCCCGTGAACGGGGCCCGAGCCTTCCCGCCAATATCGCCCCACCCGGGCATTAGGACGGAGGCGGGTAACGGTCGATCCTCTCGACCCCGTCGCGACCGTTGCCGCGCAACTCGTACACCCGGAGGATCGGGATGCCGTCGCCGCGGGGGTTCGAGCCATCCACGCGGTCGAACTTCTCGATCAGGTGCCGTGCCATCGCATGGCTGGAGGTGGTGACGACGAAATTGGTATGGTTCCGGCCGGAGATCGCCGAGGCTCGGAGGACATCGAGGAGGCCGACCCTATTCACGTCGTCAAGGTGAATCACGGGTTCGTCGAGGAAGAAGGTTCCCCCGAGGCTTCTGGCCCGGGCGATGAATAGTGCCAGCGCGAGGTCCTGCCGCTGGCCTTGGCTGAAGTTCCGCTCGGGATCGAAGCTTCGGCCGCCGATGTCCGAACGCCATCGAAGGAGATCTTCGCCCTCGCCAAACCCGATGCTTTCGTAGATTTTGTTCGCATGCATGCGCGCGAAAAGCGGGTTGACGGTGTCGCGGAGCGCCTCGACCTGCCGTCGGCTCGCCTCTTGGTAGTGGGCCTCGAACGCATGGTACGCCCTATCCGCCGCCGCCTGCTTTTGCGTGACCGACGCGAGCCGGCCCTGGAGCCGCGAGAGGTCGGCTTCGGCCGCTGCCAAGCCCCGTCGACGCCTTTCACGGGCGATAGCGGCGTCGGCGGCCGCGATATGCGCTTCCGCCCGTTCGAGGCGGGACGTCTCGTCCGCGACCTCCGATCGGACGACGGCGAGGTTCGCCTCAGTCCACGGGCGTTGACCGGCTAGGCGCGCCCAACCGGCGACGAGCGCGTCAAGGCGTGCCTGGATGGATGCCCGGCGGTCTCTTGCCTGCTCGACCGCGGTCGCCCGTTCCGCCTTCGCGGTCATGAGTGCCGCCACGGCGGAGCGTGTGCCCTCCAGCGCTTCTCCGAGCCGTCGCCCTTCGAGACCTGCGGCGGCGACGCGCGCTGCGACTTCCCGGTCTAGGTGGAAGCGGGCCGCGGGCAGCGCCACGTGTTCGTCCAAGGCGACCCCGAAGCCGGTTGCCAGCAGGCCGGCAAGTCCGTCGGTTTCCAGGAGCGCCGCGGCGAGGCGTAGGCACGCGGCTTCCTTCCGGAGCCGTCCCTCGAAGGTGTCCGCCGGCTCCGGGTCGATCCCGGCGGAACGGGAGGACCTCTCGAACCGCTCGATGTTCTGACGGAGCTGGGCGAGCTCCGCGGCGAGGCGCCTCTCGCGCTCCGCGGCCTGCTTGGCCGCGGAAAGGTCCTGACGAGCGGACGCCGTGGCCACTGTCGCCCGGTCGACGGAATCCTGCGCGACGGCCACGAAGGCTGGCGTACGGTCCATGAGGGCCTCTACCTCGGCCATCAACTTCCCGTGCGATTGCCAGTCATGGCCGCAGGTCGGGCAATGCGTGGCATCGTGGTCATGCCGTAGGAACGCCTCCCCGGCGGCACGGAGCCGCTGCAGGGGCCCTGCCTCGCGCTCAAGCCGCTCGACCGCCGCCGCCAAGTCGTGCTCGGCCCGCGAGAGCGCATCTACCAGGCCTTGGATCACGTCCGGACCCCGTACGGCGGATCGGGCCTCGACGAGGGCGGCCTCCGCTTCCGCCTGGCGCGCAGACCAAGTCCGGAGGTCAGGGTATCTGCCAAGCAGCCCCTGCACCTCACGTTCGAGCGCAACCCTGCGTGCGGTCGGCAGGCGTGCCTGGGGGACGGCCTCGCGAACGACATGGATGGTCGGCCGTTCGGGCAAACCGACGTCGGGGGCCAGGAAATCGCATTCGGTCGCGAAAGCGGCCAGTTGCCTCGACAGGTTCGCCCCCTGGTCGACCAGCCTGCGTCCGCGAAGTTCGGCATCCCGGAGGGCTGTCTGCGCGTCCCGGACGCGCGTTTCGGCTTGCCGCAACTCGCCTTCCGCGTTCACGGCCGCCGTCCCGGCGCCGCTTGCGGCGGCATCCTCGGCTTCGAGATCGCGCCGTAGCTCCCGTCGGTTCCGCCATTCCTTCATGACGAGTTGCAACGCGTCTGCCTTCCCCGTCAGACCCTGCCTTCGGCGGGCAATCTCGGCCGCGGCCGCCCCGAGCCGGTCGGCCGACGGTGCGAGACCCAACTCCTTCTCAGCGGCCTCCATTTCCCGCTCGCTGGCCGCGCTCCCCGAGTCGTCGCCGGCGCCGGCCTGCGCTTCATCGACCGCCGCGCGGGCCTTGTCGACTTCCCTTGTCAGTTGGGCGGCGGCCGGTCTCAGGGCATCGGCGTATTGCCTGATCCGGTCCTTGGCATCGGCCTGCTCGCGGACTCCGAGGAGGTCCGAGAAGACGCGGCGCCGGCGCTCGACCGTGTCGTCGTCCGTATCCAGGAGGGCGGCGAGGGTCTCGACCGACAGGAACCGCGCCCCGCGCAGCCACTGCCTACGGAGGGTTGTCGCGGTCCGCTGGTGGCGCCCCGGACCGGCCCCGTCCGGGGCCAGGAACGCCAGCAGGTCTGTCGGTCCAACCGGGGCCGGGGCTTCGCCCGCCTCGGCGATGGACGCCCCTTCGAACCTTCGTTCCAAGACCTTGGCCGCGCCGTTGACCATGATGTCAGCATCGACCTTCGGATATGAGTCGGGTGCGAAGCCGGACCGCAGCTCGTCGAGCCCGGCGGCATCCCGCACCGACAGGCGCTCGACCGCTGCGGTAAGGAGCCATTCGGCCGCGTCGCAAAGCGTGGTCTTCCCCGTGCCGTTCGAGGCGTACACGAGGGTGAGGGGCGAGCGTAGGTCGAGTTCGAGCCGCCCGGTGATGCCACGGAACGCCTCGATCCCGAGGCGGTCGATCCTCAGCGAGGTCAAGCGCCGTCCCCCTCTCGGTCCTGGTCGACCGCTTTGCGGAAGCCGAGCCTCTCTATCCGTTCCCACAAGGCCGCGGCCTCCGGGTCGAGCTCGGGGGCGGCCACGACCTGGTCGGGTGCGCCAAGGTCGGGGAAGCCGAGCACGCTGACGGCGGCCAGCCCCCGCCATCCGCAGGGACTTTCCGTGCAGGGCCAGACCACCTGCTTGCGGCAGACGATGGTGGACAGCTCGACGTTACGGACGAAGGAACGCGCCGTCTCGTGTCCCGGCGGGGCCGGCAGGCCGATCACTAGGTAGCCGTCGACCGGGCGGTCGCTGCTCTCGGCCTCGGTCAACACGTCGTCAAGCCAAGCTTCGCCCTCGTTCGCCGCGTCGGCAAGAGCGTCCTCGGCCGCGGGCCAGAACGCCACGCGCGCATAGGCGCCGCTCCAGAACGCCGCTTCGGCCGGCGGTACCACGGGCGTTTGCGGCATATCCGGCATCTCGGGCACGCGGCGGATGTCGACGTCCGCGCACAGCGCGTCGAGGATCTGGTACGGCCAAGCCATGCCCTCAGCCTCCGCCGCCGATTACGTCGCGCAGGAGGTGCGTCAGGAAGCCGGCGATCCTCTCCGCGTCCAGGTCCGCGTCATGGTCGAGGTAAAGCTCCTCCAGGAGCGCAAGGTCGATGCACGTCGCCCGCCGGCTCCCGCGCGGCTGCGTGATGTCCCGGCTCGCCGTGCGCCCGGGACCGAAGCCCCCAGCATCATTCGAGGGGGGTGGGGCCGTCCAGTCGGAGCGCCTGTCGAATTCGACCGGGCCGGCCCGCAGCGGAAGGCCACGGGACGGGGAGCCGACCACGACGAGAGGCGGGTGTCCACCGGCCTGCGCCGTCCAGGCCTGCAGGATGCGGTACATCCGCGTGCCGATCTGCTTGCGAGCCTTCCAGACCAGGATATGGGCGTCGGCGTCGCGGAACCTGAGCTGGCCATCCAGGCCGGTCCGGCCATGCGGCACCAACTCGTCGAACGTGCACAGGACAGCCAGCGCGTGGATCGCGGCCTCCAACTCCGGCATGGAGAGGTACAGGTCGTCGGTGATGTCCTCCGCGGCGGGCTCGGTCCCGCGCAACAGCGAGCGGAGGATGTCGCCGGCGTCCGGCGATGCGCGTCCCTCAAGGTGCGCCCGCAGCACGGCGAGCCCCTGGGCTACGCGCGGACTGTAGGCGTCTTGCCCGGGATGGCGCCGCGTGAGCCGATGGGTCTCGTAGGTCACGGCGCAGGCGTGCGGTGTGAATGCTGCGCCGATGCCGTCCCCGTCCAATGGGAAGCATGTCGCAGCCTGCCAGAGGTGAAGTCCCGTCACAGGGCCAACCCTGGCCACGAGTATCGGGCCGCCGACCACGCAGGGGCCGCAGTCGCGGATGACCAGCCCCTCCGCAGACGCTCCGACCGACACCGGGCGACCGCTCGGGAACGGCGTGGCTCCCCTCGGATAGGCCTGCTTGCTGGCGTAGACTCCGCTCAGCGAGCGCCACTTGTCCTCGTCCTCCATCTCGCGGGGGCGGCCGTAGGCTTGGTTCGCAATCGCCATGACCACGGTTCGGTTCGGTGCGGCGTCGGCGACAACCGACCCGATGGCATGCTGCCAATTCCAATCCCAAGGCCTCGTCTGGAGCAGCGAGCCGGTGACTAGGACCGGCTTGCCGCCGGGGTTCTCCGCGATGGCTCTGGCGACCCGCTGCCGGGGCGACGACCCCGATGCGTCCGGCTCCTGGAGGAGATCCGCGCAGACAAGGGGGAACACGTCCACGTCCGAGAAGGACAGGCGGACGATGTTGCGCCCGCGGTCGAGCCCCCGGTGCGGGGCCTCCGTCCTCTGCTCGGGGAAGTTCTTCAACGCGGCGACGCAGCTGGTCCCCGCCCCAGGGCTGTGTATCCAGCACCACAGGCCGTTGTACACTCTGTCTCCGGCCCGCACCTCCCTGTCGGTGTCCCAGCCCGCGTATCGCCGCGTCGCGCCCTCCGTACCAAGCCACTCGCGCAGCCAAGTCCCGGGCGTCATCCCGAACCCGGCGATGAGCACGAGCGGTCGGTCGGCGGCGCGGACGAGGTCGTCGACGGCGGCCCAGTCGGGTGAGCCGAAGGCGTATTCCGGGGCGAGCAGGACGGTCGCCGTGCCGCCGGTGGCGAGCTCGTCGACGACTGGTTGGGTCCAGGCGTCGTCCCGACCGTGCAAAAGGTCCCGCAGCGCGGCCACCACGTGGGCCCGCGTCGTGTCCCCGGTGATGGCCGCGTCCGCGACGATCATGGACTGCAGGATACATACGGGTATCCCGCCGCCGTCGATCAAGGGGAAGTCGCATGAGAAGCTGATGATGCCCTGCGCACCGGCGATTGCGTCGATGGGTTGAGCGACCACGGTACCCTGGCATCAATCGGGGGCTGGGACGCCCCAGGGGCGGCAGGGATCAGAAATGGAACAAATCGCGCCCTCAAAGCAAGCGTTTCGAACCCTGCGCGGCGGGGGCGGATGAAGATTGCGGCTCACTGGTGCACGTGAGGGGCGTGAAGCATCTCCTTCAGGTCGTAGAGCTGTCTTTGAATCGGCGACGCGCGTGGTCAGCTCTAGGTCATTTTCGTTGTCGAAGTTCGCCCCAGCCTATGTTTGCTTTCGGGTAGCTCTCGCAGCTGTTTGTACGACCGGTTTGGGTCGATTCTGTTTAAGAAACTCGGATTGGGGTCGAAGCAGCGCTGGGAAGGGTGCCGGACGGAGAAGGTCCTACTATCAAACTGCCAAGAGCACCTCGCAGGGATGTGACTGCATCATCGGCGATAGACAGATCTCTTCATGCCAGCTGCCTTGAATGACGCTTGAGATGCTGTCTCCGAGTTTTCCAACGAAATCGGTCGAAAGGAGCCCCTTGCTGAGGGTACCAAGCGTCAGATGTCGACCACTAGGTAGGGGACTCATTCAGGTCCATGCGATGACAGAGGAAACTAGCGCGACGGCTGCGAGATAGTTGCAGGCTAGGCGATCGTAGCGGGTCGCGACGCGCCGCCAATTTTTGAGGTGGCCGAACAGCCGCTCGATCCGATTGCGCCGCCGGTAGGCGACCCGGCTGTGCTTATAGGGTACCGTCCGGGTGGCCGTGGATGGGATGGTGGCGATCACCCGGTGGCTCTTCAGCCAATCTCTCAAGCTCTGTGCGTCGTAGGCCTTGTCGGCGATCAGACGCTTGGGCGGCACCACAGCGCACAGCAGGGGCAGCGCCATGGTGATGTCGGCCACGTTGCCGGGCGTCAGGGCGAACGCGACCGGTCGGCCACGATCATCGGCCAAGCAATGGATTTTGCTCGTGAACCCGCCTCGCGAGCGGCCGATCGCCTGGCTCCAGGCCCCCCTTTTCCGCCGGCAGCCGAGCGGTGGGCCTTCACGTGGGACGCGTCGAGCATCAACTCATCTGGCACGGGGCCTGTGGCCGCGAACTTGGCGAACAGCCGCTGCCAGATTCCGCGCTGAGACCATCTGTTGTAGCGGTTGTAGACCGTCGTGTGCGGACCGTAAGCGGAGGGCGTGTCCTGCCAGCGGCAGCCGACCTTCAGCACATGCAGAATGCCGCTGATCACTCGCCTGTCGTCGACCCGGGGCTTGCCCGGTTGGCCGTGCGGCAGGTGCGGCTCGATCCGCCCCCAGGCTTCATCGGAGAGCCAGAACAACCGTGCCATCGCGAACCTCCTGCGCTGGAAACCCCAATCTCAGGACGAAAACACGAGCAACAGCAGTTGGTTGTATGAGTTCCCTACCTAGGCCTCGTCGCCCTTCGACGCGATGCGGTGACGCCTCATCTTCTCCCACATTGTCGTCCGCGAGATCCCGAGGGCCGCCGCCGCCGCGATGACCCCGCCGGCATCCGCGAGGGCACGCCTGATCTCCCGGCTTTCCGCCTCGTCGCGTGCGGCTTCCAGGGACAGGGGACGCTCTTGAGGAGCGCTGGCCGCCGGTGCCCGGTCCGGGAAAAGGTCGCCCGTCAGCAGGTGCCGACCCTGCGCGAGCGCCACGGCCCGCTCCATGCGGTTGCGAAGCTCGCGTACGTTGCCCGGCCAGGCATGGTTGCGAAGGTCGTGCATGGCGTGCGCACCGATGCCGGAAATCTCGGCTCCGAGTTCCGCGACCATCGTGTCGAGGAAGCGGTTGGCGAGCCATTCCACGTCGTCGGGGCGCGCTCGAAGCGGGGGCACCGGCACCGTCAACACGTTGATGCGGTAGTACAGGTCCTCCCGGAACGTGCCAGCCTCGACTCGTTTGGGCAGGTCGGCGTTCGTGGCGCAGACCAGCCTGGCCGTGAGCGGGATCGCGGTTTCGCCGCCCAGTCGGTGGAAGGCCCGCTCCTCGATCACGCGCAGGAGCTTGGCCTGCAGCTTCAGGTCGAGCTCGCCGATCTCGTCGAGAAACAGGACGCCGTTGCGGGCCCGCTCCGCATAGCCGAGGTGCCGGGCTGTCGCCCCGGTGAAGGCCCCCCTCTCATGCCCGAAAAGCTCGCTCTCCATCAGGTCCTTCGGGATGGCGGCGCAGTTCACGGCGACGAAGGGCCCGGGGTCGGGCCGGCGAAGCTCGTGGAGGTACCGGGCGCAGACGTCCTTCCCGACGCCGGTCTCACCGGTCAGGAGGACGGTCGAGGAGATGCGCCCGACCCTCCGAAGCAGGCGCTCGACATCGAGCATGGCCGGCGAGATCCCGAGGACCGCGGTGCCCGGCCGCTCCAGGGGCTTCACCAACTGCTCGACGCGTCCGAGGAAGACGGACATCTCGAACGGCTTGGTGAGGTAGTCGCCTGCTCCGGCGCGCATCAGCCTCACCGCCTGGTCGATGTCGGCGTGCGCCGTCACGAACAGGAAGGGCGGCACGTCGGCCATCGCCGAGGCGGCGGCGAACACGTCCTCGCCCGTCCCGTCCGGGAGGCGGATGTCCGAGATGACGAGGTCCGCCGCATGCAGCCCGAGGTCTCTGACTGCGTCCGCGCGCCCCCTCGACCACCGCACCCTGGCGCCTTCCAAGGTTAGGCGGTCGACGAGGGACTCCCCCATGATGGGGTCGTCCTCGATCAAGGCGATCGAGCGGCCCTCAAGCGACATCGGCGAGCTCCCGAGTGACAGCCGGCGGGACCTCGACCGTGATCAACGTCCCGGCCGGTTCGCGGCGCGCGAACGCGAGGGTCCCCCCGACTTCCCCGACGAGGCGCCGGACCATCCACAACCCCAGGCCGTTCCCGCGCCCGGATCCCGTAGCGCCGGCCTCCCGCTCCCCGCTGAGCACGTTCCGGCCGGCCGCATCCAGGCCGGAGCCCGTGTCCTGCACGACGAGGTGCAGCATCCCGGACTCGGCCAGCTTGGCCGAGAAGCCAACCTCGCCATCCGGCGGCGTCGCCTGGCAGGCGTTCAGGAGCAGGTTCAGGGCGATCTGCCTGATGGCGCCAGCCGGGACAGCGACGGCGCGATCCACCGTGTTGTCCCAGGTGAGGACTTGGCCGCGCCGCTGGATCTCCGGCCCGAGCAGCAGCCGTAGGTCGTCGAGGTCGGACGGTTCGAGATCCCGCACGTGCTGGTCGGCCCGGTGCGTGACCAAGGTCGCGCGCACGACGTCACGGATTCCTTTCAACCCGCGCTCGACCAACTCGATGCTGCGCCGGCGGACATCGGGGCGCTCGCCATGGGCCTTCAGGGTATCGATGGCGTTGAAGAGGCCGCCCAGGGGATTGTTGATCTCGTGCGCCATCCCCGAGGCGAGGCGTCCGAGGCTGGCCAGGCGCTCCTCCTCGGCGAGGCGCAGGGCCAGCGCCTCACGCTCCCGGACGGCTTCCACCATTCGGTTGAAGGTCCCGTACAACTGGCGGAACTCGGCGCCGGCCCGACACGCCTCCTCGGCGGGGACCGGCGTGACGGTCTCGCCGCTGGCCTGGAGATGGCGGGTCAGAACCCGGACCGGTCGCATCATGCGGCGCACCGTGAGCCACGCCAACGCCGCCAGGACAAGCGTGACCCCGACGTTGGTGGCGATGAGGGTCCACTGAACGGTCCGGCGCTCCGCCAACATGGGAGCGGTGTCGAAGCTCGCGTATAGCCGTCCGATCTCGCGCCCGCCGGAAGACAGGTCCCGCCGGGCGAGGGCCCGGATCCCATCGGCGCGAACGGACAGCGCCGAGGCTGGGGCGGCCTCGCGGGTGAACGCCTGCGGCAGGGCGGACCATGAGGGGAAGGCCCGCGGATCCGAGGCGGCGAGCACGAGGCCCTCCGGAGTGGCCACGACCGTGTCTGTCGGCCTCAGCCCGGCGTGGTCCTGTCGGGCCCGGTCGAGCGCGTCGTAGGCTTCCCAGACGTCCTCGCGGATGACCGGATCTGTCACCGCGGCGGCGAGGCCGTCGAGGTTGGCGGCCGCGACCTCCCGCAACCGGCGGGTCTGGGCCTCGTCGAGGCGCGTGAGGACTTGCCAGGAGACGATGCCCGCCACAGCGGCCAGGAAGACCACGACCACGAGCGGCAGCCGCACCGCCATCGGGAGCGTGCGGCGGCTCATCCGGGCAGGCCTCGGACGAGCGCGATTTTGCGCGCGATCGGATCGTAGAGGCCGGCATCCTCCTGGCGGAAACCGTCGAGGCGCAGCATCGCGAGGACCGCGCGACCCTCGGCATCCCCGGTCATGGCCGACAACGCGTCCCGGAACCGCGCCGCCTTGTCGGACGCGGCGGCGCCGGCGGCGATCGCCAGCGGCGGGAACGGCAGCCACTCGGAGGCGCGCACGATGCGCGTGCGCGCAACGAGGGCGGGGTCGGTCTCGCGCATAACCTCGTAGACGTAGCCGTCCACGCTGCCGCTGTCGGCGAGCCCGGAGGCGACCGCGCGCACGACATTGCGGTGGCCCCAGGTGAAGAAGGTGCGGCGGAAGAAGCGGTCCGGGGAGCTGCCCCCGGTCGCGAGCTCGGCTGCCGTGACGAGCCAGCCACTGTTGCTGTCCGGGTCAGAGAACGCGTGGATGTCGCCCTGCAGGTCCGGAAGCCGCTCGGCGTTTCGCCCGCTCGACGTAATCAGGTACGACCGATAGAGCGGCCGGCCCCGCCAGACAGGCACCGCGGCCAGGGCGAGCCGCGGTTGGTAGGCGACGAACGGGAAGCCGCAGATCCAGGCCGCGTCGAGCTCACCCGAGATCAGGAGTGCCGTGATCTCCTGGTAGGTGCGCCTGGTGACGAGCCTGACGGGCCGGTTCAGCGCGCGTTCGAGGTACCCCTGCAGGCGTGCCAGGAGTTCGAGGTCGGAGGTCAGGCAGACGGGGGTGAGGCCGAACCTGAACGCGTCCGGGCCGAGCGTCGAGGCACGCGCGTGGAGCGGTACGGTCGCGAGAGCCGCCGCTGCCGGCAGGAACGCCCTGCGGGATGGCGTCTGCGGCCTCATCCCGAACCCCTCCCGAGAAGCCGGCCCGGAGCCCGCTTCCAGGGCATGTTAGGCGTCCGGCGCCCGGACCGGCAAGGGCCGACTCGGCGGCCGACGGTCATCGCGCACCGAGGACGGGAAGCCAGAGGGCGAGCGCCGCCAGCGTGACGAGAAGGACCGGCGGCGTGATGGTCAGGCCGACCTTCATGTACTGGCCCCAGGTGATCCGCTGGCCCTTGCTGGCGAGGACGTGCAGCCACAGCAGGGTCGCCAGGCTTCCGATGGGTGTGAACTTCGGGCCGAGGTCGCATCCGATGACGTTGGCGTAGACCATGAGTTCGCGGGTCAGAGGCGACAGGTCCGGCGCCTGCTGGATCGACAGCGCGCCCACCAAGACGCTCGGCATGTTGTTCATCACCGAGGACAGGATGGCGGCCGCGAAGCCGGTGCCGATGGTGGCGACCCACGGCCCGTGCCCGGCGAGCCAGGTCAGACCCTGCGCGAGGTAATCGGTGAGCCCGGCGTTCCGCAGCCCGTAGACCACGAGGTACATACCGAGGCTGAACAGGACGATCTGCCAAGGAGCGCCGGTCAGGACCTTCCGGATCGGGATCACGCCGGTCCGGCCGGCGAGCGCCAGCAGCGCGGCGGCCCCGGCGCAGGTGACGACGGAGACCGGCACCCCGAACGGCGCGGTGACGAAGTAGGCGATGAGCAGGAGGCCGAGCAGCGGGAAGGCCGCGCGGAACACGAGCGGGTCCCTGATGGCGGCGCGGGGCGGCTCCAGCTCGGCGACGGGATACGCATCCGGGACGTCCCGCCGGTAGTAGGCCCAGAGCACGACGAGGGTTGCGGCCAGCGATACCAGGTCGACCGGCACCATGACGGCGGCGTACCGGCCGAAGCCGATGTCGAAGTAGTTGGCGCTGACGATGTTCACGAGGTTCGAGATGACCAGCGGCAGGCTGGTCGAATCCGCCACGAAGCCGCAGGCGACGATGAAGGCCAGGGCCGCGGACGGCCTGAAGTCGAGCCGCAGCAGGATGGCCAGGACGATGGGCGTCAGGAGCAGGGCCGCGCCGTCGTTGGCGAACACAGCCGCGATGGCGGCGCCGAGCAAGACCACGAGCGGGAACAGCAGTCGGCCTCGACCGCCGCCCCAGCGGGCGATGTGCAACGCCGCCCAGTGGAAGAACCCGGCCTCGTCCAGCAGCAGCGAGATGATGATCAGGGCGACGAAGGTGAAGGTTGCGTCCCAGACGATGTGCCAGACGGTCGGGATGTCCTCAGCGTGAATAACGCCCGTAGCCAGGGCGACGGCGGCGCCGATCAGGGCGCTCCACCCGATCCCGAACCCCTTGGGTTGCCAGATGACGAACACGAGGGTGACGGCGAAGATGATGAACGCGAGCATCGCGGCCTGTTCTGCCTGAAGTTGGGGTCGGGTTCGGGCCGCGCGGGAGCGCGGGCGGTCCGGGGAGCGGACCGCCCTGCGGCAGCACGTCAGATGATGGGTGGAGGGGTCCTAGGCGCTGGCGACGCGGCGGCCGTGCTCGTCGACGACGCGCTCGCCATCCTCCTTGGAGAACTCGCCCTGCTGCGTCGGCAGGAGATCGAGGACCTCCTCCGAGGGCCTGCACAGGCGCACGCCCTTCGGGCTCACCACCAGGGGGCGGTTCATCAGGATCGGGTGCTCGCCGATGGCGTCGAGGAGTTGCTCGTCGGTCAGGGCGGGGTCGGACAGCCCGAGCTCCGCGAAAGGCGTGCCCTTCTCGCGCAGGAGCTCCCGGACGGTGATGCCCGCCCGCCGGGCGAGGTCGCGCACCATGGTGCGGCTCGGCGGCGTCTTAAGGTATTCGATCACGTGCGGCTCGACGCCGGCGTTGCGGATGAGGGCCAGGGTGTTGCGCGAGGTCCCGCAATCCGGGTTGTGGTAGATCACCACGTCCATCACGCGACCTCCGGCCGGGGCGAGGTGGCGCCGGCGAGCTGCCCGATCTCGCGGACCCTGGAGGATAGTGCGACCTGGTCGAGGCTGGTGATCGGCAGCGCGACGAAGGCCGAGATCCGGTTCTTGAGGTAGCGCTGCGCGGTGATGAAGGCGGTCTTCTTCTCGATGTCCGTCCCCTCGACGGCTGCGGGATCCTCGATTCCCCAGTGCGCGGTCACCGGTTGACCCGGCCAGTAAGGGCAAGTCTCCCCAGCGGCGTTGTCACAGACCGTGAACACGAAATCCATCACCGGCGCATCGGGGCCGGCAAACTCGTCCCAGGACTTCGAGCGCAGGCCCTCGGTCGGGTAATCGCTCTCGCGGAGCACCTGAACGGCCATCGGGTTCACGTCCGCCTTAGGCTGGCTGCCAGCGGAGAACGCGCGGAAGACCCCCTTGCCCTCTTTGTTGAGCATGGACTCGGCCAGGATAGAGCGGGCCGAATTGCCCGTGCAGAGGAATAGGACGTTGTAGACGCGGTCAGGCATGGGCGATGTCTCCCTTGGGGCTGCAGCAGGCGGCCAGCGCCTCGACCGCCGGGGCGCAGACCTCCGGGCGTCCTTGGCAGCAGTCGCTCATCAGAAAGGCGATCAGACCGGACAGCGCCGGAAACGCGGCGCTGTAGATGATCGACCGACCCTCGCGGCGGGACTGGACCAGCCCCGCGTGTTCCAGTTCCTTGAGGTGGAACGACACGGTGGACGCCGAGACGCCGACTTCCACGGCCAAGGCGCCCGAGGCCGACCCTTCGGGACCAGCGGTCACGAGCGAGCGCACGAGCCGCAGGCGGTGTTCCTGGCCGAGGGCAACGAAGGCGGCGAGGGCTTGCCGTTCGTCCATTTTCGTTCCAACCTTACGACGATCGCTTGAACGTATGAGAAAGCTTCGTCTTGGACAAGCCCCTTCAGCCTTTCACCGACGGCCTGCCGAACCTGAGCGAAGCCCATTTCGCTCTGCCGACGCCCGCGCAGCTCCAGGTTCCGAAGCCCTTCACACACGCGCCTCGGTTCCTGGTCCTCTACGGCTCGCTGCGGGAGCGCTCGTTCAGCCGCTTCCTCGCCCATGAGGCCGCCCGGCTCCTGGAGGCCATGGGCGGCGAGGTCCGGATCTACGACGCGCACAGCTTGCCGCTGCCCGACGACACGGCGGCCGACCACCCGAAGGTGCAGGAGCTGCGCAACCTCTCGATCTGGTCGGAAGGCCAGATCTGGGTGTCGCCGGAGCGGCACGGCAACCTGACCGGCGTGATGAAGAGCCAGATCGACTGGCTGCCGCTTAGCGAGGGTTCGGTCCGCCCGACCCAGGGGCGGACCCTGGCCGTGATGCAGGTCTCGGGCGGGTCGCAGAGCTTCAACGCGGTCAATTCCCTGCGCGTGCTCGGACGCTGGATGCGGATGATCACCATACCGAACCAGTCGTCCGTGCCGATGGCCTACAAGGAATTCGACGAGGCCGGACGCATGAAGCCGGGACCGCTCTACGACCGCGTGGTGGACGTGTGCGAGGAGCTGATGAAATTCACGCTCCTGACCCGGGAGCGCGCCGACTACCTCGTGGACCGCTACAGCGAGCGCAAGGAGAGAGAACCAGAGCGGCTCAAGGCCGTCGCCGCCGACATCGGCTTCACCAAGGGGGTGCCATGACCCAGCGCGACCACTTCCGGCTGATTACGGCGGGGTTCTTGCTGATCTACCTCGCCACGATGGGAGCACTCGTAGCGCTCGGCATGCCGTTCCTCGAGGGTGCTCGCAACGAGATCTTGATGTTCGTCATTCTGCCGATCGGCACGATCGGCTTGATCTTGACCATAGTCGCGCACCGGGTGAGCACGGATCCTTCAGCCGAAAATTGGACGGACTCGATCTGAGCTCGGCCGCAACGTTGAGATCTTCTCACGCGCATCTGCGGCTGAGATCCTGCCGTATCGGGCGAGCACATCCGCAACCGCATCGAGCGCTGGCCGGTCGGCCGAGAGCAGACCGACCGCGCGATCGAGACACGTCCGTAGGAGCGCGTCCACGCGCCTTCGCAGTCCCGGCTCCTGCTGCAGCCACGAAAAGAGGTCGAGCCAACCGGCAGGGGCCGCGAACACAAGGCCGTTTCCGAGCCCATGAGACAACTCCATTTCGGCCAGTAGCCTTGTCGCCAAAGCGAGGTCGGAGTCGCTTCTTCCGCCGGCGCCGAGCCCCACGTCGCCGAGCGCGACACGTTCGCCGGCGACACCGGCGAGAAGGATTACAGCCTCCGCCAAGCTAGAAGAGCGGGTCCTGTCGAATCCCGGATCGCGCTTGAACAGGGTGTGCCCGGCCTCGACGCCGACCACCTCTCGATTGACGACCGCTTCGACAGGCGTCGAGCCGGTCTCTGGCTCGAGAAGCAGGGCTGTGATCAGGTGTGCCGCCTCATGGATGCAGGACCTTTTGAAGGCAGCACCCGAGAGGTGCACGGTTGCTGGAAGGCTTGCTTCGAGATCGGTGACCGCAAGGAAGCGATCGGCAACTCGGGCGAGACGCCGTCCGCTTCTAACGACCTGTTCGAGCGCGGCCCCCGAAGCGCCTTCCAGCCGCTTCGCGATGGGGACCAGGTCGTGCCCGGCGAGATCGCCGGCGAGGTGATATTGCAGGATCCCGATCCTGGCCTCCAAGTCGGGCAACGGGATCACGATGTGCCGATCGAGGCGTCCGGGTCGCCTGAGGCCGGCGTCGACGACCTCGGGATAGTTGGTCGCCCCGACCACGACTACGCCTTCCCGGTCATCGACGCCGTCGAGGCATTCCAGCAGGGCGTTGATGACTTCGCGGTTGTAGGTTGCGTTGTGGCCGCTGAGCTTGGCGCGATCGCCAAAGCTATCGATCTCATCGATGAACAGCACCGACGGCGCCGTGGCCTTCGCCAACGCGAAGGCTTCGCGCATGGCCTTCAGAACGTCGTTCAGATGCCCCCGGGTCTGCCATTCTGCCAGCGAATGGACGTGGACCGGCACTCCACAAGTGCGGCCAAGTGCTTGCGCGAAGGTGGTTTTTCCACATCCAAAGGGCCCTGATAGAAGCGCTCCCCGGTCGACGTCGCGCCATCGAATGCGCCCCGCGCGATAGTCCTGCAGGTCTCGCGCGAGGGTCTTTCCCCATTCTGCCGCTTCGCCCAATCCATGCAGATCCGTGATGGCTGGACCCGCCTTCGAACGCCGCACCACGCCGGGCTGCCAAGCCATGCGATTTTCAGCGAGGCGGCGCAATCGCTCGATCGCTCGGCTGCAACCGGCTCCAGGCCGGATCGCCGATCCGTAGGCGGAGAGAGGGATGACGGCGAGCATCTCTTTTGGCAGCGGCGTCGCCGGGATCTGTCCCATCACGGCTCTGAAGGCGGCTTTCACGATGATCCAATCAGGCCTGTCCAGCTTTGCGCAGCCGTCGATCATCGCAGCGGAGTCCGAAGACAAGCTTGTTCTGCTGCCGACGATGAAGACGGTCGTGATATCCTCACGGCCTTCCTGCTGCAGGAGGTCGATGCCTAAGGATGCAGGTGTCTGCGACTTGTGCGAGACGAGATCGACCACGTGCCAGCCGGACCGCTCGTTTCGCGCGCCGTCACCCAACAGAGTGCACGCTGCCCAATCGACGAACTTTGCGTCGCTCGGATCGTCGATGGCGAGCGTCGCGACACCTGCGCCCCCCTTCAGGATGCGCTGAAGTCCGACCCGCCGGAAAGCTCGGACGATCAGGGCGCGGCAGATGAACTCAGCGCCCGTCGCAGGATGCGGGGGGATCCCGCTGCCCGACCGGGTAGATGCCTTGGGGGGCTGCTTCGACGGCGACGTTCGAAACTTCACTGGGCGCCTCCTGGCGCCGGACGCGGCAGCAGGCGGTAGAATCTCGACCACGTCCGGGCGTAGCCGGTCGTTGGGTCGAACGTGAAGAGTTGGCTTGTGTGGCAGGTGTGTCCGTCTGGAATGTAGGGGTGGCCGAGCACGATCCCTGTTAGGTGCGGGACGGGAGCGAGGCACACCTTCCATTCCATGAGAAGAGGTGCCTCCTGCAGGTCGCTCGATCCCGGATGTTCGCCGCGAGCGATGCGATCGAGATCGTCGGATAGTCGGCGAAGCTGATCTGCAACTCGAGCGAGATCCGGGAAGGGACCGAGGCCGCGATGTAGGACAGGCACGGGCATGACTCCTCGTTCCGGCACGCTCTCGCGACCGATTGATTGCAGGGACGTTCAGGAAATCAGGAACTGCTTGCGGCGACGGCGCGGGTGACCAGACTGTCTAGACACCCACGGGTATCCGGATCACCGAGCCAATGGGTCAATAGTTTTGTGGTAAGCGTTAGATCGCGTGCTGCCGAAAACAAATTTATTCACTCGAACGCTGATAAAACACGTAGTCATGCTTTCGAATGAAGATAATAGATTGCTTCCGAGGCCTTCATATTGGTATATGAGGATCTTCTAAAGGTGTTCACCGAGTACTAAATGAATGGAACCCCATATTTTTGGCATAAACAATTTAGATCGACCCACTAATTAAAAATCTAAAACCTGAAGTTTGCCAAGGCGGTGTACTTTTTTCGCCCCAAAATCTTCGACGCTAGTGATTTCTGACTGTGCAAGGCGATAGAACCCTTGCGTGGTTCGCACCCATCCCGAAGCTAAATTGAGACTCCAAATTAGAGAGGTATTTTCGTTTAGCCTCTCGCCGCTCTCAAGTGTTCCTTCCAATCTCCTCGACCGCGACCGAAGTAATTTCCAGTTTCTGATCAATGGTGCACGCTCAAGGTCTCCCTTGGTGGGCCTATCTTCGAACAGAATATCAACGTGATCCTCCGCCAAAGTGCGAAGCGCAAGCGGATTTGCGGCAAGGTGCTGAAAATAAGTTAGCATTGCATGTGCCTACGATAAAGGCGGCCAGACGGAGCGAAACTCACCCGGCAGCTCTTGACGAACGTGATATCGAAGGAACGGTATGCGGCTCCACTCGGGATCTCGTCCCCTCCTTTCCGCCTTAGCGGAAAGGAATGATCCCTTCAAGCGAAGGTTGACGTTTCTTTGGCCGCTACCCCTTCAGAAACCGAGCCGACGGAACTGCCGGTTTCCGGCGTTGAGGCGGGGTACGCCGATCGAATACGCAGTGTCCTGAATGGTGAAGCGCCGTACGTGTTCGCTCGGCGGGCCGGCATTGGCAAATCATATATGTACGAGGTTCTAGGAGGCACCAAAGCGCCATCGCTTGCATTTTTTTCCTCTATAGCGGAAACTGCCGGAGTGAGGTCGGATTGGCTGATTTCTGGCAGAGGAATGCCAAACGAGGGCTGGAACGGAAGGACGGCGTTGATCCCCCGCCTGGAGATCGGCACGAATGCTTCGCTGATCGACGGCGGCGACCAAGTGCTCGTCGAGATCGACCGTCTGGCTGGAATTTCTCCCGCGAAAGCGGCTGCCATCAGCGCTCCCGACAGCGGAATGGCGCCAATGATCGAGATTGGCGACGATCTGATTGTTGAGCTGGAGCCTTCCGGTATTGTGGACGGGCAGGTGTACTTAATTCGAAGTTCTGCGAGTTACATACTAAGAAAGCTGAAGACAATAGACGACAATAATATAATCATGATTTCGGGGTCAAATAGCCCGGCAAGCGTTTCGATCGAGACGTATTCGGCTGGAACTAACGAGATACATGCTCGAGTCGCGGCGATCTGGAAAAAGCTGCGCTAAGGTTCGTCTGGGTTCTGATCGGCTAAGACCGTGCATTGATCTGCAGGCTCGCGAGGACGGAAGGCATATTGCCCGCTGAAGTGAGCGGGTGATCATCTGTCGTATCAAAAACCAACGTTTTTGCGACGGTTGGTAAAGGTGGGCGTGTCACGTGGCAATTTGCCTGTCCTCTGTCTCAAAATTGGTCTTGAAACTAACGTCTCATAATCTCATGCTGGTGATGAGAAATGAGACCGTCAGATGCGCATTGGCTACGCTCGCGTATCAACTCTTGACCAGAATCCCGGCCTTCAGCTTGAGCGTCTGCGAGAGGCCGGATGCGAGCGCATCATCACCGAGAAGGCGTCCGGTGCTCGCACTGACCGGCCGGAGTTGATGCACTTGATGGGTGATATCCTGCGGAAAGGGGACACTCTGGTCGTCTGGAAGCTTGATCGGTTGGCTCGCTCCCTCAAGCAGCTCATCGACACAGCTGAGGATCTGAAGGGGCGCGGAATTGGCCTCGTATCCGTGACTGATTCCATCGACACCTCATCACCTGGCGGGATGCTCGTCTTTCACATGCTAGGAGCCATCGCCGAGTTCGAGCGGGAGCTGATCCGCGAGCGCACCACGGCAGGACTGGCAGAGGCACGCCGTAAGGGACGCGTAGGCGGCCGACCGAAGCTGATGGAACCGAAGGATGTAGGGGCCGCTCGTGCGTTGCTGGCGGATGGCTCTCTCACCTCGAAAGAAGTGGCAGCTCGCTTCAACGTCTCGAAGGCTACCCTCTACCGGCACCTCGCTGCTGGTGGTCGATAGCGTGCGCCGTGCGCCTCAGCTTTGCTTTGCGGCGGCTATTCAGCAGGACGAGCAGCGAGCCTTCGAAGCGGGCGATGCGTGCTGGGATCGTACCCCGCCGCTATGCGAACCATTTAAAGGCTTCTGACAACCTGCGCGGCATCGCCTGCGCAGAGGTGGGGGCTTGCCCCCATGGCAACCAACCGCCGGACGGTTGGGCTGGGGTCAAGGCCAGGGAGCGAAGCGTGCCTTGAGGCCAGCCCAGCCGTCTGGCTATCGGAACGCGCTCAAGTTCGATCTCGTTCTCATGCGGTCATTCGCCGCAGTTTGAAGCCCACGATGGCCGTTTGCGGCACGAGCAGGGAACGACCGTAAGCGGTAGGGCGACCACCGTGACCGTTGCGCTGAGGCAAATTGTTTACAATTTGCCTCAGCGCAACGCGGAAAGCCGTTCTATTTCAATGCTCTCTCTCTCAGTTGACGCTGGCAGGTGCGCATAACAATTTCTCGCCAAGGTGGCGTCCGACCACCGCAAGCCCGACGCCCTGTTCGTCATCACCCCCGCCATGGGGCCGGACTTCGTGGCGGCGCTGCCGATCGGCCGGTTCCACGGGGTCGGCCCGGTCACCGAGGCGAAGATGAAGCGGCTCGGGATCGAGACCGGGGCGGATCTCCGCGCCTGGACGCCGGAGCGCCTGCGCGAGACCTTCGGCTCCGCGGGCGCCTACTACCACGCGGTCGCCCGCGGGATCGACGCGCGGCCGGTCCGCGCCCACCGGGTGCGCAAGTCGATCGGGGCCGAGACCACCTTCTCGGACGACACCGCCGCCTTCGAGGTCCTGGCCGCCCGGCTGGCGCCGCTGTTCGACAAGGTCTGGGCGGGCGCCGACGCCAAGGGCATGCGCGCCCGGACCGTGACCCTGAAGCTCAAGTTCTCGGATTTCGCGCAGGTCACCCGAGCGAAGTCCCTCGCCGTGCCGGTGGCCGACCGGGCCGCCCTGGAGCGGATCGGCCTCGACCTGCTCGCCGGCCTGTTCCCCCTGCGCCGCAGCGCGCGGCTGATCGGGGTGTCGCTGTCGGGCTTCGCGCAGGACGCGCCGGAGGCGCCGCTCCAGCTCGGGCTGGCGCTCTGACACGGCCTCCGGGGCAGGCCCACGCTCCGTCATCACGGGCGCAGCGAAGTGGCCCCGGGCAGCAGGACATCGGTCAGCGTGGCGCTGGCCCTGGATCGCTTCGCTCCACTCGCAACGACGACGGTGGGGAAGCGATCAACCGGAAAGCGATGGAGCCGCCGCCGTCATGCACGACACGGCGCCTGTGCGGTTCCGCACGTCGGGAAGGCCGGGTCGATCGCAGAGCGGAGCGATCCGGTACGGATCAGGGTTTCTCGAGCCCGCGCGAACACAAGGACCCTGTCGATGCCGAAGCACGCCCGCCTGGCCCTGGCCGCCGCGCTTCTATCGGCCCTCGCGGCGGGCGCCGCCCGCGCGGACGGCACATCCGCTTTCGGGGCCGCCAACGCGGCCCAGCTCCGGGGCTACACCGCGAGCCCGGCCCAGGTCTACGTTCCGGCAGGCGGCCCGAGCGCCAAGCCCGCAGCCCCCGCACCGCAGCGGCCGAAGGCGCCGGCGCGCAGTCGCTGAGATCGACCCGGGCCGCACCGGCCCGGGCATCCGGTCACGCGTTCTCGGTCACGCGTTCTTGCGCGGCCGGTGGTCGGGGTCGACGCCGCCATCGAGCTTCGTCTCGTTGTCGACGTCGCCCTCGAAGGTCGAATCCGCCTGCAGATCCGCGGGGTCGGCGCCGCTCATCCCCTTCGAGGTGCCGATCCCGGGATTGCCCTTGAGGTCGGCGTCCGTGGGCGTGTCGGTCTTCGGGTGCTTGGATGACATGCAGGCTCCTGTCGGATGCTGATGTCGGGCCAACGCGTCGGCGCGGGGCCGGTCTCCCGCGCGGCGTGCGGCGGTTCGCCTCCCGGTCCCCGCACGCCCTCAAGCGATCTCCGCCGCGGCGATCCGGCGGACGCCCGCCGCCTCCATCCGCGCCCAGGCCCGCGCGAGCGACCCGTCCACGTCGATCCCGCGCACCGCGTCCGCCACCACGAGGACGTCGAACCCCGCGTCGCGCGCGTCGAGCGCGCTCCAGGCAACGCAGAAATCGGTGGCGAGGCCGCACACGGCGACGCGGGTGATGCCGCGCTCCCGGAGCGCCCCGGCGAGGCCGGTGCGCGTGGCCCGGTCGGCTTCCAGGAAGGCCGAGTAGCTGTCGACCCGCGGATCCAGCCCCTTGCGCACCACCAGGCTCGCCCGGTCGGTGGCGAGG
The DNA here is from genome assembly GCF_001424445.1 of Methylobacterium sp. Leaf361. Lineage (NCBI taxonomy): Bacteria > Pseudomonadati > Pseudomonadota > Alphaproteobacteria > Hyphomicrobiales > Methylobacteriaceae > Methylobacterium > Methylobacterium sp. Leaf361. The sequence continues at coordinate 170,772 of NZ_LMPY01000003.1, read as the reverse complement.
TCCGGCGCGAAGGCGGCCCCGGGGCTGCCCTGGACGCAGTGGCGCGGCCACAGCACCTGCGGCCCGTAGGGCAGCGTCACGGTCTTGAACGGGGCCCGCCCCGGATGGGTCTCGGCGAAGGAGACGTGATCGGCCGGATGCCAGTCCTGCATCAGCACCACGTGCCGGAAGCGGTGCTGGAGGTCGTTGATCGGGCCGATCACCGCGTCGCCCCCCGGGACGGGGAGCGCCCCGCCCGGCAGGAAGTCGACCTGCACGTCGACGACGAGGAGCAGGTCGGCGTTGCCGGGCGTCACGGTCGGTCCCTACGGCAGCATCACGATCGAGCCGGTGGTCTCCCGGCCCGCGAGGTCGCGGTGTACCTGCTGCGCCTCGGCCAGCGGGTAGGTGGCGTTGACCGCGATCTTCACCGCGCCGTCGCGGACCACCTTGAACAGGCGAGCGGCCGCCTCCTCCAGGGTGGCGCGGCTCGACGAGAAGGTCGCGAGCGTCGGGCGCGTCACGTAGAGCGAGCCGCGCGGGGCCAGCAGGCCGAGGTCGAGCCCGGTGATCGCCCCGGAGGCCGAGCCGAAGCTCGCCAGCAGGCCGAGCGGCGCGAGGCTGTCCAGGGAGCCCATCAGGGTCGCCTGCCCGACGCCGTCGTAGACCACCGGCACGCCCTTGCCGCCGGTGATCTCGCGCACGCGCTTGGCCACGTCCTCCTCGCGGTAGAGGATGACGTGGTCGCAGCCGTTCTGCTTGGCGAGCTCCGCCTTCTCGGGGCTGCCGGCGGTGCCGATCACGGTGGCGCCGAGGTGCTTGGCCCACTGGCACGCGATCAGGCCGACGCCGCCGGCGGCGGCCTGCCACAGGATCGTGTCGCCGGGCTTCACCGCGTAGGTCCGGTGCAGCAGGTACTCGACGGTCAGGCCCTTGAGCATCATGGCGGCGGCGGTCTTCTCGTCGACCCCGTCGGGGATCGGCACGGCCGCCGAGGCCGGGATCACCGGCTCCTCGGCGTAGCAGCCGTCCGCCACCGAGCCGTAGGCGACCCGGTCGCCGGCCTTGAACTGGGTCACGCCCTCGCCCACCGCCGTGACGGTGCCGGCGCCCTCCTTGCCGGGGGTGTAGGGCATGTGCGGGGACTTGTAGGCGCCGGTGCGGAAGTAGATGTCGATGAAGTTGACGCCGATGGCGGCCTGCCTGACCCGGATCTGCCCGGGGCCCGGCTCGGCCAGGGGCACGTCCTCGAAGCGCATCACCTCGGGACCGCCGTACTCGTAGACCCGGATCGCCTTCGGCATCGTTGGACTCCCGCTCGCCGCCCCGTCCGGGGCGTTGCAGCCCGAGATAACGGACCGCCCGCCGGAGGCAATTCGTTTTTGGCCTCTCGCGCCCCGGTTGTAACCCGCCCGGCCGCGGCCCCGTTCTGGATCCGCCGGACCCGGACGCCTATCTAGGCCCTGCCATTCCCTGAGCCGAGGTCCGACATCCATGTCCGGCACCACCCGCACGAGCGCCGACCTCGATCCGCGCCGCCGCCGCCTCCTCTACCGCGCCTGGCACCGGGGCATCCGCGAGATGGACCTGATCATGGGCCGCTTCGCCGATGCCGAGATCGGCGACCTCTCGGAAGCGGAGCTCGACCAGTTCGAGGCGCTGATCGAGGTGCCGGACCGCGACCTGTTCAAGTGGCTGACCGGCGAGGTCGAGACGCCCACGAACTACGACACGTCGGTCTGGCGGCGGGTGCGGGCGTTCCACCGGCACGACGCGCCGATCCACTCCTGAGAGCGACCGGTCGAGAGAGCCCGCGATGGACGAACCGAAGCCCAACTACGACCACCCGGCCCGGTCGATCGCCACCGAGCTGGTGGTGCGCATCATGCTGGAGATGATGGAGCGCTCCGATCCGGCGCTCCGCGCCGAGATCCTGTGGCAGGCGACGGCGCGCGCCGCCGCGATGACCGACCACATGCCCAACGCGGACTTCTTCCGCGGCCGGGTCGAGGCGGCGCTGGCGGAGATCGTCGGGCCGGACGCCTGAGGGGCGTAAGCCGCGGGCTTCCGTCGCATCCGATCGGAGTTCTCGGCCGATGCCGCGCGCTCCGTCATCACGAGCGCAGCGACGTGACCCAGGGCAGCGCGACGTCCGAAGGTGCGGCGGCGCTGGATCGCTTCACTGCGCTCGCAAAGACGATGGGGCCGTCTCTTCCCCCCTGGGAGAGGCGATCCGCAAGGTGCTCTGGGCCCGGCCATGCGTGTCCCCGAAGCGCGGCCGAACAGCCGTTCCATGCCGCGGCAGAACCGCCATATAGGATGCGTTCAGCCGTGACCGCGGGGACGCTTTATCGCGGCGGCCCGATCGGCTAACGCCACCCGACCTCCTCCCCTGACGCGCCCGGCGGGATTTCCCGCGAAAGACCCGATGGCCAAGCCTCAGCCGAAGCCCCCCGCCGCCAAGCCGCAGGTCGCGCGCTTCGCGCTGCCGAAATCCTCCGCGCTCGCCCGGGCGATCGACGCCCTCAAGCGCGGCGACAGCCCGGTCCTGGCGAACGCCCCGGAGGGCTTCGACGCGCTGGCGCTCGCCGACCTCACCCGCGCCCTGGCGCCCACCGTCGACACGCCGGCGGTGCTGGTCCACGTGGCGCGCGATTCCGGGCGCTCGGCGGCCTTCCAGGCGGCCCTCGGCTTCGTCGCGCCCGAGATGGACGTGATGAGCCTGCCGGCCTGGGACTGCCAGCCCTACGACCGGGTCTCGCCGACGACGGCGGTCGCCGCCGCCCGGATGACGGCGCTCGCTCGCCTCGCCCGCACCCGCTCGGCCGAGGACCGCCCGCGCATCCTCTGCACCACGGTCAACGCCCTGGTGCAGCGGGTGCCGCCCCGCGCCCACATCGCCAAGGAGGCGTTCTCGGCGGCGATCGGCAACGTCGTGTCGATGGACGACGTGGTGGCCTGGGTCGAGGCCAACGGCTTCCTGCGCACCGGGACGGTGCGCGACACCGGCGAGTACGCGGTTCGCGGCGGCATCCTCGACCTGTCGCCCCCCGGCCTGCCGGCCCCGATCCGCCTCGACTTCTTCGGCGACACGCTGGAATCGATCCGCGCCTTCGACCCGGAGACGCAGCGCACCACCGGGCAGCTCCGCTCGCTCGACCTGATGCCGATGAGCGAGGTCCAGCTCACCACGGAGACCATCCGCCGCTTCCGCCAGAACTACATCCAGAGCTTCGGGGCGGCGACCCGGGACGACCGGCTCTACGAGACGGTGAGCGAGGGGCGGCGCTACGCCGGCCTCGAACACTGGATGCCGCTGTTCTACGACCACCTCGACACGCTGTTCGACTACCTCGGCGGCGTCCCGCTGGTCTTCGACCCGCAGGTGGAGGACGCTGCCGCCGAGCGGATCGCGCTCGTCCAGGACTATTACCAGGCCCGCGAGGGTGCGATGAAGACGCCGCAGCCCGGCGTCGCCCCCTACAAGCCGCTGCCGCCCCGCGCCCTCTACCTGACGCCGAACGAGCTGAAGGAGCGGATCGGCACCGCCACCGTGGCGCGGCTCACGCCCTTCGCGCAGCCCGAATCGTCCGAGCGCGCCGTCATCGATTGCGGCGCCAAGGCCGGACGGAGCTTCGCCCCCGAGCGGGCCGACGAGAATGCCAGCGTGTTCGACGCCGCGGTGGCGCATATCCGCGATCTCCAGGGATCCGGTCATCACGTGATCCTGGGAGCCTGGTCCGACGGGTCCCGCGACCGGCTCTGCGGCGTGCTCACCGACCACGGCCTGAGGAAGCCCGTGGCGATCACCCGGCTCACCGACGTCTACGCGCTCAAGCGCGGAACCGACGCGGCCGTGGCCGTCTGGGGCCTGGAGGCGGGCTTCACCGCGGGCGAACTCGCCGTCGTCTCCGAGGGCGATATCCTGGGCGACAGGCTGGTCCGCCAGAAGCGCAAGGCCAAGCGGCCCCAGGACGTGATCCTGGAGGTGCAGGCGCTCCAGCCCGGCGACCTCGTGGTCCACGCCGACCACGGCATCGGCCGGTTCGTGGGCCTCAAGACGATCCACGCCGCCGGCGCCCCGCACGACTGCCTGGAGCTGCAATACACCGGCGGCCTGCTGCTCCTGCCGGTGGAGAATATCGAGCTCCTGACCCGCTACGGCTCGGAGGATTCCGAGGTCGCCCTCGACCGGCTCGGCGGCGGCGCGTGGCAGGCCCGCAAGGCCAAGATGAAGCGCCGCATCCTCGAGATGGCGGGCGAGCTGATCAAGGTCGCGGCCCAGCGCTTCGTCCGGAAGGCCCCGTCCCTGCAGGCGCCCGAGGGGCTCTACGGCGAGTTCGCCGCCCGCTTCCCGTTCGAGGAGACCGAGGATCAGGCCAACGCCATCGACGCGGTGCTGGACGACCTCAATGCCGGCCGCCCGATGGACCGGCTGGTCTGCGGCGATGTCGGCTTCGGCAAGACCGAGGTGGCGCTCCGCGCCGCCTTCGCGGCGGCGATCTCCGGCAAGCAGGTGGCGGTGATCGTTCCGACCACGCTGCTGGCCCGCCAGCACTACCGGACCTTCGCCGAGCGCTTCAAAGGGCTGCCGGTCCAGGTGGCGCAGCTCTCCCGCTTCGTCTCGGCGGGGGAGATGAAGCAGACCCGCGCCGGGCTCATCGCCGGCACGGTCGACATCGTGGTCGGCACCCACGCCCTCTTGGCGAAGAACATCGCCTTCAAGGATCTCGGCCTGATCATCGTGGACGAGGAGCAGCATTTCGGCGTCGCCCACAAGGAGCGGCTGAAGGCGCTCCAGGCGGACGTCCACGTGCTGACGCTCTCGGCGACGCCGATCCCGCGCACGCTCCAGCTCGCCATGACGGGGGTTCGCGAGCTCTCGATCATCGCCACCCCGCCGGTCGACCGGCTGGTGGTGCGCACCTTCGTGACGCCGTTCGACCCGCTGACCATCCGCGAGGCCCTGCTGCGCGAGCGCTACCGCGGCGGCCAGTCCTTCTACGTCGTGCCGCGGATCGAGGATCTGGCCGAGGTCAAGAAATTCCTCGACGCCGAGATGCCCGAGATCAAGGTCGCGGTCGCCCACGGCCAGATGGCGGCCGGCCAGCTCGAGGACGTGATGACGGCCTTCTACGAGGGCAAGTTCGACGTCCTGCTCTCGACCACGATCGTGGAATCCGGCCTCGACATCCCCACCGCCAACACGCTGATCGTCCACCGGGCCGACATGTTCGGCCTCGCGCAGCTCTACCAGCTGCGCGGCCGGGTCGGGCGCTCGAAGGCGCGCGCCTACGCGCTGTTCACGACCCCGGCGAACCGCCAGCTCACCGCCCAGGCCGAGCAGCGCCTCAAGGTGCTCCAGAGCCTCGACACGTTGGGCGCGGGCTTCCAGCTCGCCTCCCACGACCTCGACATCCGCGGCGCCGGCAACCTGCTCGGCGACGCGCAGTCGGGCCACATCAAGGAGGTCGGCTACGAGCTCTACCAGCAGATGCTGGAGGACGCGGTGACGGCGCTCAAGGCCGGCATCGAGGACGTGCCCGAGGAGGCGTGGTCGCCGACCATCGCGCTCGGCGCGCCGGTCACGATCCCGGAGGATTACGTCGAGGATCTGGGCGTCCGGCTGGCGCTCTACCGGCGGCTCGCCACCCTCCAGGACGATTCCGAGATGGAGAGTTTCGGCGCCGAGATGATCGACCGGTTCGGGCCGCTGCCCCCGGAGGTGGAGCAGCTCCTCAAGATCGGCACGATCAAGATCCTGTGCCTCAAGGCGAACGTCGAGAAGGTCGAGGCCGGGCCGAAGGGTGTGGTGGTCCATTTCCGCGACCGCTCCTACGCCAACCCGCAGGGGCTCGTGGCCTTCGTCGCCGAGCAGGCGTCGTTCGCGAAGGTGCGGCCCGACATGAGCGTGGTGTTCGTGCGCGAGCTGAACACGGTCCCGGCCCGGCTCAAGACCGCCACCGAGGTGCTGCGCAGTCTCGTGAAGATCGCCGAGCGGGGGAAGAAGGCGGCGTGAGGGGCGGGGGCGTCGCGCCCCGGCGAGACCCCTCATCCTGCGGGGCGGCTTGAGGAGACGCGTGGATGGCAGACCCGGCGCCGATCACCGGCGCGCCCGAGCCGGTGAAGGCCGCGCCGGGCGCCTTCCTCACGCCCCTGTTCACCGACCGGCGCGTCGCCGCGGTGCTGGGGCTCGGCTTCGCGCAGGGTATCCCGTTCCTGCTCGTCTACGCGACGCAGTCGGCGTGGCTCGTCCAGGCGAAGGTGCCGCTCGCCACGATCGGGCTGATGAGCGAGCTCACCATCGCCTACAAGCTCAAGTTCCTCTGGGCCCCCTTCCTCGACCGCCACGACGCGCCGCTCATCGGCCGCTGGCTCGGGCGGCGCCGCGGCTGGATCGTCGCCACGCAGATCCTCGTCGCCCTGGCGCTGGCGGGCGTCGCCTTCGGCGACCCGGCCCACTGGCTCGCCTGGACGGTGGCGTTCTCCCTGGCGCTCGGCGTCGCGGGCGCCACCCAGGACGTGGTGATCGACGGCTGGCGCATCACCGCCGCGCCGCCCGAGCAGCAGGCGCTGATGTCGTCCTGGGCCGAGATCGGCTTCCGGATCGGCAACCTCGCGGCCGGCGCCGGCGCGCTCTATCTGTCCGACGCGTATGGCTGGCGCGTGGCCTACCTGTGCATGGCCGCGCTCATGGCGCCCGGCACGGTCGCGGCCCTTCTGGCGCCCGAACCCCCCGTCCCCGAGACCCCCGCTACCGGCGGCTTCGTCGAGACCGTCTGGGCGCCGATCCGCGACCTCCTCGCCCGGCTCGGGCCGCTCGCCCTGCCGGTGCTGGCGCTGGTCGCGGGCTTCCGGATGCCCGGCTACGTCTCGAACGCCATGGCGATCCCGCTGTTCAAGACGCTCGGCTACACCAACACCGACATCGCGACGGTGACGAAGTTGTTCGGCTTCTGGATCGCGCTCGGGGGCACCTTCCTGGCGAGCGCCATCATCCCGCGGATCGGCATGATGGCGAGCCTGCTCATCGGCACCGTGACGGCCTCGGCCTCGCACCTCGCGCTGGCCTACCTCGCCTGGCACGGCGGCCACGGCGGCGCGGCGTTCTGGACCTTCGCGCTGACCGTCGGGATCGACGGCTTCGCCTACGCCTTCGCGTCGATCGTGCTGATCACCTACATGTCGCGGCTCTCGGCCACCGCGCACGCGGCGAGCCAGTACGCCCTGCTGACCTCGCTCTGCGCCCTGCCCGGCAGCCTGCTCGCGGGGTTCTCGGGCTTCGTGATCGAGTGGACCGGGTTCGCGTGGTTCTTCGTCGGCACGTCCCTCATCGGCGTGCCGGTGGCCCTGCTCTGCCTGCTGGTCGCGCGCCGGCACGGGCCGATGGAGCCGGCGGCCGACGCGGCCGGGGACGCGCCGAATCGGGCCACCTGAGGCTGTGTCCCAACACGGGAACGCCCGCGGAAACTGTCTCTTTAGCGGGGATTAACCACAGCACGGCTTAATGGGGTGGACGGTTGATGTCCTCCCCAGACGGGTGACCCGGGCCACGTGCGCGAGAACGGCTCTCGCGGGCGAACGGCGGCGGCTGCCCAGGGGAAGCGCGTACGCGAGTTCCCGAATGGCCCAGGCTGCGTTGTCCCTCGCCGCGTTCCAGACCGCGTATCCGAGCGCGGAACCCCGGCGACCGGCGCCCCCGCGCCCCAGCTACGTCGAGACCGCCTACGACCCGGTCGTCCGCACCCGGGCGCCCTACCCGAGCGCCATGCGGCGCGCCCGTCGCCGCGCCCGGCTGACGACGCTCATCGCTCTCACCGGCGTGAGCCTCGCCGGCTGGGCCGTGTTCAGCCACCCGCAGGGGCCGGCCCGCCCCGAGGCGGAGTCCGTCGCGGCGGCCGGGCCGGCCGCCGTCCCGGTCCCGCAGGCCGCGGCGGCGCCGCGGCCGAGCCTCGCCTGGATGCTCGACCGGAGCCCGGCGCTGGGCGCCGGCACCGCCACGGCCTTCGGGGGCGAAACCCCGCCGGTCGCCGGCTTCCAGGTCGCCGCCGCCGCCCCGTCCCCGGCGGTCCGGGAGATCGCCCGGCAGGTCGCGCAGGCGGAGCGGGCGCGGGCCGCCCAGGTCCGGATGGCCCAGGCCAAAGCTGCAGAGAAAGTCGCCGAGAGAGTCGCGGACAGGACCGGCGAGAGGACCGGCGAGAAGGGGACGGGGGCGCCGGTCCGGATGGCCGCGGCCGAGCCCACGCCCGCCGCCCTCGCACCCGCCCCTGTTCCCGCCCTCGTGCCGCTGCCGGTGGCCCGCCCGCCCGAGCTGCGGCGCGCACCGGCGCCGCCCGCGCGGGTGGCGAGCCGCGCCCTGCCCCGGACCCGCGACGTGTTCCGCGCCGCGATGGCCGAGGAGCCGTCCTTCTTCGAGAAGCTGTTCGGCGTCGGCGCCGCGGCGCCGTCTCAGGACAGCCGCCAGGACAGCCGCCAGGAGCCCCGTCAGGCACTGGCCTATGCCAGCCCGGACGCCCTGCCGCAGGAGGCGCCGCGCACCCGGATCAGCCCGGAGCCCGATTCGGTGGCCGGAACGGCCGTCTACGACATCACCGCCCGCACGGTGACGCTGCCCTCCGGCGAGGTGCTGGAGGCCCATTCCGGCCTCGGCGAGCACATGGACAACCCGCGCTACGTCCACCTGCGCATGCGCGGCTCGACCCCGCCCGGCACCTACACGCTGACCGAGCGCGAGCGCCTGTTCCACGGGGTCCGGGCGATCCGGCTCAACCCGGTGGGCGGCAGCGCCGCGATCCACGGCCGCGACGGCCTGCTGGCCCACACCTACATGCTGCGGCAGCCCGGCGCCTCGAACGGCTGCGTCTCGTTCCGCGACTACAACCGCTTCCTGCAGGCCTTCCTGCGGGGCGAGGTCCGGCGCCTCGTGGTGGTGGCCGGCAGCGGCGACGGCGGCGGCATCCTCAACCGGATCGGCCTCGCCGGGCGCCGGGGCGGCCGGGGCTGAGGCTCCGCGGGCCCTGCAGCGCGCCGGGCCGGAAGCCCGAGCGTCACGAAAGTCCGAGATCACTTCCGCGCGGCGCGGCTTTACGCGCCCGCCCAAGCTGCCTTAACGGGGCTCAGACGCCAGCCCTGACAAGAGGCACCCGATGAAACTGCCCCGCCGCTTCTTCCAGCCCCTCGCCACCGGCGCGCCGGCCCCGTTCCGCGAACTGCCGGTGCGGCTGGAGCGGATGATCCACTTCGTGCCGCCCCACAACGACAAGGTCCGGGCCCGCGTGCCGGAGCTCGCCGAGACCGTCGACGTGGTGCTGGGCAACCTCGAGGACGCGGTCCCGGCCGACCAGAAGGAGGCGGCCCGCAAGGGCTTCGTCGCCATGGCCCAGGCCACCGATTTCGCCGCCACCGGCACCGGCCTCTGGACCCGGATCAACGCCCTCAACTCGCCCTGGATCTTGGACGACCTGTTCACGATCGTGGCCGAGGTCGGCGACAAGCTCGACGTCGTGATGGTGCCCAAGGTCGAGGGACCGTGGGACATCCACTACGTCGACCAGCTGCTCGCCCAGCTCGAGGCGCGCCACGGGGTGACGAAGCCGATCCTGGTCCACGCGATCCTGGAGACCGCCGAGGGCGTCGCCAACGTCGACGCGATCGCGTCGGCCTCGCCGCGGATGCACGGCATGAGCCTCGGGCCGGCGGACCTCGCGGCGTCGCGCGGCATGAAGACCACCCGGGTCGGCGGCGGCCACCCGGATTACCGGGTGCTCAGCGATCCCTCCGGCGATGCCCCCCGCGCCACCGCCCAGCAGGATCTCTGGCACTACACCATCGCCAGGATGGTGGACGCCTGCATGGCCAACGGCATCAAGGCCTTCTACGGCCCGTTCGGCGACTTCTCCGACGGCGACGCCTGCGAGGCGCAGTTCCGCAACGCCTTCCTGATGGGCTGCGCCGGCGCCTGGACGCTGCACCCGAGCCAGGTGGCGATCGCCAAGCGGGTCTTCGCGCCGGACCCGGCCGAGGTCGCCTTCGCGGCCCGGATCGTCGAGGCCATGCCGGACGGCACCGGCGCCGTGATGCTCGACGGCAAGATGCAGGACGACGCCACCTGGAAGCAGGCCAAGGTCATCGTGGACCTGGCGAAGCTCGTGGCCGCCAAGGACCCGGATCTGGCGGCGGTCTACAAGCTGGGGTGAGCGGGTTGCCGTTCGGGCTCCCGGACTCGGGCGTCGTGCGTGGCGCCGCGGCGACGGGACGAGGCGCGGGTCCCCTCTCCCGTGCGGGAGAGGGGGCCTGGAGCGAATGGCGAGACCGGGCTCGCCGTCCTTCCCGACCGTTGCAACATGGTCGGATACGGCTCTAGGGCGTCTCTGCAAACTCATGTGAGCCAGAGCATGGTCATGCCGAGGGTGACCATGGCGAGGTAGTTGGCAGCCCGCTTCTCGTAGCGGGTGGCGATGGAGCCAGAGCATGGTCATGCCGAGGGTGACCATGGCGAGGTAGTTGGCAGCCCGCTTCTCGTAGCGGGTGGCGATGCGGCGATACTGCTTGAGGCGGTTGATCAGCCGCTCGACCTTGTTGCGCTCGCGGTACGCGGCCTTGTCAAAGTCGGGCTGACGCGGCTGGTCCTTGCGGCTCGGGATGACCGGCTCGGTCCGACGCTGCCTGAGGCGACRACGCGCCGGCGGACTGGAGTAACCCCGGTCCCCTGCCGTCCTACGGGGCCGCAGGCGCGGGCGGCCTCGCCCCGAGCGCGGCACCGCGCCCTTGTCCATCAAGGCGTCCAGTGCGAACTGCTCGTGCCTTTCGCCGGCCGTCAGCACCGCCGCGATCGGCTTGCCGCCGCCCTCGGCGCGCAGATGAAGCTTGGTGGAGAACCCGCCCTGGCTGCGCCCGAGCGCTTCGCCCACGCCCTCGACGGTCGCCTCACCCCCCGATGGCGCCGGACCGGCGTGCCCCGGCGGCGTGCTGGTGGGCGCGCACCACCGTGGCGTCCACGAAGTGCAGGTCCCAGTCGAGGGCGCCGCGGGCGTCCGCCTGCGCCTGCAGGCGCTGCAGCACCCGGTCGAACACGCCGGCCTTGCGCCAGCGGTAGAACCGGCTCGACACCGTTCCGACCGCCCCGTAGCGGGCCGGCAGGTCCTCCCAGGGAGCACCGGTACGCAGGATCCAGAGCATGCCGTTGAGCACTTGGCGGTGATCCTCGGCGGGCCGGCCCGTGCGCGGCTTCTGCGCAGGCAGCAGCGGGGCGATCTGCTCCCACTGCGCGTCAGTCAGTTCAAAGCGTCGCATCAGGCCCACATGGGGCCGATCCCGCGGCCTGTGAACCCTTTGCAGAGACGCCCTAGNCGATCTGCTCCCACTGCGCGTCAGTCAGTTCAAAGCGTCGCATCAGGCCCACATGGGGCCGATCCCGCGGCCTGTGAACCCTTTGCAGAGACGCCCTAGCTGGAGTGGCCATCTGTTCGCCGGTGCGCGGGTTACGGCTGGTGCGGGCCTCATGCTCTCGGACGGAGAACGTGCCGAAGTCGCGCAGCTCGACCCGGTCGCCAGCCGCCAGCGCCGCAGCGATCCGATCAAGGATGGCGGCGACCACCACTTCGACGTCTTTCGCAATGAGGTGCGGGTTCTGTGCCGCGATGCGGGCGATCAAGTCGGATCGGATCATGCGCCAGGATTGCAGCCTCATTCACTGGACCGCAACCAGGTCGCGGCAGTGTCCCGGCCGAGCCGCGTTGCGTATTGGCTCGCGTTGATGATGTCGGCCGCTCCCCCGCCCGTGATTTCAGATCCCGGCGGGATCGAGCGGCCGACGGGTCATGGCGGCGTAGGATGGGCCGCCATGATGGCGGTGGCCAGCGCTATCCGGAACGCATTCTCCTGGTGGCCAGCTCACTCCATCCGTTCAAGGAGGACGTCGTGCCCACGATGGCTGCGATGTCGAGGCTGTGGCCGCTGGAGAAGAGGTAAGGGCCAGTGGCCGGATCCAACATGTAGGGGTCGATCGCCGCGACGATCTCCCGGCTGGTGATGACGCCCGCCTTGCGAAGGTTCGCGAGAGTCAAGGGACCGGACGTCATGGTCGCGCTAATCATTCCCTGACATCGACCTAACAGTGCCGCCTGGCGGACACGGACCGTTCCGGCGACATCAGTATGACAAGCCTCACCATCGATCCGCATGTTTCAGCACCATCGCAGGGCTGCCGAGGGGTAGCGGTCGACTTCGGCCCAAGCGACCCCGTGGGAAGTCTCGCGGGCGGTAGGTTTGGCCGAGCCATGCGGTGACGGTCTGCGGCCGGTCGGTATGACGAACGGAAGCGGAGCTTCTACACCGAGCCTGTCTTGGAGGCCCTGGCACTATAAGGACTATCTTTGTCGCCTCCGAAAGCGCAGGGTTCTGGTATCACCGGATCGGCTCAAACAGGCTTCGGTGGCTGAGGGCCTGTACCCCCGCCTGCAACGGACAGGCGAATTCTATGGCCGAGCTTCTTAAATTCCCTACACAACCGCGTTCGCATCACGCCGGACGGATCTATCAGGTCAACAAATTTGCCAAGAACGGCGGCATTTTGACATCACAATCCATTACGGCTCGCAACGACACTGATGCTAAACGAATAGCCCGGGGCCTGCGCGACGAGCATCGCACCGAAGTCTGGTCGACCAACCGCTTTGTCGCGCAATTCGGACCACTGAGCATCCCGGTTGCGACTTGGATCAAGGCGCTGGAAAAACGGCAGACGATTGACCTGTGGAAGCTTGGCCCAAAGACCAATACAGTGCCACTCCCAACCAAGGGCACCGCCTCAAGAGCCGTGAAGAATATCGGTTGCGACTGAGATGGTAATTGAAATCTGAGGCGGCCGATATGGCAGATCACAGCCGCCCGTTGATATGCCCGGTAATGCGAAAATTGATCATCATGATCGCCCGCATGTCTCAGTCCCCTGGGCTTCGGGACCATGGGCAGTTGATTGACCTACTTATGGACCTCGAAGCTGAAGCCATAGCCGAGGATGCTCCTGGGCGGACTGTGGAGGCTATCAGAGCCACGCGGTTGAAGCTGCGCATCGAGAGCCTGATACCGAGATTACCGAGTATCCGCGGACAATGAGCGGGGCTGGATAGCCATTTGATTGGCCAGTCTGGTGATCTCATCAAGCGCGATGCGGATATGATCCACCTGCACGAATATCGCCGCCGCGTCGAGCTTCGCAGCGGCGTCAGAGGACCACCATATGCCGTCGTCGACGAGGCGGATGAGGTCATTAAAGCGCTGATTTTGCAGCGCTAAGGCATCAATCGCGTCTTGACTGGTCACGGTATTACCTCCCACTTCTGCCGGTGACTATACGCCTTCAGGAGCAGGCGCGGGAGAATATCTCAGCACGAGCTATCTGCTGTAGCCGCCAATGCATCGACAGACATGCGATCCCCTAAATTTATAGCCAAGCCTACACCATTGGTCTCGACCAACCTTCACGCGTAGGGGCCACTAAACAGGTCGCCGAGCGCCTTCCGCTGGACCAGCATGCGCCAGCGCCGCCGCTGATGTTCTGGCCGGTCATGGATCATGTGACACCGCTGACAGAAGGCCGCGAGGTTGGCGTCCGCATTGTTCGAGGTGTCGTGGTCCCAATGTGCGGCGGCCAGGACCACCCGGGTCCGACGGGCGCGGCCGAGGATGTCAGCTTCCGCAGCGATCCGGATCCGACGGCCCCAGCCATCACGCCATCGGCCGGCATCCGCGTCCCACCAGCGGCCGTCGCCGAGGTGGTAGACCATCCGACCGTGCGGCCGCCCGCAGCCCTTACAGCAGCCTTTTGCCCGCCCGAACCGGATCACGGCCGAGAGCTGTGCCCAGTCGATCGGGTAGAAGAAGCGGTGCTCGGGCCGGATCGGCATGGAACCCTTTGTGCCACCGGTCCGCGATGAAGCGTAGCGGCAAAGTGGGGCAGCTTGGTTGCCGAAAGCTAAGCTACACGTGCAGATTTAAAATTGCACTCTCAGGTTGTATTTCTCTGATCACGAGATTGTAATTGTTGAACTAGAACGATAATTTCGGCCGCCGCAAAGCAGGTATTAGTATTGGGCGGGGCTTTAACCGATAATTAATGCTTGAGGGCAATTATATTGTATGCTTGCAATGCCCCAGTGAGACCGGTGTGGAGTGCACCCTATTTGACCGGACAGGCAGCGGGGCGGGTTTAGGCAGTCCGGCTGAGGTACTCTCGGGGCGAGAGCATGCGCAGGCCGGAGTGCGGGTGGAAGGTGTTGTAGTCCTCGAACCAAGCCGGCAGAAGCCGCATCACGGTCTCGGCGTCGACCAAGATGGCAAGGCGGGCATAGTCGCGCTTGAGCGTCTTCACGAACGCCTCCGCGATGCCGTTGCTCTGCGGCGAACGCACCGGGGTGAACAGCAGCCGTAGGCCGAGCGCGGCGGCCGTCTGCGCTGTCTCCTTGGCGATGTAGGCGGAGCCGTTGTCGGACAGCCACTCGACCGGGTGCGGGGTCTTCGTCGCGCCGAACCGGCGCTCGCAGCAGGCGATCATCATGTTGCAGACCATCTCGGCCGAGACGCCCGTCGTGGTCGCCGACCACGCGATGATCTCACGGTCGCACGCGTCGATGGCAAACAGCACGCGGACGACCGCACCGTCCCGGCAGCGCAGTTCGAGGTGATCCGAGCACCAGCGCACGTTCGAGCGTAACGCCACCACGGTGCCGTCGTGGGTGCGGCCGGGCCGCCGGGCGGTGTGCGGCGCGAGGGTGAGCCCGTTCGCCCGCAGGATGCGCAGCACCCGCTTGGCATTGACGCTCGCCTCGCCGCGCGAGTGCAGTGCCCGGTTGACCAGTGCGGTGACGCGGCGATAGCCGTAGCTTGGGCGGGCATCGACGATCGCGCGGATCGTCGGCAGCAGCTGCGCATCCTCGGGCTTGCGGTAGGGACCGCGCGGCTGGGCGGGGCGGCTCAGGCGCTCGGCCAGGTGGGAGCGGGCCACGCCGAGCGTGTCGGCGACCGCCTTCACCGCGAACCGCCCGTCGAACCGCCCCAGGAGCTGAGCGGCGAGGTCGGTTTTTTTGTGCGGGCGAGGTCGAGCGCCTCCTTCAGGATCTCGACCTCCATGGTCTTGCGCCCGAGCAGRCGTTCGAGGTCGCGCACGCGCCGCTCCAGCTCACGAACCCGGCTGGTGCCGACGACCTCCTCGTCGGCGTGCACGGCCTGATGGCCGCCCTCCAGCATGCGCCGCTTCCACGAGAACAGCAGGCTGGGCGAGAGGCCGTAGCGGCGGGCGACGAACGACACGGACGAGCCGGGCTGCTGGCTCTCCTCGACGAGNCATGCGCCGCTTCCACGAGAACAGCAGGCTGGGCGAGAGGCCGTAGCGGCGGGCGACGAACGACACGGACGAGCCGGGCTGCTGGCTCTCCTCGACGAGGCGGATCTTCTCGGTGGTAGACCAGCGCCGTCGACGCTGAACGCCGGACAGGATCTCGCCGTGCACCGGTGGGGCGGTCGGATCGGATGACATAGCCTTACCCATAGGCCAACGCCTATGCCTTCGTGAGCTATGCCGCCTGTCCGGTCAAAACGGGGTGCNGCACCGGTGGGGCGGTCGGATCGGATGACATAGCCTTACCCATAGGCCAACGCCTATGCCTTCGTGAGCTATGCCGCCTGTCCGGTCAAAACGGGGTGCAGTTCACGGTGGCTGATCACGCCGTTGCCCGTTGATCCATCCGAACAACAAGAAAAAATAGCTTTGGGAGGAGTACTATCATGTTCGGCGGAACCCGCGGGGCTGCGGATCAAGCAGCCAAACTCGACGCGCTCGATCGCTCGCAAGCGGTAATCGAGTTCCAGCCTGATGGTACGATCCTCACGGCCAACGCCAATTTCCTCACAGGCATGGGCTACACCCTACCCGAGGTGCGCGGCCAGCATCACGCCTTGTTCGTGGAACCGGACTATCGCGATAGCGCCGAGTACCGCGCCTTCTGGGACGCCTTACGTCAGGGCAGATTTCAGACCGCCGAGTTCAAGCGACTTGCCAAGGGTGGTCGGCATGTCTGGATCCAGGCGAGCTACAACCCTGTGCTCGACCGCTCAGGTCGTGTCGTGAAGGTCGTCAAGTTCGCCACCGACGTTACGGCGCAGAAGCTGCGCATGCTCGACCTTGAGGGCCAGATCGCCGCTCTGCATCGCTCGCAGGCTGTCATCGAGTTCGACCCCGGTGGCACGATCGTCGATGCCAATCAAAACTTCCTCGACGCGATGGGGTATCGCCTGGAGGAGATCCGTGGCCGGCACCATAGCCTGTTCGTGGATGCCACCGAGCAGGCAGGGGTTGGCTACCGCGAGTTCTGGGAGCGCCTAGGCCGGGGCGAGTTCGCGGGCGGCGAGTTCCGTCGCATCGCCAAGGGCGGTCGCGACGTCTGGATCCAGGCGACCTACAACCCAATCCTCGACGCCAGCGGCTGCGTCTTGAAGGTGGTCAAGTTCGCCGCCGACATCACCGCGCAGGTCCAGGAGCGCCACCGGCGCGTCGCGGCGCAGCGGGCTGGCGCCCTCGACGCGATCGGCACCGCCGTCGAGGGCGCCAGCCGCCGGACCGCGGAGGCCGTCGACCTCGCCGGGCGGGTGTCCGGCGATATTCAGAGCGTGGCCTCCGGCGCCGAGGAGCTGTCGGCCTCGGTGGGCGAGATCAGCCAGCAGGTCAGCCACGCGGCGCGGATGGCCGGCGAGGCCGTCGAGCAGGCCCGGCACACCAGCACCATCGTCGAGGGCCTGAGCGGGCAGGCGGCGCAGATCAATCCGACGGCCTCGTGGAGCTGGAGGATGACCGGACCGAGGTCNCCAGACCAACCTGCTCGCGCTCAACGCCACGATCGAGGCGGCCCGGGCGGGCCTCGCCGGCAAGGGCTTCGCGGTCGTGGCGTCGGAGGTGAAGGCGCTCGCCGAGCAGACTGCCAAAGCCACGGATCAGATCCGCGACCAGATCACGACCACGCAGACGACTACGCGCGAGGCTGTGTCGGCGATTGGCTCGATCCAGGGCACGATCCGGGCGCTCGACGAGATCTCGGCGGCGATCGCGGCCGCCGTCGAGGAGCAGTCGGCGGTGACTCAGGAAATCTCCGGCAGCATGCACACGGCCGCGCGTGGGGTCGGGACCATCGCGGGCGGCATGGCGGCGATCGCGCAGGCCAACGAGCAGGTCGACGCGGCCACCCGCCAGGTTCGCGAAGCCGCGCGCGCCGTCGGCTGATGAGCCGAAAACCTTGAGCGTCCGCGGCTGGCTTCTAATAGCGTGAAGCTAGATGGATCCTTGCCCCGCTAAAAGGCTCAGCCGATCGCCCAGAACAACGGGAGCGCACCAGCCAGGAACAGGGCCGATGACAGGAGCACGGCGAGGGGCTCGCGGTGATGGAGAACGAAGGCGTGAGGGCTGGCGAACATGGCGAGGCCGGATCGGGAGAGAGGTCAGCACGCTCGCTCCTGAACCTTGACGGATCAGGGGCAGTTCGCGCCGTCCACAGGCGATGGCTGATCCCTGTCGCCACCGGGCCACATCCTTTTGGATGTACTTGGGCGCACCTCGCGGAGGCGGCGCCGAGCGTAGCCCTTCTGCAAGGCCGCTATCGCCCCTCTGCGGCCCGATCCAGCGGCGCAGTGACCCTACGGGTTGCTGCGCCGTTGTCGTTCAGGGCTGCCCGTAGAGCTGACGGCACTCTTTGCGGGCGACCTCGATCCGGCGGTCGAGGTACGCCGCGAGGTCGGCCAAGGCGACGCCCTTGGCCGATTTCTGGCTGGCGTCGATCCGCACGATCGGCAGGTTCAGCTTGCCTTCACTGACACGGCGCAGCAGGTGCTCCTGCGACATCCCATCGAAGAAATCCTCCCGCACGCGATCTAGCGGGATGACGACCCGCGGGCCGTACTGCTCCCGCAGGAGGGCGACCGTCGTCGGCTGCGCAGGGTCGGGCGCTCGCATGCTACGGGCCTTCATGGTGTTCTCCGCGGGGTGAGCCTCTTAGCGCTTCCGCGTGATGTTCACGGCTGCAAGCCGATCGTTTGCCTCCGCTTCATCTAGGATCCGTTTCGACCTCAAGGGTTGCTGCGTCGTTGTCATTCCGGGTCCTTGCCCGAGAAGGCGGAAGCACCAGGAACGGCGTGACAGTTGACACTGGCCCAAAAGGCGCGGGCCGAGCCCTCAGGGGGCCGGCCCGCTTGCCGTTCGGTTTCGCCTGTCAGAAGCCGTAGCGACGCCGTAGGGTACTCACAGGGGAGCGGCAGACACCATCCGTAGCGACCGCCTCACGCCGTTAAGGCTTCCTCAAGGATGTCTCTTCTGCAGGGCTAGTGACGTCAGCACGACTGGAATGCCTCTCCGTGCCGGTCACAGTTCCGACAGAGCGCCCATCCTTCGCGAACCGCTTGTCGGCATGCGAGGCCCACTCGTCAGCAGACGGGAGGGGCAGCCCGAGCTGGCGGGCGAGCGAGACGAGGTCCTTCAAACGGCCGGTCTGGGTCTTGCGCCGCAGGTTGAGCCGATGGGTCTCCACGGTGCGCACACTCAGTGCCAAGCGCCGGGCGACCTCCTTGTTGCTGAAGCCTGCACAGAGGAAGCGTAGGACGTCGATTTCGCGGGGCGACAAACCGAAGTTGCAGCTCTGGCCCGACTCCACGGCGCCCGGCTGCTCCGGAGGAACGAGACAGGCCGCTCCCTCTACAAGGGCAAGCAGCGCTGCTCTCAGTTCCTGCTGCGAATGTGGGCGCCCGACGAACGCGTCAGCACCCGCGTCCAAAAGGGCTTTGGACTGGCTAGCGGTCAGCGCGTCAAAGATCAGTAGGATGCGCAGGTCCTGCCGACGCTTCCTTAGGCCGGCAACGCGCTCAATCCCGCCCACAAGCTTGTCCGAGCCGAGACAGATCACGGCGACCTTGGGCTCATCAGCGGCGTTCTCCAAGGCGGCCTCGCCTAGCAAGCAGACCCCGGGCAATTGCTCCAGAGCAGCACGGGCAGTTGTGCTTGGATCTTGCGGTTCATCTAGGATCAGGACGCCAACGGTCGTACTCATAACCTCGCACCTTTTGGATCGGAGTTCGATTTGTCGAACCGGGACCAGAAGCGGATTTGCGAGGAATTTTTAGATGTTTGTGGCGATCGATCATATATGCGTTAGGTATTATCCAAACGTGATTTCAGGTAAATTTGTCATATAATTGTAGTATGCTAAATTTTACGAGATTGAAATATTACACGTGGATTTATGCTGAGATATAGACCGATTTAGATCTACATGAAGTCTATGGTTGTGGCAAAGATTGTAATTAGCTATGGCTCAAGAACACCACTCAACGCGCGGTCGAATGTCGCGGTATGGGTGGGCGATCAGTGTCTGCCGTCCCGCCGAGCGCGATCTGCTTCTTCGGCAGCCACGGCTTCAACTGCCGCGATCACGTTCTCCAGCTCAGCGACCTGACGGATCGCGCTCTGCGCCGGCAGGCCGTCATGTTCGGCCATCGCCAGGATGAGAGCGCGCTGGTGCGCCTTGAGGCGTTCGAGGAGGGCGTCGAGCTTGTCGGGCATGGGCAGACCTGTAGCTGCAAGATGACGGCAGGGCCAATGCCAGCGCCTCGACACCCACCGCGATGTTCGCCATCCTGAAAATATGCTCGAGCGACAGGATCAGACCTACGACCCTCAGAAGAGGCTTGCCCCGCGAAAGGGCTTGGCCGCACATGCTCGATCTCTCGCCCTCGGCCGCCTCTCCGTCGCGTGCTGGGGACTGTCCATGTTCGTGCTCGCGAACTGCAATGCGGTCGCCGGGCCCGCAAAGGCGCCTGAAGCTGCACTGCCTCAAGATGCTACTCGCCTCGACCAAGCCGCACGGATGATCGTCCGCGTGACCCTCATCGGCCGGAACTGCGCGCCGTTCTACGCAGTCGATCAGGCCCAACTACAGGAGATCGGAACCGCCCTCTTCTCGCAGTCGCTCGACCGCTTCGGCCAGGACCGGCTGCTGAAGGCCATGAACGTCGCCGAGACCGAAGACACAGCGGCGCTCCGCGAGAGCGGTGCCGCGTTCTGGTGTCCTCTCCAGCGGGCCTACCTCAACAGCCTGAGAATGCGAGGTTTGATCGGGCGACAGCGGTAAGGGCTTGGGCCATCTGACGCTCGGACCCCGACGGCAACGCCTCAGACGCCGCGAACCCCTGCGTCGCGCAGCACCCCGTAGAACCTGCCCGGGTCGAACATCGCCTTGGCCTGCTGCAGGCCGATGGGGCTCGGCCGCCCCGGCTGGGCGAGCTGCATCCCGCCGCCCTTCTGTCCCTGCTTCTGCTGACCTGCCGCCGCAGCTTTCAGGGCGTTCCCGATCTGGGCGTACTGATTGCCCGGCTGTTGGGGCTGGGCCACCGGATCCGAGGAGAACCCGACCGGATCGGGCGCGAGCGCCATCGGCTGAGTGGACAGCGAGGCCACACCCGGCATGGCCGAAGCCTGTCCCGGCACGACTGCGCCCTGACCGACGATGCCGTTTAAGCCGAAGCCGCCGCGCTGGGCGGTCGAACCCATCGAGCCCCCGCGTGAGGCTGCCAGCGCCGGCAAGGTTCCCCCACCGCCGCCGCCGAAGCTGTTGGCGTAGGCCTGAGTCGTCGCCAGCCTGGCGGCGTTCTCACCACCGGAGCGGTTGTAGCCCGCGAACTTCCACGCATCCGCCATGAGGCGGTTGGCCTCCTGCGGGCTCTGGGCGTTCTGCAGGGCCTGCGTGAGCTGCGGGTTCTCCTGCAGCAGGAAGTTGGCCTGCGCCACCACCGGGTCGGCTGCGCCCCGCGTGAACGCCCGCATGTTGGCTAGGCGATCGGCACGCCACGAAAGGATGCCGCCTGACGTACCGGCCTGACCACTCTCGCTCGGGTCCGACCAAGAGCCCGTGATGTTCGAGGGGCTGTATCGGCTCTCATGCTGGGCATAGGCCGCGACGGCACCGAGGCCGTTCGGGTTCGTGAGACCGCCCTGCTGCAGCGTCGAGATGAACCGGCTGCGGATATCGCCCTGATCCGGGGTTGCTGCCTGCGCGCTCGACGGCCCCAGCGCGCTCAAGGCCGCCGAAGCGAGGCCCTGTGCTTCCGGCCGCACGACATCGGTCGGCGCTCCGGTCGGCGGCGTCGGCGGGGTGTAGCCCGTGAAGCCGGGCGGCGTGGCCTGCGGCACATCCTGGCCCACACCGCTCTGCGCCTGGGCCTGGGCGAGCTGCTGCGCCTGAGCCTGCTGTAGAAGCCAGTCCTGAATGGACGGGCTCAGCCCGAGATCGCCGCCCGCGAGAGACGGCAGGCCGCCATATCCACCATCACTCATCCGAAATGCCCCACAGTTGCCAAATCCGGCCCGCTGACGGTGTTCGAGGGTTTGCGACGCGGCCTAGCTGCTGATCGGCCAGACGACCCCTGCAGGCCGCTCCTGCGCCTATCGACAGAACGGAGGGGCGGGGCCACATTCTCCGACATGCGCCGCACGGCCGAGATCCTGACCACCCTCATCCTGTTCGCCGTCGTGATGTCGGCGCTCGGGTGGGCCCTGAACGTCACGGTGCCCCAGGGCGTCGATTGGATTGCAGACCGCATCGGCGATGCTGCGTTCCTCGGGATCCTCGGAGTGATCTTCATCGCGGCTGTTGCCTTTGCATGGCGCGGTCACCGCCCGAAGGCTGGCAGAGCAGCCGGGAAGTAGGGCCGCGCCCGCTCCGACTGAGACAGGAGCGCTGCCTGCGCGCCGAGCCCCGCGACCTTGCCGAGAGCCGCCGCCCGCTGCTGCATCGCCCCGCGCGCCTCGATGGCGTTCAACAGCATGTTCAGCCGGTCGCCCTGGGTGAGGGTGACGGCATCCGCGAGCTGACGGTTTCGAGCGATGTCCGCTGCCTGACCGGCGGCATTGATGCCGAACCGCGCCACCCGACCGCCCTGTGCGGCTAGCCAGCCAGCAGGGCCGCCGATCGCGCCCGCGACCGTGCCGCCGATGTCGTTGCCGAGCGTCGTGCGCGGTGCCACCCGGTCGGCCGCCTGGGTCCGCTGTGCGGTCTGCGAGCCCTCCACGATCCGACGGTTGGCCTGATCGAAGGCGGCTTCCCGGTTCACAGCCCCGACGATGCGGTCGACCGGCGCCTGACCGTGGACCTGTGCGAGGTTGGCGGTGTTCCAGCCGCCCTCCCCCTGCAGCAGGTTCTGCATCGCCGTGAGATCGTTCCGACGGGTGCCGACGGCCTGGTCAATCGCCCCACGGGTGCCGACGGCCATCGCGTCCCGCTCACCCTGAGACATGCCGGCAAGGCGCGCAGCAAGGTCGGCCGGGGGCGTGGCACCCTGCCCGCCCCGCAGAAGCTGCGACCCCGCCTCGACGGCTTCCATGCGCCGCGCGAGCGCCGCCGACACGTCGTTAGCCGCGCCGTAGCCGGGCACCTGGTCGCGCAAGACCCGGTTGAGGTCGGCTACCGTGGAGCCGAGGCCGCCCTCGCGCTGCGCCACCGACCCGCGCGGCACGCCCAGCGACTCCGCGCCGTGCTCCATCATGCCCGACAGGGCGACCTTGGCGTTCTGCAGGTTCTCCGCACTGGTCTGCGGGATGGCCGCGCCAGTCAGCGGGTGCTCGGTCATCAGCATGTTCCGCGCCTGCATCAGGGCGGCACGCTGCGGTCCCTCGGCAGTCCGGAGGCGGTCGGCGAGGTTCGCCAGCACGTCCGTCGTGTCGATCGGACCAGCGCCCCGCGCGGCATCGCCGATGGCCTGGTTGGGGATCTGCCGCGCGGAGGCGAAGGCACTGGTCGCAGTCTGCGGACTAACGGCCGGGCCGAACGCTCCGTTGATGTCGGTGGCGAGCCGGTCCGTCATGCCGGCGGCACGAGACACGATCGGCGCCGTGACGGCCTCCCGGGTCTCCGGGCGGACGGCGAGGCCCTGCGCTTGCCCCTGGAACGAGGGCGAGGCGTCGAGCAGCATCGCGTCAGATCCAAGTTCACCCATGCGGGAGCGGATCTGCGGGACGCCGCCCGAGTTGGCCGCATCCTCCGCCAGTACGCGCGTCGCGGCCGGGCCGAAACCGCTCGAAGGCCACATGCGGGAGCCGATCATCTCGTAGAAATTTCGGATCCCGGCGCCGAGAGCCGAGCCAGCGGCAGGGGCTGCACCGCCGAACGCGCCACCGATCGCAGCCCCCTTCCCGATTTCGCGCAAATCCCCACTGCTGCGCACGGCGGCATCAGATCCACCTAGAGCCAGCCCAGACGCTAGAGATGCAGCCGAACGCGCCGCAAAGCCTCCCGTCCCTGCCCCGAATGCAGCGGGAGCCGCCGCGATAAGGGGCGCGGTCCCGGCGATGCCGCCTGCAATCTCGCCGGCGGTGTTGGCGTAGGGGTGTGCGGCCTTCATGTCGGCACTGTACCGCTGCGCCTTCGCCACTTCGGTACCGTAATCCGTACCGCCCTGGTAGGACCGCAGGGCCGCGTCGGCGCGATCGATCCCGCCGAGGATGTACGGGCCCGCCACCGGGATCCCGTCGACAAAGCCACGAGCTGCAGCGTTCGCCGCGCCGGTCTCTCGTCCGGTATCAGCCCCGGTCTGAGCCGCCTTGAAAGCCGCGAACTCGGCAGGGTCGAACGCGCCCGCGGCCGGAGCCGCCAAAGCCGCCGGAGCGCCGGCAGCCTGCTTGAACGCCTCGAACTCGGCCGGATCGAAGGTGATGCCGCCCGCCATTACAGGCCCTCCTTGCGCATCTGCGCGAAGGCGTCGGCCTTCGACATGCCGCTGTTCATCAGCGCCTGGAAGCGAGCCGCGGCGCCCCCACCGGCCTGCCCCTGCTGACCGATCCGGGGCGCGGTCGGCGCGTCCGGCAGGTAGACGGACCTGCCGGGGTCGACGCCGTAGGATGTCGCGAGATTGCGATAGCGGTCGGCCACGCCCTCGGCGGTCTTGCGGGCGGTGCCGTACAGCTCGGACGCCTGGTTGAGGAAATCGCGCCGCTGGGTGTCCGTCAGGAATTCGCCGTTCAGGGCCTTGTTGTAGGCGTTCGTCACCCGCTCGGGGATGCCAGCCGCGTTCTTGGCCGTCGCGTACTCGCCCTCGCGGACCACGGAGCCGGGATCGAGCATCTTCATGTAGCCGAAGATCAACGAGATGTCGGAGGCCGGGGAGACGGAGCCAGGGTTCTCCTGCCGCTGCTTCGTCGCCGCGATCAGCCGGCCGTAGCCGTCGTGCACGTCAGCGAAGGTGCCGAGCTGCTTGGAGAACTCGCCCCGCAGCTTGGTCTCCGTGTCGTAGCCGTCGGGCTTGGCCGATGGCACCGTCAGGAGCGGCCGGAGGGAGCCGCGCTCATAGACAGTCTGCCCAGGCCTCCCCTGGATCAGCGGCGGCCCATCGTTGAACGTGACCTTCCCGTTCGGGTCGGCCCAGGCCGCCCGGGTGTCGCTGTCGGGGATCCCGACCTTGCGACGCGCCTCGATGTCGAGGAGCGGCGTCTGCTCCTTGTCGGTGGCGACGGCCTTCGCGTTCCGCTCCTTCACAGCCGGGTCAGCTTCGCCGCCGGGGATGTACTCCAGACTCTGGCCGTCGGCCGCGAGGCGGTAGCCGCTCGGCGGGCCGGCGCTCGGGCCGAGCTTCTGCCAGGTCGACGGGTCCTGATCCGGCCGGCCCAGGAACACGTTGCCCCCGACGGTAAACTGCTGCGGGTCCTTGTTGATCTGCGTCAGGAGCGACGGGTTGAGCGTGCCGGCCTCGACGGCAGCCGGGGACAGGCCCTTGCTCCGCAGGAAGGCCCGCGTCGCCTGCTGCCCCTGGATTTCATTCTGCAGCTTGTACTGCTCGAGGAGCGACTTCACCGATCCCGCCTGACTCTGCTGGTAGCCCTGCAGGCCAGCGGCGATGCCGGGGCCGAAGCCGCGGTTCGACATGAGGCCGATGCCGACGTTCAGCAGGAGGTTGCCGACGGCCGGATTGTTCAGGCCCTGCGCGAACCGCTCGAGGAAGCTCCCGCCCTGCGAAGCGCCACCGGCCGTCGGCATCTGGCCGCCACCCATCGTCGGGCCACCCATGCCGGGCGCCTGCAGCATCTTCGGCGAGCCCGAGACCGGCTGCCCCGTCAGGGGATCGAAGCTGTTCACCGGCTGCAGGTTGCTTGATGCCGGGTTGCCGGTGTCGGCTGCCGTCACCCCTGGCGCCGGAGCGACGTTCGAGCTGCCGGTCGGCCGGCGCGGGGACGATAGGGAGCCCGTCGCCGTCGGGGCGGCCAGCAGGTCGGCATCCGACGGCCGAGAGGGCGGCATCGGCACGTTGCGCGCGCCGTAGGGGTCGGCCGAGCCGGTGAAGCCGTTGGCGCCGCCGCCGAAGCCGGAGCGGTCATAGAGCAGCCGGTCAAGAGGAGAGTCGCCACCGAGCGCCGCCGCATCGGCGGGGCTAGCCTGCGCGCGTTCGAGTGCCTGCGTCTGGTCCTCGTTCATGGCGATGGACGGCTGCCGCTTGTCGACGGAGCCGACGCCGTGGCCGGACGTATCGTCGCCAGCCCCACGGATCGGGAGCGGCTGCGCCGGAGACGGGGACGGGCTGAGCCCCATCGTGGGAGCGGGCGCTTGCGGGTCGAGACCTTGCGGGGACATCCGCAACTGCTCGAGGAGGCTCCCCAGATCGAAGCTGCCGAGATCACCGAGGAAGGAAGGACCGCCGCTCATCCGCGTGCCCCTGTGTTCGAGAGAAGGGAGAAGGCGCCGAGCATCAGGCTGAGCCTGCGGTGGAGATCAGGACCCCGTAGCGGCCAGCGAGATCGGTCGCGTTCGCGTCGAGCTGCCCAAGGGCGCTGAACAGACCGCAGAGGTCCTGCACTGAGCCGCCCGTTTCGAGGTTACAGGCGGCCAAGCCGGCGACGCCCTGGATGCCCCGGAGAAGGGTCGCCAGTTCGGTCCGGCAGGCCAGCGTCTGCATCTCATGCGCGGACAGCCCCGACAGATCGATAGGGGCATCCTGCGCGCCCTCGGGTGCGTCGACCTCGCCCATCACGCAGCCCTCGCAATGGCGACGCTCGGCCGGCCGTCGGCGGCAACAGCCAGCGAGCGCGCTACATCGGCGGTGCCAACCGAACCGATGGAGCTAAAGACTTGTCCGACGACCCCAAACCCGCCAGCCCCAAACTTGTACCGCTGCGCGAACCCGAGCATGTGCCCGTCCGCGTCGTGAACCGCGCCATCAGCATTGATTGGATTGGGAGCCAGTTCGATGTGGTGCTCGGCACGACGATGATCGGCGTCACGCCAAGCGGTGAGCCCGAAGAGCAGATGGTCATTGCTGCTCGTCTGCGCTTTGATCTGGAAATGGCTCGCATCCTCCACGATCGGCTGACGCATGCGATCGGCGCTGTGACGCCACCGCCCAAAGAGCAGGTGAATTAGGAAGGCTCGACCCATCACGCGGCAGCCTGCAACGGCATCGCCGACGCGGCAGGCGTGGGCGAGTGGGGCGGACCATCGGGGTCCACGATCGCGGCGACGGCCTTGCGCACGAGCGCGCTGGCCGTGGTGCCCTCGCGCCGCGCGGCGCCATGCAGGGCCGCATGCAGCTCGCGGTCGGTCCGGACGATCAGAATAGTATCGAGGTTGAGCGGTCGCATGGGCGCCTCACTTTCCAGATTGGGAAAGTAGAGGACTGATCGCTCATGTATATACGAAGTCGAAAACCCCGATGTCTTTGTGGTTCGCTGGGTTACGCTGCGTCAGCACCCACCAAATTTCTTAGTAGCTTGGCCTTCTCGGCAGCAGGATCCGCATCGGACTCGCTGGCCGAGCCAAGTTCTGCAGCGCGCTGGTTCAGCCACTCCTCAACGGCGGGATTGTCCTGCGACGCGGCAAGCAGGCGGCCGTAGAGCGCCCCTGTTTCCTGGGCCTTCTTGAGGTCAGCCAGCTCGATGCCCGAGCCGGCTATGTTGAGCGGGTGCTTGAGAAAGATGGTGTCCATCACGGCCTCAACGCCTGATCTGAACGCCATGCGAGCGAAGACGTCGGTCTTCCAGCTCTTGTTCAGGTACGACATCGCGGCACCAACTGCAGTCGTCATGCTGCGGAACATCGACTCCGTGTCGCTGTCGATCATCTTGCTGATCGGGTTCTTCTTCAGGTCGGCCTCGTACTTGTCCATCGCGAAGCTGAATTCCAGCCGCGCCTCGATCTCCTGGGAGACGGAGCGTCCACTCTGCCGAGCGGCTTCCTCAATGCGGCTCCTGCCTTCCAGCGTCGTCCGAAACCCCATCGCATGACGGCGGCCCTCGGTATCCGGCAGCTTCGCTGGCATCGGCCTCTCCTGTCGTCTGCGTCGCTCTGCGTCTCCCCTGTACGGCTAACCCACGGACGCTACGCCCGTCAATGACATTTCGTTACACGGGTGAGAACGTATGTCTGGCAGTACCGTTAGATCTGTGCGAACAAATGCGCGAGACGGATGTCGACGGAGGCACCCCATGCAGGCATGCGATAACGGAATGGCCGAGGCCAAGACGAATGCAACGGCACCGCGCCAGACGACCGGCGACGTGTTCTCCAGGATCCGAGAGGGGAAGAACGTGCGCGTCGCCCCGCTCGCAGAGGCAATCGGTATGAGCCGCGGCGGGCTCTACGGCGCCATCGAGGCCGGCGATGTGGAGGCGGTGAAGATCGGCCGCGCCGTGTTCGTGCCGGCGCATGTCGCCCGTCGGCTGCTCGGCATGAAGTCCGAGCCGATCGCCGCCTGATCCCGCTTTCCGCGGGCAAGCCCCGCGGGCCGCTCCTCCCGCGTCGAGGCGGCCGACGCTCAGACAGGACCCCAGACATGAGAAACCCCGCGCATCGCGGGGCGACGGCAGGGCTCTCGAATGCAGCTGTGGCGGCTTGCGAAGAGAGATCTACGGCGCTTCGCCCCCTTCGGCAAGACCTGTTTCTTGCCAGACGCTTCGGCCTTCCACCGGCTACGGCCGCAGCGGTCGCCGAGTTGGCCTTCCCTCGTCTCGACCACTGGAACGCCCGAGCATGACGGCGCCTCTCACCACCTCGCGCGCCGGAGACGGCGCGCCCCTCGCCCTCGCATTCGAAGCTGCCGCTGAGGCCGCCGAGATCGCCCGCACCTACAGCGAGACAGCCACCGCCTTCGCTTTGATCGGTGATCGGAGAGGGCTGGCCTACGCCCTGCGGTGCGCCAGCGCCGCGCTCCTCACTGCGAGCCAAGCCGTTGAGACTATGCGCCCCAACGACGGGAGCGGCCGATGACACTGCAGCTCAACCGCTGGCAGCGCCGGAAGATGAAGCGGCTGACCGAAGAGGCAGACAGCGCCGTGGAGGGCGACCGGCGGTTTTTCGATCGCCACCACGCCCGCACCTACCGCCTACGCCTCGCCTCCCAGGCGGAGCGCCAACAGATCGAGCTCATCCAAGGCGGCAGCCTCAACCTCACACCGGATCAGGCCGCGTTCGTCGTGATGAAGCAGCTCGCCCCCGGCGTGCGGCTCAAGGCTACGGTTATCGGCCCCCGTGAGAGCATCGGCGAGGATTTTACCGACGCCGAGGCCGGATCCGTGTTCGAGGGCTACGCTGACATCCATCCCGAGATGCGCCAGCGCGAAGCGATGATGCGCGCCGTCTATGTGCGCCTCGGCGGCACTCCACCCGATCAACAGGAAGGAGGACCGCAGCTATGACAAACAGGCTGGCGCTCGACCTTCGCCCTTCAGCGTACCTCTCACGCGCCAGCCTCGCGCGCGAACTCGATATCTCGGAGAGCACAGTCGACGAGATGGTCAGACGCCGCGTGCTGCCGCGACCGCTCGCGCTCTCGCGCGGGTGCGTCCGGTGGTGCTGGCAAGACGTTCAGGACGCGCTTGCCCACCTCGGCGGTGCCGAGGACAGTTCCTCCTCCGATCCGTTTATGGAGGGCGCGCGCCATGCCACGCAGACGCAGGAGGGCCGTCGTGACCCTCCCTAAGGGCGTTCACAAAATTATCTCGCGCGGGCGCGAGTACTACTACTTCCAGGCTGGGCGCGGCACCGAACGCGCCGGCTCACGCATCCGTCTGCCTAACGACCCACAGACCCCTGAGTTTTGGATTGCAGTCCGCCAAGCTCAGGGAATGGACGCTGCGACAGGCACGGGCACTGTCAATGCTCTGATCGATGCCTACGAAACCTCACCGGCCTTCCTCGATCCCGAAATTCTATCGGATGGTACGCGCGCGCTGTATCGTCGCATGCTGCGTATCGCACGGACCGCATGGGGCGAGTTGCCGGCTGCCAAACTGCGACCGGTCCACGTGCAAGCCGTCATGGATGGCTTCGCCAAATCGAAGGGCAAAGCCAATACTTTCCTTGGCACGATGCGAGCACTCTCGGGCTGGGCTCGCGCCCGCGGCCAGCTCGACGATAGCCTCACCGAGGGTGTGAAGCCTTACCCGGTGACCGGCGGCCACAAGCCTTGGACGACGGCACAGATCGCCTCAGCGCTCGACGAGCTGAGCGGCACCATTCGTCGGGGCGTGTTCCTATACCTTTATACGGGACAGCGCGGCTCGGATGTCGTGCGGCTAGGCTGGACCGATGTGGACGAAGGCGGGTTCACGATCCGCCAGCGCAAGACCGGTCGCGAGGTCTGGTGCCCGATCGTGCCGGAACTGGCTGCTGAGATGGCTGACTGGGAACGACGGCCCGGGCCGTTCCTGCTTCAGCCGAACGGCAGGCCCTACAGCCGCAAGCGCTTTTCCATCCACTTCGCCGAAGCGCGCGAGAACATTCCAGCTCTAGCGGGCGTGACGCTTCACGGTCTGCGCTGCACGGCTGTGGTCCGGCTGCGCCGTCTCGGCCTCTCAGTCGGGCAGATCGGGGACATCAGCGGGATGAGCCTCGCGATGATCGAGCGGTACTGCCGCTTTGCCGACAAGAAGGCCAGCGGCAAGGCCGCTCTCCTTACCCTCGGCAGAACGGCTGAAGAACCCAGCTGTAAAACGCTGGAAAACCGTAAAACAAATTCTCTTTAATCGGAACATCTTAGGAGCCAGAGGATGAACTCGCACAGCTCGTCCTCCAGCGCCGGGAAGGCGCCGACGTGGTGGACCAGCCCGCGGGCGTAGAGCAGCGAGACCGGCTCGGCGCGCAGGTACTTGCCTCGCGTGGCGTGGACCCGGGTCACCGGCACGGCGGGGTCGCACTGGCCCAGCACGGCGGCGGCCATCTCGCCCCCTTGGTTGACCTCGACCACGAGGGCGTCGGCCCGGAGCCGGTGGTAGAGCGCCAGCGCCGCGGCCGCCCAGGCCTGCGGGGTGGCGCGGGCGAGGCTCGCGTCGGCCAGCACGTAGGCGTGCCCGCCCGCGCGCCCGGCCGCCACGATCCCGCAGGCATCCGAGCGCGCGCCCGAGGCGGCGGGGGGATCCACCGCCACGACGATCCGCCCGAGATCGGGCGCCGCGGCGAGGCGGCCGGCCTCCAGGGCCGCGCGCGTCCACAGGCCGTCGTCCCGGTCGGCGATGAGCTCGCCGTCGAGTTCCTGCCGGCCGAGCCGCGTGCCGGCGTAGCGCCCGACCACCTGCTGGAGGAAGTCGGGCGCGAGATGCGCGGCGTTGTCGTGGGTCCGGGCACGGCTCACCACCGTGCGCGGGTCGGCGAGCAGGCGGCGGATCAGCGGCACCGGCCGGGGCGTCGTCGTCACGAGGTTGCGCGGCCGGGTGCCGAGGCGCAGGCCGAACTGCAGCATGTCGAAGGCCGCCTCGGGCCGGCGCCACTTGGCGGCCTCGTCGCACCACGCGGCGCCGAATTGCGGGCCGCGCAGCGCGTCGGGCTCCTCCGCCGAGAAGGCGAGCGCGACGGCGCCGTTGCTCCACTCCACCCGGCGGCGGCTCGGCGACCAGGTGGGCCGGGCCCGTCCCCGCGCCGGCAGGCCGAGGAGGCCGGAGGGTCCCTCGACCATCACGTCGCGCACGTCGAGATGGGTCTCGCCCACCAGGGCGATCCGCCCGACCGGCGCGCCCGCGAAGGCCGGGTCGCCGCGCGCGAGGGCGTCGACCCACTCGGCCCCGGTGCGGGTCTTGCCGCTGCCGCGGCCGCCGATCACCGCCCAGGTGGTCCAGGGCGCCGCGTCGGGCGGTGGCAGCTGGTCCGGCCGGGCCTGGTGCAGCCAGTCGCCCGCGAGCGCCCGGAGGAGGTCCGGCGGCAGCGTCTCGAGGAAGTCAGGCAGCCGCCCGGCCGCCGACAAAGCCAGCAACGCGTCGCGCGATCTCCGCGCGCAGGGCGGGCAGGTCGGGCTCGGTGTCGGGTCCGGTGCCGAGTTCGGTGTCGCGTCCGGTGCCATTGCCCCCCTCCCCCGCGGCGCCGCGCGCGCCCTCCGCATCCACCGTGTCGAGGAGCCGCTTGAGGCCGCCGAGGTCGCGCAGGATTCGAGCGGAGTCGCCCGCGCCCGCCCCCACCCCGCTCAGAGCCGCGTCGAAGGCGGCAATCTGCCGGGCGATGTGGGCGCGCAGACGCGCCCGCAGGGTCGCCGGGTCGGCCGCGGGGTCGCCGCGCCCGGTGACCGCCGGCGGCAGGTCAGCCCCGAAGGCCGTGGCCATCATCGCCGGGTCGAGCCGGCCGAGACCGAGGATCTCGGTGACGTCGCCGGGATCGGCGCCAGGCGTGCACAGCAGGCGGATCAGGGCGGCCCGGCGCGCCGCCGGCCAGCGCCCCGTCAGGAGCCGCGGCCGGTGCTGCCGCGGCCTCGGCCAGCCGGCCCGGGCGTTCCAGGTGTGCACGGTCTTCGGGTGGACGCCGAGACGGGCCGCGATCGCGTCGCACGTCAGGTCGGTCTCGCGCAGGAGCGTCAGGGCCTCGGCGCGGCTGTCCGCCCCGCTGGGAGGGGGTGGCCACATCGGGGTCTCTCCGCACACGTCTCGACCGTGCCTGGTTGATACCCCGGCAGCGCGCCGGTGTCAAGCGTAAATTCCTATTTCTAGGCTGATCTAGGACTTAAGGCATCGTTCGGTCTCAGCCCTCCCAGTGCGCCACGCCGCCGTGACCCGAGCAGGTGCCTCGACGGGTGTGGCTGAAGCTCCACGTGCCGTCCCGGCACTTGGCCGTGGCGCCCGCGGGCTTCCTGCCGTCGAGGCTCTTGGCCGGCCGGTGGACGTCGGACCCGTCCCGGCTGCGGTAATGGCCGTGGCGGTCGAGGTTCCGGTCGTCGGGCTCCGAGAACGGCCGGGCGACGGCGCCGCCCGACAGGCCGAGGAGGACGAGGCCGGCGAGCACCGGCCAGCGGGCGGCGTTCGTCGCGGTCGGGACAGGCAGCACGGCACCCTCAAGGTTGTATCATCTGCCAAGAGACACAACCGGGTCGGGGCGTCACGAACTATCTGTGGTTATCCAGAAGCCAGCTACAGGTTGTGCGCGCGGGTCACGGGCTGCGCGCGGGCCGGACCTCGGCCGGGGTCGCCCGACCGGCTCTCCGCCGCGTCCGCGCGCCCGGTGCGGCCCCGCACGTCGGCGGGATGCTGAACGGGCTCGAAAGGTATTGCCGCTAATGTCCCGGTGAATGGCGGATCTGAACGCGGTTCAGGACCGGAACGGCCGTCCGGTCGACACGTTGACCGGCGCCATCCGCACGCAGGCGTCGCCTTTCACGCAGTTCGTCAGAGTGAATCGGGTACAGAATGGTCGGTGAGCCACCAGGGTCCGGCGCGGAAGACCCGCTGGGCAACGGCCCCGCGGGGGATCCTGGTCGGGGCCCGGCGCAGGGCACCGCGGAAGCCGCCGCCCTCAGCGACAGCTTCAGGCGATTCGCCGACGTGGTGCCGCTGATGATGTGGCGCTCGGACGATGCCGGTCAGGCGATCCACCACAACGAGTGCTGGCTGGAATTCACCGGGCGCCCCCTGGAGGCGGAGCTCGGCCTGGGCTGGCGCAGCGGGCTGCATCCCGAGGATTTCGAGCGGCACGCCCGGATCGTCGCCGAGGCGTTCGAGGCGCGGGCACCCTTCACCGTCGAGTTCCGCCTCCGGCGGCACGACGGCGAGTACCGCTGGCTGCTCGACACCGCCCGCCCCCTCGTGGAGGACGGCCGGTTCCAGGGCTATCTCGGCTCCTGCTTCGACATCACCGACCGCAAGCACGCGGAGGAGCACATCGAGCACGCGCTGGCCGAGAAGGAGGCGCTGCTGGCCGAGGTCTACCATCGGGTCCGCAACAACCTCCAGGTGATGGTCAGCCTGATCGGCCTCTACGGGCGGGCGGCCCCCGACCCCTGCCGCGGCAGCTTCGAGGCGCTGGGCCAGCGGGTCCGGGCGATCGCGCTGGTGCAGCAGCACCTGCACGAGGCGCCGCACATCGCGTCGATCGACCTCAAGGACTACCTGCACCGCCTCGCCTCCGGGCTCGGGCAGCTCCGGCGGGCCGGGCGGATCGGCGTCCAGGTCGGCGGCTCGGGGAACGGTCTCGTGGAGCCGCGCACCGCCAACGCCCTGGGCATGATCGTCGCGGAGATCGTGGCCGAGTGCCTGGACGCCACCGCCGAGCACGTCGCCTGCGCCATCGCCATCGACATCGAGGCCGCCGCGCCGCTGCGCCTCTCGATCGTCTCGAAGGTGAGCGACACGGCCGAGTCGGGCCGACCGAACGTCCCGAAGCTCGGCCCCCGCCTCATCGCCGCCTACGCGGCCCAGGCGGAGATCAGCGTCGCGGGCGATGCCAGCCCGGGCGACCCCCTGTGGCTGACCCTGCCGGCGGCGCGCCCCGGCCCGCAATGAGCGCCCGCGGCGCCGGACCCCGTCGCCACAACGGCGCGGCCGGCCTATAGCGGCCCAGACCTTTCCGGACCCGGCCGAGCATGCTCCCTCCCATCGACACCATCATCGAGAATTTCGAGATCGTCGAAGACGACGACATGCGGCTCGAGTACCTGATCGAGCTCGGCCGCGCCCTGCCGCCGATGCCCGAATCGGAGCGGACCGAGGCGAACCGCGTCCACGGCTGCGAGAGCCAGGTCTGGATCGACACGCGGGCGGAGCCGGCGGACGGCACGCCGCGCCTCGTCCTGCACGGCTTCAGCGACTCGTTCATCGTCCGCGGCTTCGTGGCGCTGATGATCGCGCTCTACACCGGCAAGACGCCCCAGGAGGCCGCCGAGACCGACGGCCTCGACCTTTTCCGGCAGCTCCGCTTCGGCGCCCACGTCACGTCGAAGCGCTCCAACGGCGTCCGGGCGATGGCGGAGCGCATCCACCGCGACGCGGTCCGGCTCGCCGCCGAGGCCTGAGCGGCCTCACCCGCGCCAGAGGCGCAGGCGGGCCCGGTCCGGACCGGTCGCCTCCCGTTCCAGCCCGTAATGCTCGGCCAGCCGCCCCAGGGCGATGCGGGCCACGACCTTGGCGGAGCGGGCCGGCCAGCGGCGCTCGGCCTCGATCCGTTCCAGGCCCTTCAGGAATCCGCAGAGGTCGATCAGCAGGCCCGAGAGGTCGCTCCCGACCGCGTCGAGGGCGCCGCGCACCCGCTGCCGGGCCGCGATCACGTGGTCGGCCGCGGAGGCCGGGTCGCGCGGGCCGCCGCCGTCGATCCGGGGCGCCCCGAGATCCGCGCCCATCCGCGGCAGCAGGGCGGCGGTGGTGATGTCCCGCCGCAGCCGCTCCCCGGCCTCGAAGGCGGCCGCGTCGATGAGCAGCGCGCCGTCCCGGTCGCGTCGGCGCACCATCCAGGTCAGGGGATTCTCGGCGGCGTTGCGCAGGGTCGGCCCGGCGCCGCCCTCCACGACGGCGAGATCGCGGTGCTGGTTCGCGAAGGCGAGGTCGCCCGGCCGGGCCTCCCGGCGCAGGCGCGCCCGCCCGGCCTCGCTGATCGTCAGGCGTGTGCCGGCCGCGTTCCACGTCGCCAGATCGGCCGCCGCCAGGGCGCGCCCGGAGGCGGCCGCGAAGCGGCCGCTCCCCACCGAGATCCCGTCGCCGCCGCGCCGGGCGACCAGCGCGTCCTCGACCAGGGGGTCGGGCCGCGCGTAGGCGCCGGGCTCCCCGAGCCGCGCCAGCAGGCGCACCGCCTCCGCCGGGAGATCCCCCGGAGCGGCGCCGCGGCGACGCGTCCCCGCGGAGGCGGAACGGCCGCCCTTCACTCGCATGTTCATTTTTTGTTCCGTGTGTGCTACGACGGACGTGCGAAGCCTCCAGTGTCTCAGGAAAAATCAGAAGGTCAAGGCTTTTTTACCTACAACCCACAGCTATCTAGCGACGGCCGCGCGCGTCGGCGGCCGGTGCAGGATGTCGGCGATCTCGCCCTCCGACTTGCCGCGGACCTCGTAGCCCATCGCCTCGAACCGGTCGATCAGCGCGGCGCTCTCGGTGGCGGAGCGCGCCGCCCAGGCGGCGAGGATGTCGTTCACCCGCTCCAGGTCAGCGGCGGGGTGATCGTCCTGCGGATCCGGCTGCGGATCGGGGATCGCGTCCATGTCGGCACCTCGGGATCGAACCGGCGACCGTGGTCGACGCCACGGCCCGCGGTTCAACGCCCCAGGCCGGAACCGGCTCCCGGCCGAGCCGGCATCGCCGCCAGCCCTCTTGGATCACCCCGGATCCGCAGCCGCCCTCAGAAGTCCCGCTGCACGCGCGCGCGCACCTGGATGACGTCGACGTGGCGGGCGGTCGAGACCGGGTTGGCGAGGTTGTTGACGTAGGCCGCGTTCTGGTTGGGATACCGGCCCAGGTCGAGGATGCGGCCGCTCTGCGGCCCGTAGCGCGTGTAGATCGCCTCGACGCCGATATCGAACTCCTTCACCGGCGACCAGATCAGGTTGCCGCCGACCACGAAGCGGTAGCTGTCCCGCAGGACCTGGCTCAGGTCGAAGAACCGCGTGCCGGGGGTGCCCGGCCCGGTCCCGGTCACGCCGAAATAGGCGCCCTGCGCCGCGCGGGCGCCGCGGGCGAAGCTCAGGGCGCCGTAGGAGCCGAAGAAGGCGGAGCGGACCGCGGGCGTCCAGTAGTGCAGCATCGCCGCCGTGAACGAGTAGCTCGTCGACAGCTCCAGGCGCTGGGTGAAGGGGTTGATCACGCCGTCGCTGAAGAACTGGGAGAAGGCCGCCCCCTGCACCGCGGTGGCCGACTGTGCCCAGGGGCCGTTATAGGCCGGCAGGCCGGTATACAGGGCGGAGCCCTCCCCGTAGGCGCCCTGCAGGTAGAGCGTGTCGCCGGTCGCTATCGCTGGCAGGTTGATCTTCACGCCCCCCTGAACGGCCCAGCCGAGGGCGGAGGCCGCGCCGCCCGGGGTGCGGTTATTGCCCACCGAGACGGGCGCCCCCAGGTTGGTGCCGTCGAACGAGACGCTGCTGAGCAGGCCGTGGTTGACCTCGTGCACGGCCCCCGAGAGCTGCGCGGAGCCCCAGGACTGGTCGGAGCGCAGGACGCCGACGATGTCGGGCATGCGGCTGCGCTGGACCGTGTCCACGAAGCCCACCCCGGTCGGGCGGCCGGCGGCGTCGTAGCCGACGAAGACCGGGGCGACGGGGTTCCCGGGCGAGAGGATCGCGCCGGGATTCGGGAACGCCGAGGCCGCGGCGTTCTGGGACGCGTAGACCGGCGTGCGGCGGAATACCGGGTCCTCCATCGACAGCGATGCGGACAGGCCCTTGCCCAGCGTCGCCGTGTAGGCAGCGAGGTTGGTCGAGGGATTGTCCGAGCCGATGGAGGCGACGATGAACTCGAAGTCGTGAGCGTAGAAATCGAAGAACGAGGAGGCGCGGCCGGCGGTGATGCCGGCGAACTGGATGAAAGCCTTGTCGACGTTGAACTGCTGCTGGGCCCGCCCGAACTGATCGACGCCCAGGGCCGGGAAGGCGCCACCGATCCGGTTCAGCGCGCCGGCATGCATGGTGGCGAAACCGGTCCGGCTCCCGGCGTCGAGGCGGAGGAAGGCGCGCAGGGTGCCGTAGGACGTCTGGGACCGGGCGTCGAGGTTGATCCGGAGGCGGCCCTGGTAGCCGCTGTAATCCCCTGGGGTGGCGGTCGCGCTCCCCGAACGGCTGTAGGAAGGCTGGTAGGCGTACTCGTAGCGCGCGCGGCCGGAGAGGCGCAGGCAGGTATCGGTGCCGGGGATGAAGAAGAAGGCCTGGCCGTAGGCCGAGCAGATCCGCACGTGCTCGATGAGCTGCGATTTTCGCCGATCGGGAAGTTCCGCCGCCTCCACCGGCAGACTCAGCAACCCCGCAACACCCGCCAGTACGCCCTTTGTCCCCCGCTTCGCACGATGTTTCCGGTACTCCGCACACAAAACATGCATCGAATCGGCCATTCCACCATCCGCAAGTCCCCCTTCATGTCGGACGGATCGCGGAGCCGGATAATCCCAGAGCGATTTTCTCGGGCCTGTGCTCGGCTCGACTTGTCAGGATCTGTGGCGCACCCGCGGCGTTCCGGTGCCGCGTTGAGGCCGAAATCGGCCGCTGCGCCAAGTCCCTGGCGGGTTCGGGGCCTTCGCCGAGACCGCACGATCGGGCCGCCCCGGCGCGGCTCCGGACGCCGCTCCGGCGCGGGACCGCGCCGGCGGATCGCGTTGTCGGCCGGAGCGTTTCCCGCGCCACCGATGCCGGAAAGCAACGGATCGGCCCCGGTCCCGCGGCCGCGCCGTCTCGGCCGGCGATACGCGCCGCCCGCCACGGCCGCGCCCCCGGATGCCTTGCATCCGCGCGCCCGGCGGGACACATCCCCTCACCCGGACGCGACACCCGCGCGCGACGGGACCCGACGGGAGAGATGATGACGGAGATCGGCCACGGCTTGCTCGCTCACAGGACCGGCGCGCCGGTGGCCGAGGCCCGGCCGCGACGCTTCAGCGTCCACGGGCAGGAGATCACCGACGACTACGCGTGGCTGAAGGCCGAGAACTGGCAGACGGTCCTGAAGGACCCGGCCGCGCTGCCGGAGGACATCGCCGCCTATTTGAGCGCCGAGAACGCCTTCGCCGAGGCGGCGCTCGCCGGGAGCGCGGAGCTCCGGCGGCAGCTCGTCGCCGAGATGCGCGGGCGGATCCAGGAGGACGAGAGCGGCGTCCCCGAGCCGGATGGGCCCTTCGCCTACTACACCCGCCACCGCGAGGGCGGACAGCACCCGCTGATCTGCCGGCGGCCGGCCACATCACCCGACGTGCCCGAGTCGGGCTTGGACCCGGAC
Source organism: Methylobacterium sp. Leaf361 (assembly GCF_001424445.1). Lineage (NCBI taxonomy): Bacteria > Pseudomonadati > Pseudomonadota > Alphaproteobacteria > Hyphomicrobiales > Methylobacteriaceae > Methylobacterium > Methylobacterium sp. Leaf361. Next base: position 132,632 of record NZ_LMPY01000003.1, on the reverse strand, counting down.
GAGACGATCCTCATCGACGGCGACCGCGAGGGTGAGGGCCTGCCGTTCTTCGAGATCGCCGCCGCGGTGCATTCCGACGACCACGCCCGGCTCGCCTGGAGCGCCGACACCAAGGGCTCGGAACTCTACACGATCCGGGTGCGCGACGTCGCCACCGGCCTCGATCTCGACGACCGGGTCGAGGCGACCTCCGGCGAGGCGGTCTGGGCCGCGGACGGCGCGAGCTTCTGGTACGTGGCGGTGGACGCCAACCACCGCCCCGCCAAGGTGATGCGCCACCGCGTCGGCACGGGGCAGAGCGAGGACGAGACCGTCTACACGGAGGCCGATGCCGGCTACTTCGTCCACATCGGCAAGACGCAGTCCGGCGCCTTCCTCGACGTGACGGTGAGCGACCACGAGACCTCCGAGGTCCGGCTGCTCGACCGGCACGCGGAGGACGCCCCGTTGCGCCTCGTCGAGCCGCGCACGCCGCTGCTGATCTACGGCGTCGAGCACCGCGGCGACCGCCTGTTCATCCGCACCAACGCGGACGGCGCCGAGGACTTCAAGATCGTCACCGCGCCGCTCGACGATCCGGGCCGCGCCAACTGGACCGACCTCGTGCCGCACCGGCCCGGCGTGATGATCCGCCACCTGCACCTGCTGGCCGGCCACTTGGTCCGGCTGGAGATCGAGAACGCCAAGCCGCGGATCGTGGTGCGCGACCTCGCCGACGGCACCGAGCACGTCGTCGCCTTCGCCGAGGAGGCCTACTCCCTCGGCCTGCGGGCCGGGCTCGCCTTCGACACGGCCACGATCCGCTTCGTCTACTCGTCGATGACGACCCCGTCGGAGACCTGGGACTACGACTGCGCGACCCGCACCCGGCTCCTGCGCAAGCGGCAGGCGGTGCCGAGCGGCCACGACCCGGCCGCCTACGTGACCCGGCGGCTCTTCGCCACCGCGCCGGACGGCGAGCAGGTGCCGATCTCGCTGCTGCACCGCCGGGACCTCGCCCTCGACGGCGGCGCGCCGCTGCTGCTCTACGGCTACGGCTCCTACGGCACGCTGATGCCGGCGGCGTTCCGCACGAACCTGCTGAGCCTCGTCGACCGCGGCTTCGTCTACGCGATCGCCCATATCCGCGGCGGCACCGAGAAGGGCTGGCGCTGGTACCTCGACGGCAAGCGCGAGAAGAAGCCCAACACCTTCACGGACTTCATCGCCTGCGCCCGCGCTCTGATCGACGCGCGCTACACGTCCGAGAAACGCATCGTCGCCCATGGCGGGTCGGCGGGCGGGATGCTGATGGGGGCTGTGGCCAACCTCGCGCCCGAGCTGTTCGCCGGCATCGTCGCCGACGTGCCCTTCGTCGACGTGCTCAACACCATGCTCGACGCGGAGCTGCCGCTGACGCCGCCGGAATGGCCCGAATGGGGCAACCCGGGCGAGAGCGAGGCCGCCTTCCGGACGATCCTGTCCTACTCGCCCTACGACAACGTCGCCGCCAAGGACTACCCGGCGATCCTGGCGCTCGGCGGGCTGACCGACCCGCGGGTGACCTACTGGGAGCCGGCCAAGTGGGTCGCGCGGCTGCGCGCCACCATGACGGGCGGCGGGCCGGTGCTCCTGCGGATCAACATGGAGGCCGGCCACGGCGGCGCCGCCGGCCGGTTCGACCGGCTGGAGGAGGTGGCGCTGATCTACGCCTTCGCGCTCATGGCGGTGGGGAAGGCGTAGAGCCGCCTCCCGTGCGGGCGCGACGCTCCACGGGGTGCTGCGCCTGAGGCCGTCACGCTGGCCAGCCCCACCCCCGCCCTCAGGACGCGGCCGGCCTCACGGCCGGGCCTCGGCCGGCGCCGGTGGCTGGGCAGCACCCTCCTCCGGGTTGCGCGGCCGCCTCGCCGCCTCCTCGGCGGCCATGTCGGCGGCAGTCCTGTCCGCAGCGGCCTTTTCGGCCGCGGCCTTGAGGGCCGCCGCGCGGGCCCGATCCATCTCGATCCGGGCGCGGCGGCGCTGCCGCTCCACCTGGTCGGCCTCGGTCAGCTCGATCGTCTCCAGCTCGCGCTGCAGCACGAAGGCCGCGAGGCCGTTCGACAGGGTGCCGACGTCGAGCACCCGCTCGGGCGCGCCGAGCGGCCCGGTCAGGCCGAACTGGACCGCGGGCGGCCCGGCATTCCAGCCGCGGGGCACCGGGCCGCCCGCGAGCGTGCCGCGGGCGTCGAGGCGCCCGGCGCGCAGGTCGTAGCCGACGGTGCCGACCCAGCGGGCCGGCCCGAGATCGAGGTCGAACGGCCCGGCCCGCAGCACGCCCCCCACGATCGTGGCGGCGGCCTGGGCGGATCCACGCGCCTGCGCGCCGCCCCGGGCGAGTTCCTCGGTGACGAGCGCCTGGAGCCGGCCCTCGCGGAGCGGGTCGTCCATCTCGGCCGCGCGGGCGAGAGCGCGGCCGAGCGCCGCGGGATCGGCCGCGGGCAGGCTCAGGTCCGTCAGGGTGAGCGCGCCGCTGCCCGAGAGGCTGTCGGCGAGGCCCGGCAGGGTCTCGGCCGTGGCGGCGAAGCGCAGGTCGGCGCTCAGGCGGCCGCCGAACGGGCCGCCGGCCAGGGTGGGGAGCGCCGCGCCGTCGAGGCTGCCCGAGCCCGAGACCGAGGCGCCGGCCCCGAGCCGGGCGATCGTCACCGAGCCCGCGAGGCGGCCGCCGGCGAGCTTGCCGGTCAGGTCGCGCAGGGTCAGGCCCGCGTCGGCGAGGCCGAGGGCAGCGGTCGCGTCGGTGGCGACGAGGCCGCGGCCGAGATCCAGGCTGGCCACGCGGGCGTCGAGGGACAGGGCCGGGTGGGCGGTCGGCGGGCCGAACGCGCCGTTCGCCCCCGGCGGGATCACCAGGGCGGCCGCGAGCTGCGGGATCGACAGCCGGTCGAGGGCGAGGCGGCCGTGCAGGGCACCGCCTGCCGACCGCAGCAGCGTCCCGTTCACCCCCGCGCCCGCGACCGTGCCGGCGAGCGCGGCGGCGGCCTCGCCCTGCTGCCGCGACAGCGTGACGGTGAGGTCGGCCGGCCACGCCCCCGGTGCCAGGGTCGCGGCGCCGGCCAGCGTCAGGAACGGCGCCAGATCGGCCGTCTCGGCGCGGAGCGTGCCGCCGGTGGGGACGAAGTCGGGACCGACCAGGATCGGGCGGCCCGTGGCGAGGCGCAGGCCCGCGACCGTGCCGCTCGCCGTCAGGGCAAGGGACTGGCCGTCCGGCCGCTCGGCGGTCAGCCGAAGCTCGGCAGGTTGCTGCAGGCCGACGAGGTCGGCGCGGCCGAACCACGGTCCGGCCCGCGGCGCCGTGAGGGTGGCGGTGCCGCCCTCGATCCGCGTGCCGCGGCTCGCGAGCGTCAGGTCGAGGGTGCCGCCGCCGGCGCTGCCCCGGGCCTGGGTCCGCAGGGCCGCGGCCGCGCCGCCCTCCCGGTCGAGGGTGACGGCGAGGTCGAGGGGCGCGTCCCGCAGGAAGGCGGGCAGCAGGCGGATCTCGCCCACCCAGACCCGCTCGAGCAGGCCGAGCAGCGGCGCCGCCGCCGGCGCCTTGAGGCGCCCGGAGACGCGGCCGGTCCCGTCCGCGCCGATCTGCCCGGACAGCCGGGCGCTGGCGCCGGCGAGGTCGGTGACGTCGAGGCTGTCGACCGTCAGGCCGGCGCCGTCCGACTGGATCCGCGCCGCGATCGTGCCCGTGCCGGAGCCCGCCGTGCCGAACCGGACGTCCTTCGCCTCGAGCGTCAGGGCGAGGTCGGTGTCGCGCAGGGTGCCGAGGGCCGTCCCGAGGGGCGGCAGGCCGGCGATGTCGAGGCCGGTGGCGCGAATCTGGGCCTCGAACCGGCCGCGCTCGGCGCCCTCGGCGGCGGTGTAGCGGGCGTTCCCGGTGATCCGCGCCGGCCCGAGGCCGAGGCGCATGTTGCGCAGGGACAGGCCGGTCCCGGCGGCCGACAGGTCGGCGGCGGCCTCGATCTTCCGCCCGTCGAGCAGCGCGACGAGTGGCCCCTCGGCGCCGAGGCGGCGCAGGTAGCGGCCGAGCGCCTCCGAGTCGGGGGCGGCGAGCGCCACCGGGCCGGAGAAGCGCAGCGGCGCTGTCTCGACCTGCCCGCTCGCCGTGACGGTGGACTCGGCCGGGCCGGTCACCGCGAAGCGGCGCAGCAGCAGGCCGCCGGCCCGCTCCAGGGTGCCGGTGAGGGCGAGGTTCGACCATTCCTCGCCGCCCAGCACGGCGCTGCCCACCGTGAGGTCGAGGTCGAGCATCGCCGGCAGGCTGCCCGTCGAGCGCGGCAGACCGCGGGCGATCAGGTTCTGCCCCTCCGCCGAGGCCAGGAAGGCGTCGAGGTCGAGGCGGCGGGCGTCCAGGGTCAGGCCGGCGCGCCACTGGCGCAGGTCGAGCCGTCCGGTGCCGCCGAGCCGCAGGGCCCGGCCGCCGGGGTCGATGGCGAGGTCGACGGCCTCGAAGCGCACCTGTGTGCCCCGGGCCTTGAAGGTGCCGGCCAGCGAGAACGGCAGGTAGGCGCCGGCCGCCTGGGTCGGCGGCCCGACGACGAGGCGGGCGGAGCCCTCGGCCTCGACCTGGGCGCCGCCGGATTCGGCGGGGACGAGGCCGAACCGCGCGTCCGCCTCGAAGCGCGGCGTCGCGTCGCCGCCGCCGGAGATCTTGGCGGCGAGGCGCCCGTCCGGTCCCGGCGTGCCGCTGACCGCCCGGAACGGGACGCCGCCGCTCGTCCCCTCGATCCGCCAGGGCCCGACCAGGGCCGGCGCCTGCAGGCGCAGGTCCTGGACGTAGAGCTGGTCGGTCCGCCCGGTGGCGGGGACCTGCGTGGTGACGAGGAACTGCTGGATGTGCAGGTTCTCGATGGCGAGGTCGCGGTCGCGCAGGGCCCCGCCGAAATCGGGTGGCAGCTTCAGCGCGTCCGGGCCGGCGACCGGGAGCTTGATCTCGGCCCGGCCGATCCGGGTCTCGGTGAAGCGGAACTCGCCCTTCAGGAGCGGCGCCAGGGCGATCTCGGCCTTGACGAACCGGGCATCCAGGCTCGGGCGGTCCGGATCGGCGCCGAGGTGGAGGCGGTCGACGCGCAGCCGCGGCGAGGGCAGCAGGCGGACCTCGATCCGGCCGTCGGTCCGGACCGGAACGCCCAGGGACCGGGCGAGCGCCCGCTCGACGAGCCCGCGATGGGCCTGCCAGTCGACGAAGGGCGGGACCGCGAGCGCCGCCACGAGAACCAGGATGACGGCGCACGCCAGCGCGGTCAGAAGATCACGCAATGGTCCCGTTCCGCACCATCTCTGCGCGAGGCCGCGACCTCACCGGGCCGCCGTGCCCCGCGTGCCCCCGCGAGTCAGTCGCCACGGCCATAGCACGATAAGCCGCCGGGGGCGCCAGCGGCGATGCCACGGTCCCGAGCGGCGGTCGGGGCACGCGCGAGGTTCCTCGGGCATCCCGGGCCCGCGGCCTCCGGATCGCGCGGCCGGCCGCGGAGCGCGACCAGCCCGAAGGACGCGGATCACCCCGGCGCGGACAGCCGCGCTTCATGGCTCCGCGCCCCCGCCGCGGCGCGAACGGCCTCGACGCCGTTCGCGATTTGGTCCAGGGAAGCGGGATGCAGAACCGCCCGCATCCGCAACCCGCCGGGGACGGCGCGCCCGCCACGTCCATCGCTGCCCGCGCCATGGGTGCCCTCCGGCGCGACGCGGCCGCCTACCTCGAGGGCCTCAACCCCGAGCAGCGCCGCGCCGTCGAGACCACGGAGGGCCCGGTCCTGGTGCTGGCCGGGGCCGGCACCGGCAAGACCCGGGTGCTGACCACCCGCATCGCCCACCTGATCGCCACCAACCGGGCCCGCCCCTTCGACATCCTGGCGGTGACCTTCACCAACAAGGCCGCCCGGGAGATGAAGCACCGGATCGGCGCGCTGATCGGGCCGGCCGGCGAGGGCATGCCGTGGCTGGGCACCTTCCACGCCATCGGCACCAAGATCCTGCGCCGCCACGCCGAGCTGGTCGGGCTGAAATCCGACTTCACCATCCTCGGCACCGACGACCAGCTCCGGCTGATGAAGCAGGTCATCGCCGACCAGAACGTCGACGAGAAGCGCTGGCCGGCCCGGGCCCTGTCCCACGCCATCGACGGCTGGAAGAACCGCGGCCTCGGCCCCGAGCAGGTGCCCCCGGGCGAGGCCTCGGCCTTCGCGTTCGGCAAGGGCGGCGCCCTCTACACCGCCTACCAGGCCCGGCTCGCGACGCTGAACGCCGTCGATTTCGGCGATCTCCTGCTGCTCTGCCTCAAGCTCTGGCGGGAGAACCCCGACGTCCTGGCCAATTACCAGGACCGGTTCCGCTACATCCTGGTCGACGAGTACCAGGACACCAACGTCGCCCAGTACCTGTGGCTGCGACTCTTGGCGCAGTCCCGGAAGAACATCGCCTGCGTCGGCGACGACGACCAGTCGATCTACGGCTGGCGCGGGGCCGAGGTCGACAACATCCTGCGCTTCGAGCACGACTTCCCGGGCGCTGTGGTGGTGCGCCTTGAGCGCAACTACCGCTCCACGGGCCACATCCTGGCCGCCGCCTCCGGGCTGATCGCCAGGAACGAGAGCCGCCTCGGCAAGACCCTGCGCACCGACGACGAGCCGGGCGAGCGCGTCACCGTGACGGGCGCGTGGGATTCGGAAGAGGAGGCGCGGATGCTCGCCGAGTCGATCGAGTCCCTCCAGTCGAAGCAGCATCCCCTGTCGGAGATCGCCGTGCTGGTGCGGATCTCGGCGCAGATGCGCGAGATCGAGGACCGGTTCGTCCAGCTCGGGCTGCCCTACCGGGTCATCGGCGGCCCGCGTTTCTACGAGCGCGCCGAGATCCGCGACGCGCTGGCCTACCTGCGCGCCACCGTGAACGTCAGCGACGACCTCGCCTTCGAGCGGATCGTGAACACGCCCAAGCGCGGCCTGGGCGACGCCACCCTGCAGCAGCTCCACACCTACGGCCGCGCCAACCGGCTGCCTCTGCGCATCGCCGCCGCGCGCCTGTGCGAGACCGACGAGCTGAAGCCCCGGGTCCGCTCGACCCTGCGGGCGCTGACCGAGAGTTTCTCGCGATGGGCGCGGCTCGCGGAGACGCAGCCGCACAGCGAGGTCGCGCAGACCATCCTTGAGGAGTCCGGCTACACTGAGATGTGGCAGAAGGACCGCTCCGCCGACGCCGCCGGCCGGCTGGAGAACCTGAAGGAATTCGTCCGCTCCATGGAGGAGTTCCCCGACCTCGCGGCCTTCCTGGAGCACGTCTCCCTGGTGATGGAGGCCTCGGAGGCGGAGGGCGCCGAGCGGGTCTCGCTGATGACGCTCCACGCCGCCAAGGGGCTCGAGTTCGACACCGTGTTCCTCCCCGGCTGGGAGGACGGCCTGTTCCCGAACCAGCGGGCGCTCGACGAGAGCGGCCGGGCGGGCCTGGAGGAGGAGCGGCGGCTCGCCCATGTCGGGCTGACCCGGGCGCGCAAGCGCGCGAAGCTGTCCTTCGCGGTCAACCGGCGCATCCACGGGCTCTGGTCCTCGACCATCCCGTCCCGGTTCATCGACGAGCTGCCCGAGACGGCGGTCGACGTGGTCGAGGCCCCGGCGCACTTCTCCGCCGGCGCCTCGCGGTTCGACCGCAACCCGACGCCGTTCGGATCGAGCTACGGCACGCCGGGCTGGCAGCGCGCGCAGGCCAACACCGCGCCGGGCGGCCGGTCCGGGTTTGGATCGGGGTCCGGAGGCGGCTTCCGCTCGGCGGGCCCGGGCGGCCGGTCCGGGGGCCAGTCCGGTGGCCCCCGCCAGATCGAGGGCGAGCTGATCGCCAAGTCGACGGGCGCGCCCTCGGCCTTCCAGGGCGGCCAGCGGGTCTTCCACACCAAGTTCGGCCCCGGAACGGTCGCGGCGGTCGACGGCAACAAGCTGACTGTTGACTTCGACAAGGCCGGCCGGAAGATGGTCCTCGACAGCTTCGTCCAGGCCGGATCGAGCTAGTCCCGCCGACCAAGCCCGGACGTGTCAGGGCGGCAGGGTCGGCCGGCTTCGCCCGCGCGGGCGGGGAGGATCGCGACCGTGCCGGATGCCGCGTTACCGCGACACCACCGTCCCGAACCTGATGTATCCGCGCCAGCCGCGCGGCTTTTTCGAAGCCCCTTCCACCGACCGTCACCCCTTAGTCACACCCGGCGCGCAATCGTCGGGCGCGAATCGCACTGGTGCGCCAGTTGCATCGCGTATTCGGCCGCGCACGGAACGTCGTGACGCTCTCCACAGGCGGACGAGCGCGGGGCGGAACCTTCGGCCTTGGGCCGGTATTAAGTTCCGCAAGCGAGTAGAACCGGGAGCAAGCAGGTAAACGGCAGTTCAGAGACAGACCCAGGTTGGCAAGTCCCGTTGGAGTGTACATCCATGAAGAGACGCCGCGCACGACTTGAACTGGTTGAAGACCGCACGTCCCGCATTCATCGCACACGCTTCGACGAAGAACGCAATCTCGCTCCCATCCAGCCGCTCACCGAACGCCAAGCCGAGTATCTCGACGCCCTCGCCCGCTCTCCGCAGGTCATCGTCCTGGGGCCCGCCGGCACCGGCAAGACCTTCATCGCCGGCACCCGCGCGGCGGACCAGCTCCGCCAGCGCCGCATCGCCAAGGTGGTCATCACCCGCCCGAACGTGCCCTCCGGCCGGTCGCTGGGCTACTTCCCCGGCACCCTGGAAGAGAAGATCGCCCCCTGGGTCGCCCCCCTCACCGAGGCCATGAAGGAACGCATGGGCGCCGCCGCCTTCGAGATCGCCCTGAAGACCGGCGACATCGAGATCGTCCCCTTCGAGGTGATGCGCGGCCGGACCTTCAAGAACTGCCTCGTGATCCTCGACGAGGCGCAGAACACCACGATCAACGAGATCAAGATGTTCCTGACCCGGATCGGCGACGATTGCCAGGTCATCATCAACGGCGACGTCTCGCAGACGGACCTCCGCGAGACCTCGGGCCTGCGCACCGTCATGCACATGGTCAAGAGCCGGATGATGCCGATCCCGGTGGTGGAGTTCACCCGCAACGACATCGTCCGCTCCGGCATCTGCGCCGAGTGGGTGAAGGCGTTCGAGGAAACGAATCTTTAAATCGGAAGTTGATGGCGGCGGGTCCTCGCAGACCCGCCGTGCCGTCCCCCGGCACGAGACGACTCTCCGCACCTCCCATTCGGGAGGATGAACCGGGCGCCGAGCCCGGCCTTCAGAGAACTGGAGTCTCCTCGTGAGGAAACTGACCTTCGCCTTCGCCGTGCTGGCCTCGCTCGGCGGCGCCGCCCTCGTCCAGCCGGCCTCGGCCGCGCCCGCGATGCCCGGCGCCCTGTCGGCGCCCGACGCGGTGACGCATGTCCGGATGACTCCCATGGAGCGGCGCATGATGCATCGCCGCATGGAGCGGCGCATGATGCACCGCCGCATGGAGCGCCGGATGATGCATCACCGCATGCACCGCCGCATGCACCGCATGTGATTGAACGGCGGAGTGGGGTCTTCCGGCCCCGCTCCGCTCGCCCGGCCGGAACCGGGCGTTGCTCCCCGTTCCGAAGATTCCTATCTCGTCGTCTCGAATCGCGCCGTCAGGCGGCCGCCGCGGCAGCCGGCCGATCCGGGAGACCCCGATGCCCCCCTCCAATCGACTGTTCGACGACCTCGCCCGCCTCATGACGGACGCCGCCGGCGCCGCCCAGGGCGTCCGCCGCGAGGCCGAGACCGTGGTCCGGGCGCAGCTCGAGCGCGTCGTCCGCGACCTCGACATCGCCTCCCGCGAAGAGCTCGACGTGCTCCGCGACCTCGTGACCCAGCTCCAGGCGCAGAACGAGGCCCTGACGGCCCGCGTGGCGGCCCTGGAGGCGCGATCCGGGAGCGCCGGAGCGGGCGCCGCGGGCCTGAGCGAGGTGGTCTGAGTCTCCGCGGCAACGCCGCGGGCTTTTACACAGGAAGCGGTGTCGACGATCCGGTTTCCTGTTCACTGAATGTGACCTGCACTTTGTGTCGCGAGTCACGGCCGGTCTATAGTCGGGCATAGGGTGATTCGGGGGCTGCGGGGCGATGTCCGCAGAGCTTCGACAGTCGATCGCGTCACCGCCGGCCTAGATCTGCCGGTCGTTCCAGTTCTCGGAGTGTTCTCGCGCTCCGGTTTCGCGTCACCGCCACGTCGGGCCGGATCTCGTCCGGGTCGTCCTTTTGGATCGTCATGCCGCTTCTCAACGTCGACTTCCACGACCCGGACCGGAACGAGCATCCGCTCGACGTCGTCGAGCGGCTGGCCTCCCTGCGCGACTGGATCTTCGACCGGGCCGAGACCGACGAGATGTCGGTCACGAGCCCCGGTCGCTGGACCGACTACAACGTCGCCTTCACGTGGATCGAGGACGTCGAGGCGCTCCACGTCGCCTGCGCCTTCGACCTCAAGGTGCCGGAGCGGCAGCGCACCGAGGTGATGCGCCTGATCGCGCTGATCAACGAGCAGCTCTGGGTCGGCCATTTCGACCTCTGGACGACCGACAGCGTGGTGATGTTCCGGCACGCGCTCCTGCTGACCGGCGGCGCCGTCCCGACCCACCCGCAATGCGCCACGATGATGAAGACGGCGGTCGACGCCTGCGAGCGCTACTTCCAGGCGTTCCAGTTCGTCCTCTGGGCCGGCAAGAGCGCCCGCGAGGCCCTCGACGCCGTCCTGTTCGAGACCGAAGGCGAGGCGTGACCGCCCCCGGCGCCTCCACGGCGCGGATGCCCGCCTCCCTGGTCCTGGCCGGGGCCGGCAAGATGGGCGGCGCGATGCTGGCGGGCTGGCTGGAGGCGGGCCTCGATCCCCGACGCACCACCATCATCGACCCGGTGCCCGTGCGCCCGATCGTGGATCTCTGCGCCGAGCGGGGCATCGCCCTGAACCCGTCCGACCCCGAGCCCGGCGACGTCCTGGTCCTCGGGATCAAGCCGCAGGGCCTGGACACGGCGGCCCCCGGGCTCGATCGGCTCATCGGCCGCGACACGCTCCTCGTCTCGATCCTGGCGGGCAAGACCGTCGCGGATCTCCGCGGCCGGCTGCCGCGGGCGCGGGCGATCGTCAGGGCGATGCCCAACCTGCCGGCGAGCATCGGCCGGGGCGCCACCGGTGCCTGTGCGAGTCCGGAGGTGACCCCCGCGCAGCGGGCGGCCGCGGAGGCCCTGTTCGCGGCCAACGGCGCCGTGGCGTGGCTCGCCGACGAGGCGCAGATCGACGCCGTGACGGCAGTCTCGGGCTCCGGACCGGCCTACGTCTTCCTCCTGGCCGAGACGCTGGCGGAGGCCGGCATCGCGGCCGGCCTGGAGCCCGACGTCGCCCGCCGCCTCGCCCGGGCGACCGTGGCGGGAGCCGGCGCGCTCCTCGATGCCAGCCCGGCCGAGGCGGCGGAGTTGCGCCGCAACGTCACGTCGCCCGGCGGCACCACCGCGGCGGCCCTGGACGTGCTGATGCGGGAGGACGGCCTCGGCGCGCTGATGCGCGAGGCCGTAGCCGCGGCCCGTCGGCGGGCGGGGGAACTGTCCGGCTGACATCGGGCGTTGGCATCAAGGGCTGACATCGGGCGGCGTCCGTGCGGCATGGCCGCGCGACGGACCTGCCCTTCGCGGCCCGCCCGCCTACATGAGGCCACACGACCGATCAGACCGGGCGACCGATCCATGACCGACAGCAAAGCCCCCTCGAAGCGGCCCCGCAAGGCCGCGAGCCCCGCCAAGGCGGGCGACGCGCAGGAAGGCGCTGCCCGAGAGAGCGCTGCCCACGCGAGCGTCGCGCAGGAGAGCGACAAGACCGGGGCCGACGACTCGGGGACGCAGGGCGGGGCGCCGAACCTGTCGCCCCGGGAGGCCGCCGTCGAGGCCCTGATGCGCCTCGCCGCCGAGCAGCCCTGGAACGACATCGAGGTCAGCGACATCGCCCGCGAGGCGGGCCTGACGCTCGCCGAGCTGCGCGACCTGTTCCCGTCGAAGGGGGCGGTTCTCGGCGGGCTGACCCGCATCATCGACCGCAAGGTTCTGGAGGGCGATCTCACGGGTCTCGAGGAGGAGCCGACCCGCGAGCGGCTGTTCGACGTGCTGATGCGCCGCCTCGACGCCATGGAGCCCTACAAGCCGGCGCTGCGCCGGATCGCCTACGCGCTCCGGGGCGAGCCGCTCTCGATGCTGGCGCTGAACGGCGTGATGCTGAACTCGCACCGCTACATGCTGGCGGCGGCTGGGATCGACACCGAGGGGTCGCTCGGGCAGCTCAAGCTGCAGGGCGTGGTCATCGCCTTCGCCCGCGTGACCCAGGTCTGGCTGGACGACGACGATCCGGCGCTCGCCCGGACGATGGCGCGGCTCGACAAGGAGATCCGCAACGGCGAGCGCATCATGGAGCGGGCCGAGGACGTTCGCCGCCTGACGGCGCCCCTGCGCGCCATCGGCCGCTCGTTCCTGGACCGGCGGCCGCGCGACCGGCGGAGCCGCGACGGCGACGGTGACGAGAGCGACCCCGCTGCCGCCATCTAGACCGGTCGCTCACGCGGCCTGGATGTCGCTGAGGAAGCTGTCGACCTCGCGCTTGACCGTCAGGGACTGCGTCGCCAGTTCGGCCGCCGCGCTCTGAACCTGCGCGGCGGCGCTCCCGGCCTCCCGGGCGGCGGCCAGCACGCGCGCCACGTTGGCCGAGACGCCCTCCGTCCCCCGCGCCGCCTCGCCGGCATTGCGCGAGATCTCGCCGGTGGCCGCCGTCTGCTGCACCACCGTCGCCGCGATGGCGCCGCTGATCTCGTTCACGGAGGCGATCGTGCGGGCGATCTGCGCCATCGCCTCCGCGGCCTGCCCGGCGGCTGCCTGGATCGCGGCGATCTGGCCGCCGATCTCCTCGGTCGCCCGCGCCGTCTGGGCGGCGAGCTCCTTCACTTCGGAGGCCACGACGGCGAAGCCGCGTCCCGCCTCGCCGGCCCGCGCCGCCTCGATGGTGGCGTTGAGGGCGAGCAGGTTGGTCTGGTTCGCGATGCCGGAGATCATCATCACGGCGGCCCCGATCTGCTCGGCGGCGGCGTGCAGGCTCGCCATGGCGGCGTTGGTCGCCTCGGCCTCATGGGCGGCGTGACCGGCCACCGCGTTCGAGCGCACTACCTGCCGCTCGATCTCCTGGAGCGAGGAAACCATCTCCTCGGCGGCGGCCGCGACGGTCTGGACGTTGGCCGAGGTCTGGGCGGCGGCCGAACTCGACGTCACGGCCTGGCTGTTGGTGTTGTCGGCCACCCGGGTCATCGCCTGCGCGGTCGCGTCGAGTTCGCTGGTCGCCGCCGTGACGATGTCGAGCGAGGCGGCGATCTTCGCCTGGAAGGCGTGGACGCGCTGCTCGACCCGCTCGGCCCGGCGCAGGCGGGCCTCCCGCTCGGCGGCCTGCGCCGCCTCGAGCTCCGCCCGCGCGACCGCGTTCTGGCGGAAGACGTCGACGGCCTTGGCCATCGCGCCCATCTCGTCGGTCGCCGCGCGGTACGGCACCGCGACCTGAAGATCGCCCTCGGCCAGCCGCGTCATCGCCTCCGTCATGCCGGCGACCGGTCGGATGACGCTGCGGGCCAGCACGAAGGCCAGGATACCCCCGAGGAGCAGGGCCGCGGCGACCAGGCCGATCAGGATGTACCGGGCCCGCCTCGCCGCCAGGGCGGTCTCCCGGGAAATCGTCTCGCCGGCGGCCACGATCCGGTCGCGCAGCGCGATGCCGAGCCGGTCGATCGCGTCGGCGTGGGGCTTGATCCCGGTCTCGAACGTCGCCTTCGCCGACGCCACCGCCCGATCGTACGTGCGGAAGCCGGCCGCGGCGGCGATCAGCGCGTCGCGGACGGACCTGACCTGCTGCCCGAAGACCGCGCCGCCCTGCGCGTCCTTGAACGCATCCAGGGCCGCAAGAGCCTGCTCGACCCGCTGCTCGAAGGCGTCGCGGTCATGGGCGTCCAGGCCGATCACGAAGCGGGCCGACGCGATGCGGGACCGCAGGACGGCGTTCTCGACGTGCTCGACACGCGCGAGCATCGCCTCGCCGGCCCGGGCGCGCACGTCCGCGAGCAGGCTCGCGAGAAGGTTCGTGAGCGCGTTGCCGGTCTCGTAGAGCTTCGTCCTGGCCTCGCGCAGGCTCGCCCCCGACGCCGCGAGGCGTTCCAGCTCCGGCTTCATGGCGCGGGCGGCCTCCCGCACGTCGTCGTAGAGCTTCCGCCCCCCGTCCGTCATGGCCAGCGAGAAGTACCGGTCGCAGGTCTGCTCGATCGCCTGCCGGGCCTGCTCCATCGCGGCGATCAGGTCGGGATCCGGCTGGAGCCGGTACCGTTCGGCCGTCCCGACGAGGCGTGCGGCGTGACCGTCGATCATCAGGACCGATTGCGCCCCCCGCTCCACGCGCTCCTGAAGCGCGTGGTCCGCGCCGATGACAGCCTGCTGGTAGATCGCGAATGCGCCGATGATGCCCGTGATCATGACGAGCATCGCAAATCCCGCGTAGAGACGAGCGCGTATCCCAGTTCTCACAGACGTATCTTCCACAGAAGAGGCCAGACTTTCGGCCTTACGATAGACGATACGATCATGACAACATCGTGTCGCGCGATCAAGTTCAACTTGTATTATAGATGATAGACGACAATATTTAGAGACAGACCCGATATCTCGGGCGCTGGAGGTGACCAAACCTGCCGGACTGCGCGAGCAAACGGCAATCGGTGCGTTCTCGTCGCGATGGATCAGTTCTGACGGCGCCTCCCGGTCCGCCCGGAAGCTTCGCCCTGCGCGTGTCCGCTGCCGAGCGGCGTCGAGACTTCGCGCGGTACACGCTCGCGCTGGATCACGCGGGCGATGCACTTGCATTGCGGCACGGTCCGGCCCGCGTTGCTGACATCGGGCAGGAAGACCCGCGCTACAGTCCCGACCTTCGGGGAGACATGGCGACGGCCTGAAGCGCGTCGGCCGCGATTCGATCGACGGGTCGCGCAGACCCTCGGCTCGCGGGCCGTCCGGGTCGATCAGGCCTCGCGCCGGAGTTCAGGCGGCGCGGCTCGCCAGCGCCTCGCGCATGGTCGTGGCGATCATCCCGTTCTGGAACTGGTCGCGCGGGATCAGCAGCGCGTCGGGCACGCGGACCGACGCCTCCGGCCCCATGGCGTCGACCGGGTCGCTGGCGAGGATGATGCGCAGGGCCGGGCGCAGGGCCCGGGCCTCGACGGCCAGCTGCGCGCAGCACAGGCCGCCCTGGAGCGCGGTATCGACCACCAGCACGTCCACCGGCAGGCCCAGGGCCAGCACCGTCATGGCGTCGACGCCGCGGTCGCAGGCGGTGACCTGGTAGCCCAGCATCCGGACCTGGGCCGAGACCTCGTCGCGCCAGCGCTTGTGGCGGCCGACGACCAGAACCTGGATCCGGTAGCAGCTGCCCTGGGGAAGGCTGCTCGAGGCAGTCTGGTCGTCGGCTGGGGGCATTCCGCACTCGACTTCGCGCTGGCTTTGCGATGCAGCATGCTAAGCTGGGATGCAATCCACACGCAAGCCCGGCGCCGTCATCGCGCCGCATTCGGCGCCGCCGTTGCACAAAGGCGAAGCACTCCGGCGGCCTGATCATAGGCTGGGCACGGAGTTGACGCCGGCGGGGTCGCGCGGGCAACACCGGGCCGCCGCGGGACCTGAGCCGCGCGCTGCCGGAGCCCGAGCCGATGTCGTCCGCGAAAGCCCCTCCCGTCTCCCCGCTGGCGCCCACCGCGATGCCCGATCTGCCGCCCCTGCCGGGCGTGCGAATCGCGACCGCCCAGGCGGGGATCCGCTACAGCGGCCGCACCGACGTGCTCTACGTGGCTTTGGAGGCCGGGACCCGGGCCGCGGGGGTGTTCACCCGGTCGAAGTGTCCCTCGGCGCCGGTGGATTGGTGCCGCGACGCCCTGGCCGACGGGTCGGCGCGGGCGCTCGTGGTCAATTCCGGCAACGCCAACGCCTTCACGGGCCGGCTCGGGCGCGACGCGGTGGCGCGCACCGTCGAGATCGCCGCGGAGGCGGCGGGCTGCGGTGCTCGCGAGGTCTACGTCGCCTCGACCGGCGTGATCGGCGAGCCGCTCCCGGCGGAGCGGTTCGCGGGCGTGCTGGCGGACTGCGCGGCCCGCGCCGAGGACGGGCCGGCCGCCTGGACCGAGGCGGCCCGGGCGATCATGACCACCGATACCTTCCCGAAGCTCGCGACGCGCACGGCCGAGATCGACGGCGTGCGCGTGACGATCAACGGCATCGCCAAGGGCGCCGGCATGATTGCGCCCGACATGGCGACGATGCTGTCCTTCGTCTTCACCGACGCGGCCCTGCCGCAGGAGGTGCTGCAGGCGCTCCTCTCGGCCGGGACGAAGACGAGCTTCAACTGCGTGACCGTGGACGGAGACACCTCCACCTCCGACACCCTGATGCTGTTCGCCACCGCCAGGGCCGGCAACCCGGCGGTCACCGATCCCGCCGACCCGCGGCTCGCCGGCTTCCGGGAGGCGCTCGACGGCCTGCTGGTGGAGCTGGCCCAGCTCGTCGCCAAGGACGGTGAGGGCGCGCGCAAGTTCGTCACCGTGCGGGTCACCGGCGCCGAGAGCGACGCCTCCGCGCACCGCATCGCGATGTCGATCGCCAACTCGCCGCTGGTGAAGACCGCGGTGGCCGGCGAGGACGCCAACTGGGGCCGCGTGGTGATGGCCGTGGGCAAGGCCGGCGAGCCCGCCGACCGCGACCGGCTCGCGATCTGGTTCGGCGACGTGCGGGTGGCGGTCCAGGGCGCCCGCGACCCCGATTACAGCGAGGCGGCGGCGAGCGCCGTGATGCGCGAGCCGGAGATCACGGTCCGGGTCGATCTCGGCCTGGGCGGCGGCACGGCCCGCGTCTGGACCTGCGATCTGACCAAGGCCTACGTCGAGATCAACGGGGATTACCGCTCGTGAGGGCGGTCCTGTCCGGCGCCCTCCTCGTCCTGAGCCTGGCGACCGCGGCGCGGGCCGACGACGCGGCGTGCAAGCGCCACATCAGCGTCGTTGGGCGCGCGTCGGAGACGCGGGCGCCGGACTTCGCCGAGGTGACGTTCGGCATCGAGGCGCGCGGCGCGAGTGCGGCGGCGGCCCTCGACGCGGCCTCGAAGGCGGTGGCCGGGGTCTCGGCGCAGGCCCGCGCCCTCGGGGTCCCGCCCGCCGATCTCGGCACGGCCGCCGTCACCCTGCAGACCGCGACCCGCACCGTCGCCCGGCCGGGGGGCGCCGTCACCGAGGAGCCCGACGGCTACCGCGCCAGCAACCTCGTCACCGTCCGGCTCGCCGACATGGACCGCCTCGGCGACCTGCTCCGGCAGGCCCTCGACTCCGGCGCCAACCGCATCGACGGCGTGAGCTTCGGGCTGCGCGACCCGGACAAGAGCGAGGCGGCCCTCCAGGTGGCGGCGACCCGGGACGCGCGGAGCCGCGCCGAGGCCCTCGCGGAGGCGGTCGGCGCCAAGCTCGGCCCGCTCTGCACGCTGAGCACAACCGCGGCCGGCACGCCGTACCGCCCGGCGCTGGAGATGGCCCGGGCGGCGCCGATGGCGGCCAAAGGACGGCGGGTGCCGCTGGAGGCGGGCACGATCCCGATGTCCTCCGAGGTCTCGGCCACCTTCGCGGTGGCGCAGTGAGCGCCCCCGGAAGCACCCCCGATGGCGTCCCCATGCGCCTGCTCCTCGTGGTCGCCGTCGCCCTCGTCGACGTCGACGGCCGCGTCCTGGTGAGCGAGCGCCCGGCGGGCAAGCAGCTCGCCGGCCTGTGGGAGTTCCCCGGCGGCAAGGTCGAGCCCGGCGAGCGCCCCGAGCAGACGCTGATCCGTGAGCTGGCGGAGGAGCTCGGCATCCAGGTCGAGGAGCCGTGTCTCGCGCCGCTGACCTTCGCGAGCCACGCCTACCCGGACTTCCACCTGCTGATGCCGCTCTACATCTGCCGGCGCTGGACGGGGACGCCGCGGTCGATGGAGGGGCAGGCGCTCAAGTGGGTGCGCCCCAAGGCCCTGCGCGACCTCGCGATGCCGCCCGCCGACGCGCCGCTGATCCCGTTCCTGGTCGACCTGCTGGATTCCTGACGCCGTCGCGGGCCGCCCTCACAGGGTGAGGATCGCCTCGACGACTTCCTGCACGTCGAGCGCCTCCGCGAAGGTGGCGAGGTGGTGGGGCTCGCCGCGCGCCATGCGGACGACGCCCTCCAGCTGGCGCCGGAGCGTGATCGGCCGCAGCTTCTCGTTCGGGATCGCGTCGGGCTCCGGCTCGAAGCGCCCGTCGGCGCCCCGCCGCTCGGCGATGGCCCAGTCGCGCAGCCGGACGGCGCCCGCGTCGCCCTCCAGCGTCCACGTGTTGTGGTCGTCGGCCGCGACGCCCCCGACCCGGCCTGTCAGGGTGACGGGGATCCAGCCCGCCGTGAGCGTCACGTCGATCGCGCGCTCGGACCGGCCCGGTTCCGGGAAGTCGATCCGTCCGGCGAGCCCGGCGAGCGGGCCGAGCTGGCGGCGGGCCAGGAACAGGAAGTGCGAGACCACCTCGCGGGTGAAGCCGCCCTCGCCCCGCGCGTCGAGCCAGCGGGCGGCGTCGGCCTGCCAGGGCCGGGGCCAGCGGGCGAACGCCACCGCGACGGTGAGCGCCCGTGGCGTGCCGACCGCGCCGGCCGCGATCCAGCGCTCGATCGTCGCCACGCCCGGCGACGAGGCGAACGGGAAATTGACCGCGCCTGCGCCCCTCGCCTCCGACACGAAGGCGCGGGCATCGGCGCGATCGATGGCCAGCGGCTTCTCGCAGAAGACGCTCCGGCCGGCCGCCAGGGCGGCGCGGGCGTAGCCGAGATGCGAGGCGGGCGGCGAGGCGACGTAGACGCAGTCGCTCGCCGCCACGACGGCGGCGGAATCGGCCACCCGCGGCACCGCCGGGAAGGCCGCGCCGATCCGGTCCAGGGCCGCCGGGGCCGGATCCCAGATCGCCGCGACCCGCACGGGCGAGTCCGTCGCCCCGTGGATCGCGCCGAGCAGGCGCTCGGCCATGATTCCCGCGCCGATGATCCCGATGGTGAGCGGTGCGTCGGAGGTCGGCATGCGGGGATCCGTGCGGCTTCTGGCGTCTGACGGGCCGCGGGGTGCGGCCCGTCGCAGGCTTTAGGATCCCGAACCGGCGCGGGGAAGGCCGCCGGTCAACGCGACCCGGGATCTCAGCCCTGGATGAAGGCGAGCAGGTCGGCGTTGAGCCGGTCCTTGTGGGTGGCGGCCAGCCCGTGCGGGGCGCCCGGATACTCCTTCAGCACGGCGCCCGGCACGAGCTTGACGGCGGCGCGCGCGGCCGCGTTGATCGGCACGATCTGGTCGTCGTCGCCGTGCACGAGCAGGGTCGGCACGTCGATGCGCTTCAGGTCCTCGGTGAAGTCGGTCTCCGAGAAGGCCGCCACGCAGGCGTGCACGTTCCGCAGGCCCGCCATCATGCCCTGCATCCAGAACGTGTCCCGCAGGCCTTCGCTGACCGCGGCGCCGGGGCGGTTCGCGCCGTAGAACGGGCCGCTCAGGTCCTTGAAGAACTGGGACCGGTCGCGCAGGACCGAGTCGCGGATTCCGTCGAACACGTCCCGGGGCAGGCCGCCCGGGTTCGCGTCGGTCCGGACCATCTGGGGCGTCACGGCCCCGACTAGGACCGCCTTGGCGATGCGCGCCGTCCCGTGCCGCCCGATGGTGCGGGCGACCTCGCCGCCGCCGGTGGAGTGGCCGACCAGCACCGCGTCGCGCAGGTCGAGATGGGCGATCAGCCCGGCGAGGTCGTCCGCGAAGGTGTCCATGTCGTTGCCCGACCAGGGCTGCCCGGAGCGGCCGTGCCCGCGCCGGTCATGGGCGATGACCCGGAACCCGCGCTCCGCGAGGAACAGCATCTGGTCCTCCCAGGCGTCGCCGTTGAGCGGCCAGCCGTGGCTGAAGACCACCGGCTGCCCGGCGCCCCAGTCCTTGTAGTAGATCTGGGTGCCGTCCTGCGCGGTGAAGTAGGGCATCGTGGTCTCCCGAGGGTCGAGAAGGCAGAGGGCGAAAGGCGGGGGTCGCGCGGAACGACGGACCGGTCAGTGCCGGCCCTGCCGCGCGTCGAGGCTGAGCGGGCCGGCCCCGAAGGCCGCGACCTGAAGCAAGCCGCCGGCCATGGCGAGGTTCTTCAGGAAGTGGAACATCTGGTTCTGGTCGCCGAGGGCCGCGTGGAAGGTCACCGCGGTGGCCACCGCGAAGAGCGCGAGGGCCAGGGCGACCAGCCGCGTGCGATAGCCGGCGACGAGCAGCAACCCGCCGACGACCTCCACGGAGGTCGCCGCCGCGTAGGCGAGCGGCGGCAGCGGCAGGTGGGCGGCCTCGATGGTGGCGAGCGTCGCGGCCGGGGCCGCGAGCTTGCCGGCGCCGCTCACGAGGAAGATCGCGCTCATCAGGACCCGGCCGGTCACCGGCAGCAGAGCGGTCGCGCTGGAAGAATAGATCGGGGGCATCGTCGAACGCTCCGTCCTGTCGTGCGCGGCCGGCTCAGGCCGCTTCGGGAAGTGTGAGGCCGCGAAGCCAGTTCAGCGCCAAGCCGATATCGGCCTGCGACAGGCCGTGGCCCGTCGGCAGGATCCGGTGCTCGACGCGGGCTCCGGCCGCGGTGAGCTGCTGCGCGAGGCGCCGCGCGTTCTCGGCGGGCACGATCGGGTCCATCGCCCCGGAGAGGATCAGGACCGGCCGGCCGGCGAGATCCGCGGCCGGGGGCTCGGCGAACGGCACCATCGGGCGGATCAGGACCGCGCCCGCCAGGGTCTCCGGCCGCAGCAGCAGCAGCGACGCGGCGATGTTGGCGCCGTTCGAGAAGCCCAGCGCCACCGGCGTCCCGAGCCCGTACCGCGTCCGGGCGGCCGCCACGAAGGCCGCGAGGTCGCCGGTGCGGCGGCGCAGGTCCGCCTCGTCGAAGACGCCCTCCGCCAGGCGCCGGAAGAAGCGCGGCATGCCGTTCTCGCTGACGGCGCCGCGGGGCGCGAGCAGGGCGGCCTCCGGCGCGACCGTGCGGCCGAGGGGCAGGAGGTCGGTCTCGTCGCCGCCGGTCCCGTGCAGAAGCAGCAGCGGACGCGCGGTGTCGGGACCGGGCTCGAAGCGGTGGATGAAGCCGGCGGTGTCCTGGGTCATGATGGCCTCACGGGTGACGGGGAGAGGTCCCGCCCCGCGCGGGCGCGGGGCGGGGCGGGCATGGTGGTGTCGGGGCTCAGGCGACCTTCGGCAGGACGGCCTCGATCTCGGCCCGGTGCGGCTCGAGGCCGGCGGGGAGCTTGAGGGCCTGGCCGAGGGCCTCGATCGGCTCGTCCACCGCGAAGCCGGGTGCGTCGGTGGCGATCTCGAACAGCACGCCGCCGGGCTCGCGGAAGTAGATCGAGCGGAAGTACTGGCGGTCGCGCTGCTCGGTGACGTGGAGCCCCCGCGCCGCGAGCGCCCGGCCCATCGCGGCCTGCGCGGCGTCGTCCGCCGCCCGGAACGCGATGTGGTGGACCGAGCCCGCCCCCGGGCGGCCCGGCAGGAACCCGCCGACGGCCCGCAGGGTGACGAGACCGCCGAGCTCGGCGCTGCCCGCGAAGCGGATCAGGTTGCCCTCGCGGCCGACCTCTTCCAGCCCGAGCACCTCCGTGAGGATCGCGGCGGTCGCCTCGGCCCTGTCGAGGAGGAGCGTGACGCCGTGCAGGCCGCGGATCGCGTGCTCGGCCGGCACCTCGTTCGACGCCCAGCCCTCCGCGTCGCCGACATCGACGCCCACCAGCGCGAGCATCATGCCGTCCGGGTCGCGGAAGCGCAGCGTCGGCGCGCCGAAGACCTGGACCAGCGGCTCGTGGGTCACGCCCTTCTCGATGAGCCGGTGGGTCCACCAGCCGATGGAGGCGCGGGGAACCCGGAAGGCCGTCTCCTGGGTCTCGCCGATCCCGACCCGGCCCGGCGCGGCGTGCTCGACGGGGAAGAAGGTCAGGATCGTGCCGGGCCGCCCGGCGGCGTCGCCGTAGTACAGGTGGTAGGTGCCCGGATCGTCGAAATTGACGGTCTTCTTCACCAGACGCAGCCCGAGGATTCGGGTGTGGAAGTCGAGGTTGCGCAGGGCCGGCCCGGAGAAGGCCGTGACGTGGTGGAGGCCGGTCTGAACCATGGCGATGTCTCCCGACGGAAGGCCGCGGCGGGCGGCCTGTTGCGATGACGGGAATGTGCCCCTTGCCATGGGCGGCGAAAATAGAAACGATGGAAACCTATCGTTTCCGGATCTGATCGATGAGACTGCCCGATTTCGAGGCCTGGGCCGTGTTCGCCAAGGTGGTGGAGACCGGCTCCTTCGGCCGCGCCGCCGCGGAACTGGGCCTGTCGAAGGCCACGGTCTCGAAGGCGGTGAGCCGGCTCGAACTGCGGATCGGCGCCCGCCTGTTCAACCGCACGTCGCGGAAGCTCGCCCTCACCGAGGCCGGGCAGGCCGCCAAGGACGGCGCCGCGCGCATCCTCGCCGAGGGCGAGGCCGCGGAGGCGCTGGCGACGGCGGGCGCCGCGGAGCCGCGCGGGCTGGTGCGGCTCGCGGCGCCGATGACCTTCGGGGTGATGCACGTGGCCCCGATCCTGCCGGCCTTCCTCCGGGAGTACCCGGCCGTCTCGGTGGATCTCCACCTGTCGGACGCGGTCGTCGACCTCGTCGGCGGCGGGTTCGACATCGGGCTGCGCATCGCGGCCCTGCCGGATTCCTCCCTGCGCGCGCGCCGGCTCTGCGAGATCCGCCGCTCGCTGGTCGCCACGCCCGCCTATCTCGACCGGCACGGCCGGCCCGAGCACCCGGACGACCTCGTCCACCACACCTGCCTCGGCTACGCCTACCTGCCGACGCCGGACCGCTGGCGCTTCGTGGACGGGAGCGGCGCGGAGGCCGTCGTGGTGCCGGCGGGCCAGCTCCGGGCGAACAACGCCGAGGCGCTGGCGCCGGCGCTGCGGGCCGGCCTCGGCCTCGCCCTGCAGCCCGACTTCATGATCTGGGACGACCTCGAAGCCGGGCGCCTCGAGCGGGTGCTGCCGGCCTGGTCGCCGCCGCCGATCGCCCTGCACCTCGTCACGCCGCCGGGCGATCCGCGGCCGGCGCGGGTGACGGCGCTGATCGCCCATCTCGCCCAGACCCTCGGCCAAGCGCCCTGGGCCGCGCCGCCGCGAGGCCACGCGGCGGACCGGTGAGTCCCGCACCGGCGCGCGCGATCCGGGCGCGTCATTCACCTGGATCAATGCCGACTTCACGAACGTGCGTTACCGGCGAGCACCGCGCGCCTCCGGCGACGGCCTGCTCCTTGCTGGTGCATCTGTCGGAGATCGGCCGAGACTTGCCGCTCGGCCGGGAATCCCGACCAAGCAAACTTCAGGTTTATCCAGGACAATCTGGCATTGGACAGCGGCGCATTTTCCGGTCAGTAAGGCGCCTTGTATACATGTATACGATTCTGTTGAGGCGTCGATGTCCCCTTTGATTCCCGGACGCCCCGCACCCGACCGGTTGCGGCACAAGACTGTGGCGGCGGCCGTGGCGGACTCGCTCCGCGAGCAGATCCTGAACGGTGAACTGCCGCCGGGAGTGCAGCTCCGCCAGGACGCTCTGGCGGAGGAATTCGGGATCAGCCGGATCCCGGTGCGCGAGGCCCTGCTGCAGCTGGAAGCCAGCAAGCTCGTGCGGATCGTGCCGCACCGCGGGGCGGTCGTGACGGGCCTCTCGCTGCAGGAGGTGGAAGACATCTTCCAGCTGCGCGTCCAGCTCGAGCCGGAACTGCTCCTGCTCTCGGCCCCGCACCTGACCCCCGACGACATCCGCGATCTCGACGCCCTCTCGAAGGAGTACGGCGCGGCGCTGGAGACCGGTCAGGTCCTCCGGTGGGGCGACCTGAACAGCCGCTTCCACCTCGACCTGATCCGGCACGCCGGCCGGCCGCGGTCGCTGGCGATCGTGTCCGCGCTGCTGCAGGATTGCGAGCGGCCGACGCGGCTGCAGATCGCGACCTCCGAGGACGCGACCCGCGCGGTCAGCGAGCACGCGCAGATCCTGGCCCTGTGCGAGGACCGCGCGTTCGAGGCGGCGGCCGCGTGCCTGCGGCGCCACATCGAGCATGTCGGCGCCTCGCTCATCGCCCTCTACCGGGGGGCGCTCGCCGAGGCCTGATCGGCCGCGAGGCGGCTCAGTCCGGCTTGGCCGACCGGCCGCCGAGCCGGCCCGGCAGGCGGGTCAGGCGATCCTTCATCTCCAGGACCTTCTGGACCTTCGAGCCGAGAGTCAGGAGCTGGACGAGGCGCTCGGTATCGAGGCGGCGCACGTCCGCGTACCAGCCGGCGAACAGCTCGAAGAGGTCGTGCATCTCCCGCAGGCGCGCCTGGGCGTGCCGCTCCTCCTCGGTCGCCGGCTCCTGCATCAGGAGCTCGCGCAGGAGGGTCAAGGTCGGGTCGACCTCGCGCTTCTTGCGCTCCTCGACCAGCGTGCGGACGATCTGCCAGATGTCCTCGGGCGTCGTGAAGTAGTCGCGCCGGTCGCCGGGCCGGTGCTGGAGCCGGACGAGGTTCCAGGCCTGGAGCTCCTTCAGGCCCATGCTGACGTTGGAGCGCGACACGCCGAGCCGCTCGACGATCTCGTCGGCGTTGAGCGGCCGCTCGGCGACGAACAGCAGGGCGTAGATCTGCCCCACGGTCCGGTTGATGCCCCAGCGCGAGCCCATCTCGCCGAAATGCAGCACGAAGGTCTGGACGAGCGGGGGCAGTTGCACGGCAGGGATCCGACGCGGGCAATAATCGGGCGGGCGCCGCCCCGGTCTATCAGCTCTTGAGCCAATACCGCAGGACCGTCGCGACGAAGCCGAGGCCGACGATGCTGGAGGCCCAGAGCCCCGCGAACCACGCGAGGCGCTTCCAGAGGGGCTGTGCTGCTGCGGGTGCCATCAGTGATATCCGTGCGCGTCGACCTTGCCGCGGAAGACCCAGTACGCGTACGCGGTGTAGGCCAGTATGATCGGGATCAAAACCGACGCGCCGGCCAGCAGGAAGATCTGGCTCGCCTCGGGCGCGGCCGCCTGCCAGATCGTGATCCGGCCCGGCACGATGTCGGGGAAGATGCTGATGCCGAGCCCCAGGAAGGTCAGGGCGAACAGCCCCAGCGCGATCAGGAAGGGCGCCCGCTCGGCGCCGCCCCGCAGGGTGCGCCACAGGGCGTAGGCCGCGAGCGCCACGAGCAGCGGCACCTGCGCGGTGACGAGCACGTTCGGCATCGCCAGCCAGCGCTCGTAGTAGCGGCCCTGGAGGAACGGCGTCACCGCGCTGACGAGGGCGATGGCCGCCACCGTCGCCGCGGTGAGGCGCAGGGCCAGGCGCCGGGCCCGCAGCTGGAGCAGGCCCTCGGTGCGCATCACCAGCCACGTCGCCCCGAGCAGCGCGTAGGCGACGACCAGGCTCGCGCCGACGAGGAGGCTGAAGGGCGTGAGCCAGTCCCACCAGCCGCCGGCATAGGCCCGCCCCTCGACCGCGATGCCTTGCAGGAGCGCGCCCAGCGTGATGCCCTGCGCGAGGGCCGCCACCAGCGAGCCGCCCGCGAAGGCCACGTCCCAGGCGGCGCGGTGGCGGGGGTCGCGCCAGCGGAACTCGAAGGCGACGCCGCGGAAGATCAGCCCGAGCAGCATCGCGATGATCGGCGCGTAGAGCGCCGGCAGGATCACCGCGTAGGCCAGCGGGAAGACGGCGAACAGGCCGCCGCCGCCCAGCACCAGCCAGGTCTCGTTGCCGTCCCAGACCGGCGCGACCGAGTTCATGGCGGTGTCGCGCTCCGCGCCCGGCGGCAGGACCGGGAACAGGAGGCCGATGCCGAGGTCGAAGCCGTCCATGACGATGTAGGCGAAGACCGCGAAGGCGATCACGAGCGCCCAGACCACCGTGAGATCGACGCTGTAGGCCATGGGTCCCTCACTCGGCCGGCTGGAGGTGGCGGTCGGGGTCGATCGCCGGGGCGGGCGTGATGCCCGCCGTCCGGATCGGCGCGCCGGGCTCGATCCCGCTCTCGCCGGCATGCGGGGGCTGGCCCATCAGGCGCAGCATGTAGCCGGTGCCCATGGCGAAGACCGCGAAGTAGATCACCACGAAGGCGGTGAGCGAGGCCGCCACCGCCGGCGCGTGCAGCGGCGAGGCCGACTGCGCCGTGCGCAGCAGGCCGTAGACCGTGTAGGGCTGGCGCCCGACCTCGGTGGTGATCCAGCCGGCCAGCACCGCCACGAAGCCCGCCGGGCCCATGGCCACCGCGAACCGGTGCAGGGGGCGCCACGCGTAGAGGGCGCCGCGCCAGCGGGCGAGGAGGCTGAGGACGCCCAGGAGCAGCATCAGCATGCCGAGGCCGACCATGATGCGGAACGACCAGAACACGATCGGCACCGGCGGCCATTCCGACCGCGGCAGGCTGTCGAGCCCCTTCAGGGGCGCGTCGAGGGCGTGCTTCAGCACCAGCGAGGACAGCTTCGGGATCTCGACCGCGTAGCGCACCGTCCCGGCCTCCTGGTCGGGCAGGCCGAACAGCACCAGCGGCGCGCCGTCCGGGTGGCTCCGGAAGTGGCCCTCCATGGCCATGACCTTGGCGGGCTGGTGCTCCAGGGTGTCGAGGCCGTGCGCGTCGCCCGCGAGGATCTGGACCGGCGCGACCAGGGCGGCCATCCACATCGCCATGGAGAACATCGTCCGGGCGGCCGGGTTGACCCGGTCGCGCAGCAGGTGCCACGCGCCGACCGCGCCCACCACCAGCGCCGTCGTCAGGTAGGCGGCCAGGACCATGTGCACGAGGCGGTACGGGAAGGACGGGTTGAACACGATCGCCCACCAGTCCAGCGGCACGAACTGGCCCTCGGCATTCGTGCCGTAGCCCGCCGGCGTCTGCATCCACGAGTTCACCGCCAGGATCCAGAACGCCGAGAAGAAGGTCCCGACCGCGACCATCAGCGTCGCCGCGAAGTGCAGCCGCGGCCCGACCTTCGTCATGCCGAAGAGCATGACGCCGAGGAAGCCGGCCTCCAGGAAGAAGGCCGAGAGCACCTCGTAGGCCATCATCGGCCCCAGCACCGGGCCGGTCTTGTCGGAGAAGACCGACCAGTTCGTGCCGAACTGGTAGGACATCACCAGGCCGGACACGACGCCCATCGCGAAGGCGATGGCGAAGATTTTGAGCCAGTACTTGAACAGGTCCATGAAGACCTGGCGCCCGGTGGCGAGCCAGAGCCCTTCCAGAACGGCGAGGAAGCTCGCGAGGCCGATCGAGAAAGCCGGGAACACGATGTGGAAGGCGACCGTGAACCCGAACTGGATGCGGGCGAGGATCAAGGGATCGAGGTTGGCGAGCACGTCGTGCCTCCGGCTCTGTGCGCGACTCGGCGTATAGCAATTTCAGAACTTTCTGAAAAGTCAAAACATCCTGTGTCGCCGGTGCGGCGCCCCGGCCATGCGCCGGCGTCCGGGGTCGGTCCGGCCTCGGGGTCTGGACGTCCGCGCCCGAACGCGTCAGGGTCTCGGCATTCCCTACAGGTCGGGACCACGCGGGGCCCTGGACGCGCGCCGCGCGGCGGGACGCCGCGTCCCGACGCACGGAGAGCACGCGCCGCCATGGCCGACACCCTCGTCTCCGCCGCGCCCGTCGATCTCGCCGCCGCGCTGTCGGCGCGCATCCGCGGCATCGGCACGAGCCAGATCGGCCTCGTGGCGGATCGCGGGCGGGACGACCCGGAGGTGGTGAAGCTGTGGATCGGCGAGGGCGACCTGCCGACGCCGCCCTTCATCGTCGAGGCCGCGCACCGGGCGATGCTCGACGGGCACACCCGCTACACCACGTCGCTGGGGCTGCCGGCGCTGCGCGCAGCGCTCGGCGCCTACCACGCCCGCCACTGGGGCGTGGAGATTCCGCCGGACCGGTTCGGCGTCACGGCGGGCGGCATGAACGCGATCATGCAGGCGGCCCAGGTGCTGCTGGAGCCGGGCGACGAGATGATCATCCCCTCCCCGGCTTGGCCCAACCTCGGCGAGGCGGTCCGCATCGCCGGCGGCGTGCCCGTGACGGTGCCGTACCGCCGCCTGCCGGACGGGCGCTTCGCGCTGCCGCTCGCCGACATCGCGGCGGCGATCACGCCGCGCACCCGGGTGATCATGGTGAACTCGCCCTCGAACCCGACGGGCTGGACCATGCCGCTCGCCGAGATGACGGCCCTGCGCGACCTCGCCCGGGAGCGCGGCCTCTGGATCCTCTCGGACGAGGTCTACGCCCACTTCACCTACGGCAACCGGATCGCGCCGTCCTTCCTGCAGATCTGCACGGAGGACGACCGTCTGATCGTGACCAACACCTTCTCGAAGAACTGGGCGATGACCGGCTGGCGGGCCGGCTGGGTGATCTATCCCCGCGGCCTCGCGCCGACCTTCGCCAAGCTCGGGCAGTACAGCACCACCTCGATCCCGACCTTCGTCCAGCACGCCTGCATCGCGGCCCTCGAGGAGGGCGACGGCTTCATCCGCACGATGGTGGAGCGCTGCGCCGAGGCCCGCGCGATCCTGGTGGAGGGGCTGTCGCGCCTGCCGGGCGTCACGGTCGCGCCGCCGGACGGGGCCTTCTACCTCATGGCCCGGATGGGCGGCGACGAGCCGAGCCTCGACCTGGCGCTGCGCCTCCTGCGGGAGGCCAAGGTCGGCGTGGCGCCCGGCACCGCCTTCGGACCCGAGGGCGAGGGCCTGGTGCGGATGTGCTTCGCCATCAGCCCGGACCTGGCGCGGGAGGCGGTGCGCCGGCTCGCGGGCGTGCTCGGGACCCGGGCGCCGGCCGCGGCGGCGCACTGAGTCGGGCGGGGGCGGCTCAGCGGCCCCAGCGCAGGACCAGCGCGTCGTTCCGCCGGGCGAGCTCGATCAGGCCGGCCCGCGTCGCCGGGTGCAGGGGCTGGATCGGCAGCCGCGCGGTCTCGCTCGCGATCACCCCGCCTTCGGCCATCAGCGCCTTGCAGGCGAGCAGGCCGCATTGCCGGTTCTCGTAGTTGATGAGCGGTAGCCAGCGCGCGTAGGCGTCCATCGCCTCGTCGCGACGCCCGGCCGCGTAGGCGTCGGTGATCTGGCGGATGCCGTCCGGGTAGCCGCCGCCGGTCATCGCACCCGTCGCGCCGGCGTCGAGGTCGGCCATCAGGGTGATCGCCTCCTCGCCGTCCCAGGGGCCCACGACCGCGTCGCCGCCGAGCGCGATCAGCTCGCGGAGCTTGGCCGCGGCGCCCGCGGTCTCGATCTTGAAGTAGGCGACGTTCGCGATCTCCCGGGCCATGCGCGCCAGGAGCGGTGCCGACAGCGGCGTGCCGGCCACCGGCGCGTCCTGGATCATGATCGGGATCGAGATCGCGTCCGAGACCGCGCGGAAGAAGTCGACGATGCCGAGCTCCGGCACCCGGATCGTGGCGCCGTGATAAGGCGGCATGACCATCACCATCGCGGCGCCGGCCTCCTGGGCGCGGCGCGAGCGCTCGGCGCAGACCTGCGTGGCGAAGTGCGTCGTCGTCACGATCACCGGAACGCGGCCGGCCACGTGCTCGAGCACGGCGTGCATCACCCGCTCGCGCTCGTCGTCGGTGAGGACGAACTGCTCGGAGAAGTTGGCCAGGATGCACAGGCCCTGGCTGCCGGCGTCGATCATGAAGTCGACGGCCCGGCGCTGCCCGTCGAGGTCGAGGGCGCCCGCGGCGTCGAAGACCGTGGGAGCGACCGGGAAGACGCCGCGATAGGCGGGGACGGACGAGGTCATGCGCGGTCCTTCTGCCGGGATCGCGCATCCCGGCGGACGACCGTGTCCGCGGGCGGGATCCGGCCGCCTCTTAGCACGCGGCCTCGATCCTGGCGCGGGCCGGAACCGGCGCGCCGCGCTGTCGACAAGCCCACCAACTTTCCTGTACGGCCGAGATCTTCTTTGCTTTGTCCATCGACAGCCGAGATCGGGCGCGGCGGCCGCACGAGAACGGCGTTTTCTTTTCGGAGCTACTGTAATGCGATTCTTCTCTGCGAGCCGCGTCGCGGCGCTCGTCGCGGCGACGCTCCTCGGCGCAATCGCCGGCGCGCCCGCGCGGGCCGACGATCTCGACGCGATTCGCGCCGCCAAGACCCTGCGCATCGGCACCGAGGGCACCTACGCGCCCTTCACGTTCCACGACGCGTCCGGGCAGCTCGTCGGCTTCGACGTCGAGATCGGCCGCAAGGTCGCCGAGCAGCTGGGCGTCACGCCGCAATTCCTCGAGGGCAAGTGGGACGGGCTGATCGCCGGCCTCGACGGCAAGCGCTACGACGTGGTGATCAACCAGGTCGGCATCACCAAGGAGCGGCAGGCGAAGTTCGACTTCTCCGAGCCCTACATCCGCGCGCGGGCCGTGCTGATCACCCGGGCGGACCGGTCCGACATCAAGTCCTTCGCGGATCTCAAGGGCAAGAAGGCCGCCCAGAGCCTCTCCAGCAACTTCGCGCGCCTCGCCGAGCAGTCCGGCGCCGAGCTCGTCGGGACGGACGGCTTCGACCAGTCGATCCAGCTCGTCCTCACCGGCCGCGCCGACGCCACCGTCAACGACAGCCTGTCGTTCCTGGACTTCCACAAGCAGAAGCCGAGCGCCCCCGTGAAGATCGCCGCCGAGCAGGCCGACGCGGACGCCTCCGGGATCATCATGCGCAAGAACAACCCGGCGCTGAAGGCCGCGATCGACAAGGCGCTGGACGCGATCAAGGCCGACGGCAGCTACGCGGCGATCGCCCAGAAGTACTTCGGGGCCGACGTTTCCAAGTAGACCGTCCGCAGAAGGCCCGCCCGGACGGATCCCGCCCGGGCGCCGCCCCGTACAGCCCCACGCTTCGATCGCCCGGTAGGAGACGCCGCCCCGTGCCGCACTGGCTCGACCTCATGCTCCAGTCGCTGGGGCCGCTGCTCGCGGCCGGCCTGCGCTTCACCGTGCCGCTGACGCTCATCACCTTCGTGCTGGGCCTCGCGCTGGGGCTCGGGACCGCCCTCGTGCGCCTGTTCGCGCCCCGGCCCCTGGCGGCCCTGGCGTGGTTCTACGTGTGGATCTTCCGGGGCACGCCGCTCCTCGTGCAGCTGTTCGTGATCTTCTACGGCCTGCCGAGCGCCGGCATCCTGATCGACGCCTTCCCGGCCGCCGTGATCGGGTTCACCCTCAACGTCGGCGCCTACACGTCCGAGATCGTCCGCGCCGCCATCGCCTCCATCCCGAAGGGCCAGTGGGAGGCGGCCTACGCCACCGGCATGAATCCGGTCCAGGCCCTGCGCCGCACGATCCTGCCCCAGGCGGCGCGGGTGGCGGTGCCGTCGCTCGCCAACTCCTTCATCGCCCTGGTGAAGGACACCTCGCTCGCGGCCGCCATCACGGTGCCGGAGCTGTTCCAGGCGGCCCAGCGCATCGTCGCCGTCACCTACGAGCCGCTGATCCTCTACATCGAGGTGGCGCTGATCTACCTCGTCCTGTCGACGCTGCTGTCCTGGCTCCAGACGCTGCTGGAGCGGCGCCTCGGGCGCTACGGCGGCTACCTGGAGGCCCGCGCGTGATCGCCCTGTCGGCCATCGAGAAGCGCTTCGGCGACAACCCGGTCCTGCGGGGCGTCGACCTCGCGGTGCCGGAAGGGCGCGTCACGGCGCTGATCGGCCCGTCGGGCTCGGGCAAGTCGACGCTCCTGCGCTGCGCGAACCTGCTGGAGGTCCCGCAGGCCGGGACGCTGACCGTCGGCGAGATCCGCCTCACCTTCCGGCCCGGTAGCCCGCCGGCGCGGCGGGACGTGCTCGCCGTGCGCCGGCAGACCGGCATGGTGTTCCAGAACTTCCAGCTCTTCCCCCACCGCACCGTGATGGAGAACGTCACCGAGGGGCTCGTCACCGTCGGCAAGTGGCCGCAGGACCGGGCGCGGGCGCGCGCCCTGGAGCTGCTGGAGCGCGTCGGCCTCGCCCACAAGGCCGCGGACTGGCCCGCCAGCCTGTCGGGCGGCCAGCAGCAGCGGGTGGCGATCGCCCGGGCGCTGGCCCCCTCCCCGCGCCTGCTGCTCTGCGACGAGCCGACCTCGGCCCTCGACCCGGAGCTCGCCTCCGAGGTGGTGGACGTGCTCGCCGGCCTCGCGGGCGAGGGCACGACGATGCTGATGGCGACCCACGACCTGCGCCTCGCGCGGCGCGTCGCCGACACGGTGGTGTTCCTGGAAGGGGGGCACATCGTCGAGCAGGGCACGGCCGCCGACGTCTTCGCCCGGCCGGCCGACCCGCGCACCCGCCGGTTCGTCCGGACGCTGCTCGGCGAGGCGGCGGAGGAGGCCTGACCGGCCCGAGTCGGGGCGCGCGGATCAGCGCGTCAGGCAGCGTAGCGTGAGAAGATCCTCGATGGTGAGCGCGGTCCCGAAGACCAGGGGCCGCCAGGCCGGCAGGGTGGCGAAGATCAGGCCGGCCGCCAGGGCGAGCCAGGGCAGGACCGGGCGCAGGCCGGGACCGGCGGCCCTCACGCGGGTTTCCGCGCCAGCGACGCCTCCTCGCCCTTGCCGACCACCACGAGGCCCAGGCCCGCGGCCAGCATGGCCCCACCCCAGAGCAGGAAGCCGATGTCCCAGTAGAGCCACTGCTCCGGCGGCGCCCGCTCGTTGACGTGGTGCACGCCGAGGATCTCGTGGTCGATCAGGCCCTCGACGAGGTTGAACAGGCCCCAGCCGATCAGGAGCGACCCGGCGAGCAGCTTGCTCGACCAGTAGAGGTGCGTGCGGTGCGCGGCGCGCCAGAGGAGGAACAGCCCGAGGACCACGAAGACGTAGGTCGCGCTGTGGAAGAGGCCGTCCCAGCGGGTGTTCAGCTCGAGGTTCGGGATCGTGTCGATCGGGTACCAGCTGCTCAGCATGTGGTGCCATTGCAGGATCTGGTGCAGCACGATCCCGTCGAAGAAGCCGCCGAGGCCGAGCCCGAACAGGATGCCGGCGCTCACGGGAAAGTCGCGCTCGCGGGTGTCGGTCGCTCTGTCAGCCGCTCTCATGCGCAACTCCGGCGTGGCGGAGGCCGCGGCCGCGCGGGCGACGGCGTCCTGCGGGGAACCCGCCCGGGGCGCCGGCGGATCCGTCACGCCTCCCGCGGGACCGCTTCCGGTCGCGAGACCATCCGCAGGTAGACGGCGAGCCCCGCCAGGAAGACCGCGAGGCCGAGCCCGGTGGCGTAGGGCGCGAAATCCTTGCCGGCCACGGCGATCGCCGAGCTGTGGCCCGCCAGGAGGTCGGTGCCGGCGAGCAGCACGCCCACGAAGCTCTCGCCGACGAGGAACCCGGACGCGAGGAGGACACCCCGGCGGCGGGCGGTGCCGACCGTCCTATCGGCCTTCGCGTCGCCCTTCGCGCCGACCCGGGCGCGCAGCCGGCGCTCGGCGACCCAGCCGAGGATGCCGCCGATGGCGATCGTCATCTCCACCGAGAGCGGCAGGTACATGCCGATGCCGACCGTCAGGGCCGGGAAGGTGAGGTCGCGCCGCTTCAGCCACGTCTCGGCCGCCACCAGGACCACCCCGAGCCCGGCGCCGATCAGCACCATGGTCCAGGGCAACTCGCCGTGCGTGATGCCGTTGGCGATCTGGGTCATCAGGGCCGCCTGGGGCGCCGGCATGGCGCTCCCCGCGTCCTGCCCGTCTCGCGCCGGGGCACCGACGAAGCCGTAGGCCTCGTAGAGCAGCGACAGGAGCGGGGCGATCACCACGGCGCCGACCCCGACGCCGAGGATGAGCGCGACCTGCTGGTGCCAGGGCGTGGCGCCGAGCACCTGCCCGGTCTTCAGGTCCTGCAGGTTGTCGTTGGCGATCGACGAGGTGGTGATGATGACCGACGTCAGCAGCAGCGCCATGCCGGTGACGAACCGGTCTCCCTCGGGCCCGGCGGAATGCCCCAGGACCAGGGGCAGGAGCAGCGCGGTCGCCATCGTGGTCAGGATGCCGATCCCCGAGATCGGGCTCGACGAGGAGCCCAGCAGGCCCGCGAGGTAGCCGCAGGCCGCCGCCATCAGGAAGCCGAACAGGACGGTGAACAGGGTGGCGGCCACCGCCAGCACGATCGTCAGGCCGCCGAGGTCGGCGGCCCCGGCGAAGGCCCAGAACAGCAGCGCGAGCGGGACGCACAGGCCCAGGGTCGCGGCGGCCACCCAGGTGATCGGCAGGTCGCGGTCCTCGCGCGGGTGATCCTTGCCGAGACCGCCGCTGCCCGACAGGGCGGCGCGGATGCTCCCGAGGATCGGGCGCGCCAGCGAGCCCACGGTCCAGAGCCCGCCCACCGCGATGATCCCGGCGCCCATGAGGCGCACTTGGCCCGACCAGACCGCCTCGGCGGCCGCGCCCGCCGACTTGGCGGGATCGGGCGACAGGGCGGTGAGGATCGGGACCGCGATCCCCCAGGCGATCAGGACGCCGGTCAGCAGCGCGAGGCAGGCGCCGATGCCCACGAGGTAGCCGACGCCGACCAGCGCCAGCGAGAAGCCGGTCCCGGTGCGGAACACCGCGCCGCCGAGGCTGACCGCGCCGTTGAGCCCCTCGCCCAGGACCTTCAGCCCCGTGGTGGCGAGCCCGATCGTCCCGGCGGCCGCGGCGGCCCCGAGCAGGTCCCGCAGGCCGTGGCCGCCCTGCTCCTCGTGGCCGGTCCTGAGCACCTCCGCGGCGGCGATGCCCTCGGGATAGGGGAGATCGCTGCCCGACACGAGCGCGCGGCGAAGCGGGATCGAGAAGGCGACGCCGAGCAGGCCACCCAGCAGGCAGACCGCCGTGGTCTGCCAGAACGGGAAGCCGTGCCAGTGGCCGACGAGGACGAGCCCGGGAAGCGCCAGGATGACGTTGCACAGGGTGCCGGCCGCCGAGGCCTGCGTCTGCACGATGTTGTTCTCGAGGATGCCGGCGCCGCCCATCAGCCGGAACGCGCCCATCGAGATCATCGCGGCCGGGATCGAGGACGAGAACGTCATCCCGGTCTTCAGGCCCATGTAGAGGTTGGCGGCCATGAACACGACCGTGATGGCCGCGCCGAGCGCGATCCCCCGCAGGGTCAGCTCGGCCTGACGGTCCTGCGTCGTCGGCGTGATCGTCGGGCTGCGGGCGTCCATCGTCCACTCGGGCTGCGACAGGCACAGCACGCGAGGGGCCGGAAACGTTCCCGCGCCGCGCCCGGCCCGCCCGGCCTCACCCTGCCCCGCCCCGCCCTGGGGCGATGTGTCCCGGCGCCGACCGGGCCTGTGATGCAGTCACCCGGCGCGGCGGCGGGTTTGGCAGCAGACCGCCCCGTCCGGGTGCGATCCGCTCCTCGTCGGGAAGGCGCCGCCTTGTCCAAGTGGTATCTCTACGGCATCGCCCTCGTGGCCGGCGTCGCGAACGCCATCGAGCCGGGCCAGAACGCCACGCTGGCGAAGGTCACGGGGCAGCCGATGCTGGCCGGCCTGTTCTGCTTCGGCCTCGCGATCGCCTGCTTCCTCGCCGCGATGGCCGTCGCCCGGCTGCGCGGCCGCTCCCAGGCCGAAGCGGCCACGCCCGTGCCCTGGTGGGCTTGGCCGGGCGGCGTGCTCGGGGCGGCGGTCGTCCTGGCGCAGCTCTACATCTCCGAGAAAGTCGGCGCGGCGCCGTTCCTGGGCTGCGTGATCACCGCGGGCGTGGTCGGCTCGATCCTCCTCGACCATCACGGCCTCGTGGGCTTCGCGCGCCACCGCGCCGGGCGCTGGCGCATCCTCGGCGGCGCGCTGATGGTCGCGGGCGTCGCCCTCGTGGCGGCGTTCTGACGGACCCGTCGATCCGAACGCCTCGCACCCTCAGGATCCCAGCATGCTCTTCCTGTACGGCTTCGCGCTGCTCGCGGGCATCGCCACCGCGATCGAACCGGGCCAGAACGCGGGCCTCGCCAAGTCCCTCGCGCGGCCGCTGCTCGCCGGCGTGGTGAGCCTCGTCGTCAGCGTCGCGGCGATCTGCGTCGCCATGCTGGTGACGGGGCAGTACGGGTGGCCGACGCTGGAACGCCTCGCGCAGGTGCCCTGGTGGGCGTGGCTCGGCGGCGTGATGAGCGCGGGCCTGACGATGGCGCAGCTCTCCGTCTCCGCGCGGATCGGGGCCGCCACCTTTCTCGGACTGATCGTGACGGCAGGCGTCGTCACGTCGATCCTGCTCGACCATTTCGGCCTCGTGGGCTTCAAGGTCCACGAGGCCGGCCTGTGGCGCATCCTCGGCGGCGCCCTGATGATCGGCGGCGTGGCGCTGGTCGCCCGGTTCTGAGGCCCGCCCCGGCGGATCAGATCGTCCAGCCGCCGTCGATCACCACGGCCTGGCCGGTCGTGTAGGTCGCGCCCGCGAGGTAGACGGCGAGGTCGGCGATCTCCTCGGGCGTGCCGAGCCGGCCGATCGGCTGGCGCGCGATGAAGGCCGCGCGGGTCTGCTCGTAGTCGCCCTGCTGGCGGATGCGCTCCTGCAGCGACGGGCTCTCCACCGTGCCGGGGCAGATGGCGTTGCAGCGGACGTTGTGGCCGACATAGTCGGCGGCCACCGCCTTGGTCAGGCCGATCACCGCCGCCTTCGTCACCCCGTAGGCGAAGCGGTTGGGCACGCCCTTCACCGAGGAGGCCACCGAGGCCATGTTGACGATGGCGCCGTCGCGGCGCTCCAGCATGCCGGGCAGGACCGCCCGGATCGTGCGGATCATCGCCTTGACGTTGAGGTCGAGGGCGAAGTCGAGCTCGTCGTCGCGCATCTCCAGGATGGTGCCGGCGTGGACGGTGCCGGCGCAGTTGAACAGGATGTCGACCGCGCCGATGCGCGCGACCAGGGCCCCGACCGCGTCCGCGTCCAGCACGTCGAGGGTCGCGGTGCTGAGGTTGTCGGCGCGCAGGTCGGCGAGGGCGTCCGCGTTGATGTCGGTGGCGTGGACCCGCGCCCCGGCGCGGGCGAAGGCGAGCGCGCTGGCGCGCCCGATCCCCTGACCCGCCGCCGTGACCAGGACCGTCTTTCCGGAAAGATCTGCCATTGCTCGCTCCAGCAGGCTGCGCGGCGCCGCGCGGGCGTCCGGACCGGGCCGCGCCCGGCGGGGCCGCCGATCAGGTCCGGTGGGCCCGGCCGAGCGGCCCATCCTTGTAGGTTCTGACCGCGCCGGGCTCCAGGCCCGATCGCGTCGGATCCGGGGCTGCCGTTCGGGCGTTCTCCCGGCGTCACCGTACCTAAGGAGGATCGCCGTGGGGCTCGCCGCCTTCGTCTTCTTCGTCGTCCCGTGGATGGCCGTCGCGATCTGGATGTCGATGCGGCCGTCCGGCGCGCGCCTCGGCACTCCGTCCGCCCCCTGGCGCCCGCTGACGGATTACCCGCCGCCGGCCCAGGATCAGCGGCAGGCCGGCGAGACGCGGAGCATGGAGTCGGGCTCCGCCCACGACGGCAAGCACGCGCCGATCGAGGCCGTCTAGCGCGCCCGCCGCCGGATTAACTACTGGCCCGGCGCGCGCGAGCGTGTCGGGAGAAGAGTTCCGCGCCGGGTCAGGCCTCCGCCTGCAGCAGGTGGAGGTTGAAATCTCCGGCCTCCCCCGTCCACAGGGCGCGGGGCTGCCAGCCGCTCTCGGCCGCGAGCGCCCGGAAGGCGTCCGCCGGGTACTTGTGCGACGTGTCGGTCCGGACGCTCTCCCCCGCCGCGAACGCGATGGTCCGGTCGCCCAGCCGGTAGGTCGCCGGCCGGGTCGCGACGAGGTGGGCCTCGACCCGCAGCGGGTCCGGGCAGATCCGCACGGCGTGCCGGAAATTGTCGCTGTCGAAATCGGCGCCGAGTTCCCGGTTCAGCCGCGTCAGGATGTTGCGGTGGAACGCGGCCATGAGGCCGTCGGCGCGCCCGTAGGCTCGCTGCAGGCGGTCCGGGTCGGCGGTGCCGTCCGCGCCGACGAGGAAGAGGCTCGGCCCGAGCGTGGCGCGCGCGCGCTCGAGGAACTGCCGGGCCCCGCGCGGGTCGAAGTTGCCGATGCTCGTTCCCGGATAGAAGCCCAGGATGCCCCCCGGCCCGGCCCCTCGCGGCAGCTGGACCGGCTGCGAGTAGTCGGCGCAGACCGGGATCATCGGGATGCCGGGGTAATCGGCGGCGAGCCGCCGGATCGCGGCCTCCAGGTACGCCCCGGAGATGTCGATCGCCACGTAGGCCGCCGGTTCGGGCAGCGCGTCGAGGAGCGTGCG
Source organism: Methylobacterium sp. Leaf361 (assembly GCF_001424445.1). Taxonomy (NCBI): domain Bacteria; kingdom Pseudomonadati; phylum Pseudomonadota; class Alphaproteobacteria; order Hyphomicrobiales; family Methylobacteriaceae; genus Methylobacterium; species Methylobacterium sp. Leaf361. The sequence continues at coordinate 94,354 of NZ_LMPY01000003.1, read as the reverse complement.
GATCTTGCGGCTCGCGCCGCTGCCGAACTCGACGACGGTCACCCCCGGCCGCACCCGGCGCGCCACGTCGGCGGCGACCTGCGGCAGGACGGTCATCTCCTGCGCGGTCGGGTAGTAGTCGGCGCTGTGGCAGATCCTGTCGAACAGGTCCGAGCCGGTCTCGTCCCAGAGATACTTTCCCGGCAGCGTCTTCGGCTCGGCGGAGAGGCCCGCGAGGGCGTCCCGGAGGAAGGTGTCGGTCGAGCTGTCGGTCGAGCTGTCGGTCATGGCCGGGTCACCGGGCGCGTGGCGGTCAGGACGACGAGGGCGAGCCGCTCGACCGCGTCGTAGGCGGGCGTCGCGAGTTCCTCGCCGTACGCGTCCGGGTCGAACTCGCGGTAGGTCCAGTCCAGCCCGGCCCGGTCGCAGAGGTCGGCCACGGCGTCGCGGAACGGGTCCGCCCCGTCGACGATGGCCGCGCCGGTGAACAGGACGAGGCTGCCGCCGGGCGCGAGCCGCCCGGCCGCCTGCTCGGCCACCGCGAGCGGCAGCCCGGCCCCGAGGGGGCCGCCGCCGTGCCGGTAGGCCCGTTCCGCCGTGTCGATCATGAAGGGCGGGTTCGACACGATGAGGTCGAACGGGCCCTCGACGTCGCGCAGCAGGTCGCTGCGGCGGACATCGACCCCGTCGGTCCCGGCGAGCCGGGCGTTGACGCGCGCCGCCCGCATGGCCGCCGGGTTGATGTCCACGAGCACCACCTCGGCGCCCGGCGCCCTCTTGGCGACGCAGATCCCGCCCGCGCCCGAGCCGCAGCCGATATCGACCGCGCGGCGCACCGGCCGCGACCGCGCCTCGAGATGCGCGATCACCGCCGCGGCGAAGCGCGCCGTGTCGGGCCCGAAGAACACCGCGTCGGCCGCGCTCGGGGGATACGCGGAATGGGCGAACAGCTCGCCGTCGAGGCTGGAGACGCGCAGCGTCGGCCGCAGCAGCGGGCCGTCCTCGAGCACGGCGCCGGCCGCCCGCATCAGGCGCAGGATCGGCTCCGGGACCAGGTCGGCGCGGAACGGCCGGCTCCAACCGAACACGTCGCGCAGGCTGCGCGCCTCGGCGTGCCGCGGCCGGGCGTTGACGTGGGCGTGGGTGGCCGGGGTCACGGTGGTGAAGGTGTAGCCGGTCTCGCGCAGGGCGCGCGCCAGCGCCAGCACCGCCTCCTCGTCCGCGGGAAACGGAGCGGCAATCGGAACGGAACGCGTCATCGGTCGGCCCTCAGCTGTCCATCCGGCGCATCACGAAGGCGCCCGACGCGCGATCGGCGGCGACCTGCCGGGCGTCCCCGGTCGAACAGCACCGCGAAGCTCCGGAACAGGCCCGGCTGCGCGCGGTACCGCGCCGTACCGACAGAGGAAGGCGAGCAGGGCCAGGTAGATGCGGGCGTCGTCCAGGCCCGATGCAGTCCCGGAACCGCGCGGCGACGGGATGGTGATCGTCATACGTGGGAAGCTGCATCGGAGCGTCGGTTCACACCACCGGTAGCGGGCGCGCGTACCCCCGCCCGACCGGCCGCGGTGTCGTCCCGACTCGAATGCCCGGAGAACCGGAGGCCGCAGGCATTGTTCCCTGCGCAATACGCGCGGATCGGCCCATGATCTATGTTAATCCCGGAATTTAAATATCTTGTTTTGATTGAATACTCTCATGATGCCGATCGACACACGGAATGACCGATGATCGGGCCCACCGACATGCGGGCACGGCGGGTCGCCGCGCGGGACCGCGGTGCGGCGGCGCGGCCACGCTCGCCGGGTCGCGATCGTCGCCGGAGGCGGCGTTAACCATCCGATTACCGTGCGATCCTAGCGCGATCGACTGAAACGGCGCCCCCGCGCCGGCCGGTCGCGCACGATGAACGCCGCATCATTCCTGTATTCCTGGTCCGCCGCCGCCGCGACGCACCTCGATCTGTTCGGGTCGCTGGGCCTGATCCTGGGCTTTACTGCGGGGGTGATGCCGCGGCGCGCTTGGATCCTCGCGGCCTCGGCGGCCTGTGCCGCCTGCTTCGGCGCGCATTACCTGACGCTCGGGGCGCTCACCGGGACGGCGATGTGCGCCATCTCGGTGCTGCAGAGCCTCGTCTCCCTCCGCTGCGTCGGCGCGCCCGGCCGGGGCGGCTGGGTGCCGCCGGTCTTCGCCGCGAGCACCCTAGCGGCGGCGTGCCTGACGGCGGCCACGTGGAACGGCTGGCCGTCGGCCTGCGCGGCCGCGGGCTCGCTGCTCGCCACCGGCGCGCGGCTCCAGGCGGCACCGCAGGCGATGCGCCAGCTCTTCCTCGGCGCCTCCCTGTGCTGGGCCGGGCACAATCTCCTGGTCGGCTCGGTCTTCGGACTGACCTGCGACGTGCTGACGATCCTCGGTCTCGCGATCGCGCTGCTGCGCGCCGCCCCGGTTCCGCCGATGGAGCCGGTCGCGCCCGACTGCGCGCGGGCGTGAGACGCCCCGGGCCTGCGGCGATGGATCCGGGAAACCCGCCGCGGCCCCGCCGTTGCACGGGAGCGGGCGCGTGACGTCCCGCGGCCGAGGAAGAGAGCGGGATTTGCCGGACGCGACCTATCCACCCCTCGACGTGCTCAAGCCAGTGGCCGAGGGCGTCTGGATCGTCGACAGCGGGCCGCTCCGCGCCCTCGGCATCCCCCTGCCCGTCCGGATGACCGTTGTCCGTCTCGGGGACGGATCGGTCTGGCTGCACTCCCCCACGCGCTACGACGCGGGCCTGCACCGCGCGATCGCCGCGCTCGGACCGATCCGCCACCTGGTCGCGCCCAACATCGCCCACTGGACCTTCCTGAAGGACTGGCAGACCCAGTGTCCGGAGGCCCTGACCTGGGCAGCCCCAAACCTCCGCGAGCGTCGCCAGGTCCGCCGCGCCGGCCTGCGCGTCGACCGGGTTCTGGAGGATGCGCCGCCGCCCGACTGGGCGGCAGACCTGCGCCAGGTCGTCGTGCCGGGCGGGTTCGGCTTCCGGGAAGTCGCGTTCTTCCACGGCGCGAGCCGCACGCTGATCCTCACCGACCTCGTCCTCAACCTCGAGCCCGCGAAGATGCCGGCGCTGCTGCGTCCGCTCCTGCGCCTCGCCCGCATGACGCCGCCGCACGGCGAGCCGCCGCCCTACCTGCGCCTCGTGATCAGGCTCCGGCAGCGCGACGCCGCGCGGGCGGCCGCGGATCTCGTCGGCTTGGCGCCGGAACGGGTCGTGTTCGCGCACGGGCTCTGGTTCGCGGCGGACGGTGCGGCCCGGCTGCGACGCTCGCTCCGCTGGCTCGGGACGCCGTCCTGAGGATCACCCCGAGGATCACCCCGAGGATCACCCCGAGTTTCGCCGTCGCCGCCGTCAGGCCGCGGCGATCAGCTGCCGCATGATCCAGGCCCGGGCCGCCGGAAGGTCCGCGAACAGCGGCGGCCCGAGGGGATCGATCGGGCCGAACCCGGCTTCGAGGAACCACTTCCCGGCATCGGCCCCGTGCTGCGCCGAGAGACGGACCAGGACCGCGACCAGGAACCCGTCGGCGAAGACGAGCTGACTCTCGGCATCGTCGCTGCCGGTCGCGACCTGCACGGCCTGCAGGCTCAGGATCATGCGGCCATCGCCTTCACGACGCGAGCGGGTTGAGGGCGTGCGACCGGAGGCGATCGTCGCACTGCGGCGACGGCGCGGATCTCCGTGCCGGCACACTGATCAATCAGCCCTTCGCCCCGAAGTTCCGGCCTCGCGGCGGTCCGGAACACGGCCGGAACCGCCCGGTTGGCCAACCATGGACCGGTGGCCGCGCGGAGCAGGATCGCAGATGGATGACAGGCAGATGGCCCGCGGGCTGGCTTGGTTCGGGATCGGGCTCGGCCTCGCCGAGACCTTCGCGCCCCGGCGCGTCGCCGCGGCGACCGGTACAAGGGTGGCGACGGGGGTGGCGACGGGGATGTGGCGACGGGAGTGGTGCGCTCAGGGCTGTCCGGGCGCGTCCTTCGCCGGGTCTCGCCCAGAATCGTCCGCCTCGCCTTCCGCGGCGGGTTCGGTCCCCTCGATCGCGCGGGCGAGCTCGGTCAGCACCTCCTCCACCATCGGCGGCCAGGGGGCCCTCTCCTCATCCATCAGGCGGGCCGCGCCGACCAGCGCGGAGATCTGCGCCTCGTAGACCGGGCGGCCTACCAGCTGCGCGTAGCGCACGCGCGCCGCGAGCGCCGTGGCTAGGCGCTGGACCTCCGCGATCTTCGCGCTCGGCGCGCCGCTGCCGTCGCCGTTGCCCATCCGTCCACCCCCTCGGGATCCTCACCGATCCTCATAGGCCATGGCCGGGACACAGTCAGGACCGGCTACCAGGCTTCGAGAATCCGGCCGCCGACGAGCGCGACGACGACACCGACGAGCAGCGCCATGCCGATGTCCCGGAGCGGCGCGGTGATCAAGCCGACCTCGGGAGCCGGCGGCGACACGTAGCGGGTCAGGCTCTCGGGCAGCGCCGGCGCCGGCGGCACGGGGGCCCTCCGCCGAAGGGCCAGGCGGATGCGGTGCATGGGCGTGATCCCCGGACGACCTCAGGCGGTCTCGACCTGGCGGGGCCCGGCGGCCGCCTGGGCCTTCCGCGCGGACGTCTTCGGGCGGACGAAATCGCCGAGGGGCTTGCAGGTCGGCAGGCCGATCACCTCGACCGACCGGGTCGGGGCCTGCGGCGGCGCATTGCGCGGAACGAGAACCTCCGTCACGTCCGCACTCTCCGTCTGCCCTTCGCCGAGATCCGGCAGCTCGACGCGATGCCCGACCAGGTACGCCTCGATATCGATGAGGCGGTGGCGCAGCCGCCAGATATCGTTCTCGACGCCGTTGATCTGCACGAGGAGGTCGGAGACGGTGCCCTGACGCGCCGCGATCGCCGAGAGCACAGAGGCCCGCTCGTTCAGCAGCACGGCCTTGACGGTCGGGTTCATAACGTACGCCTCCGAATGTTACAGCACCACGATTCCCCAATTCGGAAGCGAAGACAGTTCTCAAAATGGCTTAGCCGTTACGCCCGAAGGTGAACGGCCGCATTCAGCCGCCGAACGACTCGCGCCGGGGTGCCGATCGCGCGCGAAGGCGGGAACTTCTCGCGCGCGCGTGCGTCAGTTTCGCACAGACCGACGCACGCAGTGCTGGGAGCTTCACATGCGCAGATCCGCGACTCTCGCCATGGCCGCCGCCCTGACCCTGGCCTCCGTCACCGCCTGGGCCGACCCGGTGAGCCAGACGGGCACCGGCGGCGGGCCCGCCACCACTGCCAAGGCGCCCCATACCGCCGCGACCGGCCAGACGGTGCCCAATCCCGGCGCCCTCGGCCCGAACGAGACCGGCAGCATCGAGCGCCGCGACGCCGTCGAGGAGCGCAACGACGCGATCACCCGCGGCATCTGCATTGGCTGCAACCGCTGATAGCGGCGGACCGACGGCTGCAGGGCGTCGGCAAGACCGCGCGCCTACGGCGTCCCGGCCATGACCGCGATTCATGGCCGGGGTGCGGTGGCCGCGGCCGGGGGTTGAAGCCCCGGCCGCTCTGGCCCAAATCAGCGCGCCTCACCGACCATGAACAGGAGTGAACACGTGGCAAACGAGTCTGTCGAACAGGCGGCAGAGAAGACCTATTTCGGCCTGACCCTCTCGCAGCACGCGGACCGGATCCGGAAGCTCGCGACGGAGCGGGGCCTGACCGGGGAGACGTTCGACCGCGTGACCGCGCAGGCCGTGGCAATGATCCCGACCATCAAGGTGACCGACGCCGCCCAGCGGTGAGCCGGGCCGGGCCGATCATCGCTCGGCCCGCAGCCCCTTGAGCATGCGCCGGGCGATGGTCCGCACGGCCTCATCGTCCCGCGCCTCGCCCTCGACCGTATCCCACAGGTGGACGAGGCTGCCCTCGAGCTCGTTCAGCAGCTCCGGGTTCTGCCGCGCCAGGAACCGCATCGTCCCGAACAGGAGATGCTCGGTCGCCATCTCGCGTCGGCGCGCCTCGGTGACGGGATCCGGGTGCGGCTCGGATGTCTGATCGCTCATGGCCGGCCAACGGTCCGCGCGGGCCGCGGTTCGCCGGGCCGTGCGCGGTGCGACGCCGCGGACGGCCCCGAGCCTCGACGACGCACGCGACCAGGAACAGCGCCGGACCGACACGGTTTTCCGGTCAGGAACGGGCGTCCGGAGAGGGCTGACGATGGCCGAGGCCGATCCGCGCAAACCCGGGGACGAGGCCCCGCCCGGCACGCCGGGCACCGGCGAGAACCTGTGCCGGACCTGTGGCGGCACCGGCAAGGTCGCCGACGCGCAGTGCTCCGATTGCCGGGGCAGCGGCACGGTGACGACCGGCATCGGCGGCGCCTGACGCCGTATCACCCGGCACGATCGGCGCGGAGACCGCGACGCGCTCAGCGCCGCAGCGCGCCGAGCCACGCGGTGAGCGGCTCCACGAACGCCGCCCAGGTCCGTGACCACACCGTGCCGGTGCGGGCGTCCGCCGGGCGCGCGCCGGACATCAGGGCCGCCACCAGGGCATCCTCGCGGGCCTTGCACTCGTCGAGGGCGTTGCGCTCGTCGCCGGCGCGGCTCTGCCCCGTCGGCTGATGCCCCGTGGCGTCCCGCAGGCAGCGGTGCCACGCGCGCTCCAGCTCGGCCGGATCGGTGGCTCCGGCGGCCGGCCCCGCAACCGCAGGTCCAGTGGTCAGGAGGAGCATCGCGGACAAGCTGAGCACCGGCATGCGCATGCTCGCTCTATGCCCGATTCGTGCCCCCGAGGGATAGAACGTAGCAGCAACAGTGGCCGCGGCTCGGCTCAGCGGCCGGTCAGCCGGTCAGCCGGCCCGGCCGTGCCTCGCCACCCGGCAGCCGTGATCCATCAGGTACTCGGCGCTGGCCTCAGGCTCCCGATAGGCGAGCAGGATCATCCCGCCCCGCGGATCCCCGGGATCGGCCTCCACCGCCGCGAAGCTCGCGTCGTGCAGGTGGCCCTGCCAGCTCGGCACGCGGGCCAGAGCGGCGAACGGGTTGAACGCCGCGACCGCGTCCGCCGGGACCCGCATGGCGAGGTAGGACACCTCCGCCAGCGGCACCGGGAACGGGGCCCAGCTGTCGCCGACGGCGTCGCCGTGGGCCTTGAGGGCCGCCGTGACGCTCCGGCGCATGCAGTCGAGGTGGATGTGCAGCTGATCCTGGCTGCGGCCGCCCACGGAATTCACCTCCAGGCCCACCGCGGAGGGGGGCAGGCGACCCTGCAGCGCGTCCGACACGTAGTGCCGGGCCGCGAGCGCCGCCCGCCAGTAGGCCGCTCCCCGCGGGCCCTGGAGCACGGGGGCCTCGATACCCGAGACGCTGTCGGTGGGCATCACCACCGTGTGGGTGGGCTGGCCCGGCGCCCGCAGCACCGCCGTTCCCGGGCGCGCCGCGTCGCCGAGATCGACCGCGAGGCAGGGAAAGCTCCGGCCCGCGGCCTTCTTGGCGAGCACGCAGCCCTGCAGCGCCACCCAGAGCACGTCCCGCACCGGATTGGCCGCGATGGCGGCCGGCATCACCGAGAAGGCGAGAAGGGTCGCGACGACCAGAGTACCACGCATGATCAGATGTTCCGGTCCCCGGCCGTCGTTATGATACGTCGGGCGGCGCGCCATCGTTGTACGCGGCCGCCGTCGCCGCGAGGTTACGTTTCCGCGATGCTGAGATCGAACGCGCAGTGGCACGGCCTGATACGGGTCGCGGCCTGGATCCTGGTGGCGCTGATCGCCGCGATCACGCTGGTGCCGATCGGCCTCCGCCCGGTGGTCACGGCCAATCCCAGCTACGAGCGCGTCGCGGCCTACGCACTGGCCGGGCTGCTCATGACGGTGGCCTACCCGCGGCACTGGCTCTGGATCCTGGCGGGCAGCGTCGTCCTGGCCGGCGGCCTGGAAGCCGGCCAGACCCTCACCGGGACCCGCCACGGCCGGTTCGACGACTTCCTGATCAAGGCCGCCGCCGGGCTCGTCGGCGCCCTGGCCGGCCGCCCGCTCGCGATCCTGGCCGACCGCGCCCTCGCCGGCGGCACCGCGGCCGGCACCACCCTGGCCGGCCGCGATCTGGGCGACCGCACCTGCGGCTGAGCCGTGTCCGCCGTCCCGCCCCTGCCGCCGGCGCATGGCCGCGGCGCCGGTCCGGTGCCGGACGACGGGCCGCGCGCGGAAACCGCCGAGCTTGACCCGCGTTGCCTTGAAGGGGCTCTCACGCGAGGTGCTGCATGTTCGGCGCGGCCAAGCTCACGGGACGGTTCTGGTTCCGCAAGACGTGGACGGGCAAGCTGGTCCTGCTCGTCGAGGAAGAGAGGCCGCGGTGGTTCAGCCGCACCGGCCTCACCAAGCTCCGCTGGCGCGACGCCCGCCTGCTCGACCTGGCCGAGGCGCCGATGCGCACCCTGATGACTCTCGAGCGCAGCTACCGCGCCGACTACGCGGCCGGGTCCGCGCGGGTCCTGCAGGCCGTCATCCCGCCCGGGACGCGGGGCGCGATCGCCACGCCGATCGGGACCGCGGCCAACGCCTGAGCGTCGCCGCGGCGCGAGGGCGCGGGCCGAGCATGGAGGGGCAGGGCTCGGCCCGCCTGTCGTTCGGCTTCTTACCCCCAAAGCCGGAGCGACCCTGTCAGTGACCACGGTCAGGGTTAACGCTTTGTGAAGAGCCCCGCCCGGTCCGGCCGGTCGGTGACGGCCGGAGGCGCCCGAGGATCCGGCAATCGGGGTGCCGGCGGGCGAAAGATCCGGCACGAAATGCGCCACTGATCTATGTTGGTATTCGCCACTCCATTCGGTAGATAACAGGCATAATGGGTTATCTTCGTGCAGATAAGGACTTGACTGTCGAGAAGCGAATGCACGTTCATGGATCACTCCCACGTGAGAGGCGCCCATGGAAGATAGCAATCCTGCACCGCATCAGGACCCGATCGATTTCGTCGAGCTGACCGCCGATATTGTTTCGGCTTATGTCGCCAACAACTCCGTTCCGGTTCCCGACCTCCCGTCGCTGCTGTCCGGCGTCCACGCCGCGCTGGCCGGTCTCGGGCACACGACGGTCACGTCGGAGCCCGAATTCAAGAAGGCGACGCCCGCGCAGATCAAGAAGTCGATCACGCCCGACGCCCTGATCAGCTTCATCGACGGCAAGCCGTACAAGACGCTCAAGCGGCATCTCACCGGCAACGGCATGACGATCGAGCAGTACCGGCAGCGCTACGGGCTGCCGCCGGACTACCCGACGACCGCGTCCAACTACTCGGCGATGCGCGCCGAGTTCGCCCGCAACGCCGGCCTCGGCCACAAGCGCCGCGGCCCGGCCGCCAAGCGGAGCGAGCCCGCGGAGACCGTCGCGGCGGAGGCCGGCGCCGGCACGAAGGCTCCCAAGAGCCGCAAGACCCGGAAGGCCGCCGCGGAGGCGTGAGGCCCTGGCCGCGCGCTCCGGCGCGCACTGCCGGCGCCCCGCGCGCCAGGACCTGAGATGACGGGACCGGGGACGGCCTCGCCGGACCCACCCGTCACCTCCCGGCCGGTCCCGGACCGGCGCGCGTCGGAACGACCCCTGCGGCCAGCCGTTGGGCCGGTTGAACGCCCGACCGCGCGACGGAGCCACGCTTGACCCGATCGATCCCCGCCCTCGTCCTCGCCGCCGCCACGCTGGCCGCCCTTCCGGCCGCAGCCCGGGCGCAGGATCGGCCCGGCCCCGGGGCGGCGCCACCGGCCGAGACCGCGCCGAAGCCGGCAGCCGACACGAAGGACCCGGGCAAGACCGCGACGGAGGCCGTCACGCATCCCTCCGCCGTGCCGCCGACGGAGGGCGCGGTCGGCACCGGCAAGCCCCCGGCCACGGGCGACGCCCCGACGACCGGCCGGTAAAGTCCCCCCACCCCCAACCCTGTCCGCCCACCGCCCCCCCGGCCGGCGGCCACATCCCCGTCGCGGCCGAGCCTCGTTCCGGCCGCGCATCGGCCCTGTCGGGCGAGGTGAGCCGGATCATGCGTCCAGACCGGGCCGTTCACGCCGGCCGCGCGCCCATCGTCCGCGCTCGAAACCCGGCACGTCCCTGGTGGCGCCTGCTGCGCCGGCACAGCACCGGCATCGCCGCGCCGGACCCGCGTCTCTGGGCCCTGACCCTGGCGATCGTCGCGGTCGACGCCGTCTGGATGGCCGCGTCCGGGATCGCCGCCGAGCCCCTGGGCTTCGCGCTCGCGGGCCTCGCCGTCCTCGTCCTGCTGAGCGCCGCCGCCTGCCTGAGCACGGTGAAGTCCGACCCGCCCCTGCGCGGCATGGCCCTGGCGAGCGCGTTCCTCATCGCCTTCACGGTGCCGGTGGCGGTCCTGCACTTCCTCGCCGCCGGGATCGGGCTGCCCTTCGTCGATCCCGCGCTGGCCCGCATCGAGGCCGCCCTCGGCTTCGACTGGACCGGTCACGTGGCGTTCCTGGCGCGGCACCCGACGCTGTCATGGTGGCTGGCGCTCGCCTACCATTCGAGCGGCCCGCAGGTCGGGCTCGTGGTGATCGCGCTGAGCGCGACCCGCCGCCTCGGCCGGCTCTGGACCTACATCCGGCTGTTTTCCGCGACGCTGCTGTGCGTGATCGTCCTCGCCGCCCTGCTGCCGGCCCTCGGCCCCTACGCCCACTACGCCCCGCGGGTCGTCCCGTCCGAGCCCCTGGAGACGGTCGGCGCGCTCTGGCACCTGGAGCCGGTGGCGCGGCTGCGGGCCGGCACCCTGCACACGCTGGCGCTCGGTGACCTGCGCGGCCTCGCGACCTTCCCGTCCTTCCACGTGTGCCTCGCGATCCTCACGGCCTGGGCGCTGGCGCCGATGCCGCTCCTCGGCCCCCTGGCCGTCCTGCTGAACGCCGCCGTGATCGTCGCGACCGTCGGGTCGGGCGGTCACTACCTGCCGGACGTGCTGGCGGGCGGCCTCCTGGCCCTCGCGGCCCTGGCCTGCCGCGCCCGGCGGCGCGGGTCGACGGCCGATCCCGCCGGGCGCGATCCCGCCATCCGGAGGATCGACGCGCTCGAGGCGATCCGGCCCGCCGACGCCTGAGAACGGGTCGGGCCGCGAACATCCCCGCGCCCGGCGGATGGGCCAGGGAGCGGGGAAGGCGCGACGATGACCCGGACCCGGTGGACGATCCGCGGTTCCGCCGCCGCGCGGCTCCGGTCGATGTCCGAGAGGCCCACGGGCGCTGACGGCACCGCCCGGATCCCGCGGCCCCGACGGCCCCGCTTGCCCCCCGACCCCGCGCTCCATAGATCCCGACGATGACGGCACTCCCCTTCGACAACAGCTACGCCCGCCTGCCGGAGCGCTTCTACGCCCGCCAGCCGCCGACGCCCGTGGCGGCGCCGCGCCTCGTCCGGCTGAACCGCGCGCTCACCGAGGAGCTCGGTCTCGATCCGGACTGGCTCGCCGGCCCGGACGGCGTCGCCGCGCTCGCGGGGAACGCGGTCCCGGACGGCGCCGACCCGATCGCCGCGGCCTATGCCGGGCACCAGTTCGGCCAGTTCGTGCCCCAGCTCGGCGACGGCCGCGCGGTCCTGCTCGGCGAGATCGTCGACCGGAACGGGCGCCGCCGCGACATCCAGCTGAAGGGCGCGGGCCCGACGCCGTTCTCCCGGCGGGGCGACGGGCGGGCGGCGCTCGGCCCGGTCCTGCGCGAGTACCTCGTCAGCGAGGCCATGGCGGCGCTCGGCATCCCGACCACCCGGGCCCTCGCCGCCGTGACGACCGGCGAGCCGGTGGTGCGCGAGACGCTCCTGCCGGGCGCGGTCCTCACGCGCGTGGCGGCGAGCCACATCCGGGTCGGCACCTTCCAGTTCTTCGCGGCGCGGGGCGACGTCGAGGGGCTGCGGGCGCTCGCCGACCACGTCGTCGCCCGGCACCATCCGGACGCGGCCGGGGCCGGCAATCCCTACCGGGCGCTGCTGGAGGGCGTCGTCGCGGCCCAGGCGGCCGTCGTCGCCCGCTGGTTGCACGTCGGCTTCGTCCACGGTGTGATGAACACCGACAACATGTCGGTCGCGGGCGAGACGATCGATTACGGGCCCTGCGCGTTCCTCGACGCCTACGATCCCCGGACGGTCTACAGCTCCATCGACCGCAACGGCCGCTACGCCTACGGCCAGCAGCCGCGGATCGCGCTCTGGAACCTGACCCGCCTCGCCGAGACCCTGCTGCCGCTCCTCGCCGAGGGCGAGGACGCCGCCGTCGCCGAGGCCGAGGCGGCGCTGGCCACCTTCGCGCCGCGCTTCGAGGCGGCCTATCACGGCGGCCTCGCCCGCAAGCTCGGCCTCGCCGAGACCCGCGACGGCGACGCCGAGCTGGCGGGCGACCTCCTCAAGGGCATGGCCGAGAACCAGGCCGACTTCACCCTGACGTTCCGCCGGCTCTGCGACGCGGCGGCGCGGCCTGAGGCCGACGCCGCCGTGCGCGACCTGTTCGTCGACCCGACGCGCTACGATGCCTGGGCGGCCGCGTGGTGCGCGCGGCTGGCGCAGGAGGCACGCGACCCGGTCGAGACCGCCGCCGCGATGCGCCGGGAGAACCCGGCCTTCATCCCGCGCAACCACCGGGTCGAGGCGATGATCGAGGCCGCCGTGGAGCGGGACGACTTCGCGCCGTTCGCGACGCTCCTCGCCGTCCTGGCCCGCCCCTACGACGACCAGCCGGACCACGCCGCCTTCGCGGAGGCGCCCGCGGGCGGCGGCGTCGGCTACCGGACCTTCTGCGGCACCTGAGCCCGCGCGCCGCCGGTCAGGACCGCGGCCACGTGAAGATCTCGCGCAGCCCGCCCGCGTGGCGAAACCAGTGGACGCGGGTCGCTGGATTGAAACCGTGATCCTGGTACGAAGTGGCGATCACCGACACGAGAGTCTCGGCCGCCGAGCGGTCGTGAATGTCGTAGGCCAGAAGTTTGGGAGTACCGTCGGTCTCGCGGGTGAGATCGCGAACCAGAATCGAATACGACATATCCCCCCTCCTTTCGACACAAAGCATGTACTCAAGATTATATCGCCAAAGCCAGGATCGTTCGCGGAAGGATCGTGTAAAGGTTAAACAACGTTAACGGGAATGTGTTGATTTGATACGGCCCCGGTTGGACGCGCCGGGCGCGCAGGTCTTCGCGGGGGTCGCGCGGCCCGCGACGCCGGAGCGATCCGGTTCGAAAGACGCGGCTGTCGACCGGGTTCGGGCACCGAATCACACTGCGGCGCCGGCCCGAAAGCTGTTCCCGAGCGTGTCGCAGCGGTCTCGACGGACGACGATTCGGGCGGAGTCAGTCGCGCCCTGCCCCCTCTCCCGTGCGGCACAGGCTCGGTGCGCCTCCGCCTCAACTTGATCGGGACCGGCCCTAAATCTCGGACGGCGTGCGCCCGACCGGACCGACGGAGCGCGGGGCAGACCTGGAGGGCATGGTGAAGCGGATCCGGGCAGGGCTCGTCGCGGCAGGGCTCGCGTTGCTGGCCGCCCAGTGCGCGCCCGCGCCCGGCGCGCCGGCGGCCGGGATCGTCGTCGCCTCCAAGCTCGACACGGAGGGCGGGGTGCTCGGGAACATCATCCTGCAGGCGCTCCAGGCCCGGGGCCTGCCGACCGTCGACAAGATCCAGCTCGGCGCCACCGCGATCGTCCGCCAGGCCCTGATCGAGGGGCAGATCGACATCTATCCCGAATACACCGGCAACGCGGCGTTCTTCTTCGGGAAGGCCGATCTCCCGGTCTGGAAGGACCCGGAGGCGGCCTACCGCACGGCCCGGGACCTGGATCGCGCGGCCAACGACCTCGTCTGGCTGACGCCCGCCTCGGCCAACAACACCTGGGCGATCGCGGTGCGCGAGGAGATCGCGCGGGCCGCGGGCCTGAGGACCATGAGCGACTTCGGCCGCTACGTGGCGGGCGGCGGCGCGATCAAGCTCGCCGCCTCCTCGGAATTCGTGACCAGCCCGGGGGCGCTGCCGGCCTTCGGCCGGGCCTACGGCTTCACCCTCCGGCCGGACCAGCTCGTCATTCTGGCCGGCGGCGACACGGCCGCGACGATCGCGGCGGCGGCGCGGGGCACCTCCGGCACGAACGCCGCCATGGTGTTCGGCACCGACGGCAGCATGGCGGTCGCGCGCCTCGTCATGCTGGACGACGACAAGGGCGTCCAGCCAGTCTACCAGCCGGCGCCGGTGGTCCGCGGCGCGGTCCTCAAGGCCCATCCGGAGATCGCCGCGGTGCTGAACCCGATCTTCCGCAGGCTCGATCTGGCCACGCTCCGGGATCTCAACGGCCGGGTCCAGATCGGCGGCGAGCCGGCCTCCGCGGTCGCGGCGGACTTCCTCCGCCAGAACGGGTTCGTGCGGTGAGCCGGCCGCGCGGGCAGCGCGGCGCGACGCGCCCTCACCGGCGGAGCCGTCCGCGGCCCGCGGGATCCCGCGTCGACAAGCCGGGGCTCCGCCGGCAAGGATGCGCGGCGGGGCGCCCGAGAGCGTCGCGACGCCGGTGACCCGCCTCATGAGACCCGCCGCATTTCCGTCCATCGTCGCGCCCCCGGGCGCCGCCGCAGCGTGAGGATGGGGGAATCCCTCGCGACCGGGCGGTTTCGCCCGGGCGTCGATCCGCTGGGCGCGGCCTTCGCGGCCGTCCTGGCACTGAGCCTGCTCGCCTTGCCGCTGATGACGACCCGGCCGAACCGGATCGCGGCCGGCACCGCGCTGACGGCGTGGTCGGCGCTCCCCCCCGGCGCGGCGCTCCTCCTCGGGGGCGTCGTCGCCCTCGCGCTGCCGCCGCTGGTCCTGCGGTCGGCGCCGATCCTGCGGCTGGCCGCCGCCGCCGCGATCCTGCTGCTGCTCGGCCTCGCGGCCGGCTGGGCGGCCGAGCACCTGACCGCGCCGGGCGACCGGTACGGCCGGGTCTCGCCGGACGCGGGCTGGTGGCTCGCCTTCGTCACGGCGGCCCTCGCGGCCGGCGACGGGCTGGGGCGGCTGCGGCCGGGACCGGTCCTGCGGATCGCCGCACTCGCCCTGCTGGTCGCCGCGACGGGGCTCGCCCTGCGCACCGGCTTCTGGGACAACCTCTCGGTCCTGCGGGAATATGCCAGTCGCTCCGACACGTTCGGCCGGGAGCTGCGGACCCACGCCGCCCTCGCCCTCGCCTCGGTGGCGGCCGCCGCCCTGGTCGGGATCCCGGCGGCCGTGCTGGCGCGCCCGGTCCCGCCCCTGCGGGCGGGCCTGCTCACGGGCCTCAACGTCGTGCAGACCGTCCCGTCCATGGCGCTGTTCGGCATGCTGATCGCGCCCCTGGCCTGGATCGGCCGTGAGGTGCCGGGCGCGGCCGCCCTCGGCATCGCGGGGATCGGCGCCGCGCCGGCCTTCGTGGCGCTGTTCGCCTACGCGCTCCTGCCCGTGGCCGCCGCGACCGTCGCGGGCCTCGACGCGGTGCCCTGGCCGGTGCGCGACGCCGCCCGGGGCGTCGGCATGACCGCGCGCCAGCAGCTGTTCCAGGTCGACCTGCCCCTCGCCCTGCCGGCGATCCTGACCGGGATCCGGATCGTCCTCGTCCAGAATATCGGCCTCGCGGTGATCGCGGGTCTCGTGGGCGGCGGCGGCCTCGGCGTGTTCGTCTTCCAGGGCATCAGCCAGAACGCGGGCGACCTCGTCCTGCTCGGCGCGCTGCCGACCGTCGCCATGGCGACCGGCGCCGCGGTGCTGCTCGACGCCGTCATCGACCTGAACCGCGGCCGCGCGGCGGAGCGGATCCCATGATCGACCTCGCCGGGGTGAGCCGCGTCTTCGAGGGGCGCACGGTGGTGGCGGACGTCACCCTGCGGGTCGAGGCCGGGGCGATCCTGACGGTGGTCGGCACCTCGGGATCGGGCAAGACCACCCTGCTGCGGATGATCAACCGCCTGATCGAGCCGAGCGCCGGGACGATCCGGATCGCGGGCCGGGACGTCCGGGAGGTGCCGCCGCACCTGCTGCGGCGCGGGATCGGCTACGCCATCCAGGGCCACGGGCTGTTCCCCCACCGCACGGTCGCGGAGAACATCGCGGTGGTGCCGAAGCTCGTCGGCTGGGACCGCCGGCGGATCGCCGCGCGGGTCGACGAGCTCCTCGGCCTGTTCAACCTCGATCCGGCGATCTACCGGGACCGCCTGCCGGCGGCGCTCTCCGGCGGCGAGCAGCAGCGGATCGGCGTCGCCCGGGCGCTCGCGGCCGAGCCGCCGATCCTGCTCATGGACGAGCCCTTCGGCGCCCTCGATCCGATCATCCGCGGGCGGGCGCAGGCGGATCTGCTGGCGATCCAGGCGCGCTACGGCACCACGATCGTGCTGGTGACCCACGACATGACCGAGGCCCTGCATCTCGGCGACCGGGTCGCCGTGATGGATGGCGGGCGCCTCGTGCAGGAGGCCGCCCCGGCGGACCTCGTCGGCGCGCCCGCCACCGCCTTCGTCGGCGCCCTCCTCGGCAGCGGCGACCGGGCCTTCCAGCTCATGGCCCTGCGCGCCGTGGACGACCTGGTCGAGCCCGGCCCGGCGCCGGGCCCGCCCATCCCGGCCGGAACCACGGTGCGGGCCGCCCTCGCCGAGAGCCTGTGGTCCCGGCGCCCGGCGCTGCCGGTCAGCCGCGACGGCGTCGTCCTGGGCCGGGTGACGCGGGAGGCCCTCGAGGCGCGGGGCGCCCGGCCGTGATCCGCGCCCGGCAGATCGCCCGGGCCGGGCTCCTCGCCCTGCTCGGGGCGTTCCTGGTCGCTCCGGGGTGGTTCGCGCCCCTGTTCCGGCCCTTCGCCCCCGGCGACACGCCGCCGATCTACGCCCAGACGCCGCTGCTGACGCTCGCCGTCAACCACCTCCTGCTCGTCGCCACCGCGACCGTGACCGCGGCCGTGATCGCCCTCGGCCTCGCGGTCGCGGCCACGCGGCCGGCCGGCCGCGACGTGCTGCCCTTCGCCCGGTCGGTGGCCCGAATCGGGCAGACCTTCCCGCCCGTCGCGGTCCTGGCCCTGGCCGTGCCGATCCTCGGGTTCGGCGCGGTCCCGACCCTGATCGCCCTCGTCCTCTACGGGCTCCTGCCGATCTTCGAGACCGCGCTCACCGGGCTCGAGGATCTCGACCCGGCGCTGATGGAGGCCGCCCGCGGCATGGGTCTGACCGACCGGCAGCGACTCGTCCGCGTCGAGCTGCCCCTGGCGCTGCCGATGATCCTGTCGGGAATCCGCCTCGCCGCGATCATCGGGCTGGCGACGGCGACCATCGGCTCCACGGTCGCGGCCAGCACCCTCGGCGAGGTGATCATCTCCGGCCTGCTGACCGGCAACACCGCCTACGTCCTGCAGGGCGGCCTCGTCGTGTCCGCGCTGGCGCTCCTGATCGACGGCGGTTTCCGCCGACTCGAGCGCGGCGCGGCACGCCGGGCTGGATTTCCTTCCTAGAGGCGACTAGAAGGCCAGCGGGGCCGTACGCGCGGCCCTGGGGCGTGGAACCCCCTGTCTGATGGTCGGTGCCGACCACAACGGCACCCGTATCCTTGGCCACACGGTCGGGGAGCCTGCGGCGTATGTCCAGGCGTTCCGGCGCTAAAGGTCGTAGGGACCGTTCAGACACGGTTTTCCAACTCCCCGACTCGGGATGGTCGAAGGCTCGCTCGCGGGGGCGCACCGCGAGCCAGGGCCCGCCGGGAGGATGGGCCATGGGTTCCAGCGATCCCGAGACGCGCAGGCGGCAGCTCGACCGGCTGCGCGCGGCCTACGAGGCCCGCGCGGGCCGGCCGGACCTCACGGCCATCGGCAGCGGTGCGCGGCACTCGCGGGTGCTCCTGGGACGGATCCTCGTGGTGCTCGGCGGCCTGCCGGACGGGGCCGGACTGCCGGCGATCGGTCCGGGCGGGAACGGACGCGCCCAGACGTAGCCGCGCGGGTCGCGGCGCCGGACGGCCGGCGAGACGCGCGGCCGCGGCGGCCTGACCGGCACGGAGGCTGGCGCGAAACCGGATCGACGGATCCGGTGCGACGGGACAGGCGGGTCGACCGGCGATAAGACGCTGCCCATGACGTCGCCCATGACGCCCGCCGACCGGGACCGGTTCGAGAAGTGCCTCGCGCTCGCCGATCAGGGGGCCACGGCGGGCGAGCGCGCGGCCGCCCGGGCGGCCGCCGAGCGCATCGCCCGGGGCGCCGGGCTGACCCTCGCGGCGGCGGCCGAGGCGCTCCGGCGGAGCGGGCAGGCCTCCGCCGATCGGGCGGCCCGCCCGCCCCCGCCCCGGCGGTCCTATCCCTGGGCGCAACCCAAGGAACCGGTGACACCCGTCACGGTCGAGGAATTGCTGCGCCAGAAGGCCGAGACGGAGGCGTGGCGCAAGCGCAGCGCGGCCGCCGCCGACCGCCGCCGGAAGCGGGAGCGCGCCGACCAGGAGGCCTACGTGGCGGAGCAGCGCGCCCGGCAGGCGGAGCGCGACCGGGACTGGGCGCGCACCCGCGCGGATCCCCCGGGGGCGCCGGAGGACGGGACCTGAGCGCCGGTCGGCCGGCTCAGCGGTGATGCCGCGGCCGCGCGCTCCGGTGCGCCCGCGCCCTGCGGTGCCGCGGCGCGACCCGCGGCGGCGCCGGCGGCTCCGCGGCGGCGACCGGGGGCCCGGGCGCGACGCCGTCACGGGCGGCGACGATCCGGCGGGCTTCCTCGACGCTCATGTCGCAGGCGCTCGTCATGCCCTGCAGGGCGCCCAGGGCGCGGTTGTACTCGGGAAGGTTGATGCATCCGGGGACGCCCCACGCCCAGGCGGGGACCGGCGCTGAGCCCGCCACCGCCAGCGCGAGGGCGGCAAGAGCGTTCCTGAGCGACACGGATCCCTCTCCTCTCCACCGAGGCCCGGGTCCCGCCCCCTGAGGCAGCACACCCTTCCGGGCGGCGGATTCACGGACGCCCGATCAGGCCCCGCCGCACATGTGCTGGGAGTCGGGCAAAGTCCAGGAATCCAGCGTGCGCAGGTTGGTCGTCGTGTACATCTTGCCGCGATCGTCGCCCTTGGGGCAGCCCGTCGGCACGAGTACGAGGCAGGTCATGACCCGGTCGCCGACCCGCGACCGCGCGACCGCTTCGACATACGCGTAGGAGACGCCGTAGACGCCGTTCTTGAGATCGACGCTCGTCCCGTCGCCGATCCCGTCGCCCTTCGGCTTCACGAGCGTGTCGCTGAACCGGGTCCCGATCCGCGCGATGGTGGTCGCCGCGCAGGTGCCGACCCGCTTCGGCACCTGCGCCTCGGCGGCGGACGCGAACCCGAGACCGGCGACCACGAGGGCGCCGGCCAGGATCGGTCCGGGGGCGGCCACCATCAGGCGGCTTCGAGGAGGAAGTTGGCCCGGCGGAACATCAATTCTCGCCGGTAGAAGTAGACGCCGCGGTGCCGCATCGCCGCGTGCGCCGCGTCCACGTCGAATCCGTACGGCCTGTCCCGGGTCGTATCGATGCAGCCGACATACATCCATCGGACACCGTCGATGAGCGACGGGATGGGCTGGTCCTGTCGGACGGCGCAGAACTGCTCCCCGTCCGAGGCCGAGATGAAAATGTAGAAGGTCTTCCGCGCGCACATCCGAACCTCCATGGGACTCGGGGGTGTAACCGCAACGCCACGGTCAAGCTATAAACCGACCCTGGAGCAATAGTCAAGCTTCTGCCACATTTTCGTCACGTGTGGGACAGACCGCCCCGGCCGCACGCCTCACAGGCAGCCGACCCGCCGCAGGGCGCCGATCAGCTTCCGGCCGACGCGGTAGCCGTTGAGGGATTCCGATCCGAGGATGCGGACGGTCTCGGCCGACGCGGTGCGGTCGTACAGGAACACCTGGAAATCCGACCGCCCCTGCCCGACGGGGCCGCTGCTGACCTGGCCGCAGAACGCCACGGCGGACTCCGCCTCGGCGGGGATCGGTCGGATCTTGCGGAATCTCACGAGGCCCGCATCCGGGAAGGCCGCGGCGACCCGCGCCCGCATCTCGGCCTCCAGATCGTCGGCGCCCTGTCCGTGGGCGAACGGCGCCGCGAGCAGGCCTCCGAGGAGCGCTGCCAGCATCGCGCGTCCCCATCCCGTCCCAGGCACGGTGCGGGACTTCCGGACCCTCGACCTCGGAACGGACGGGCGGCGTGTGGCGGCCATGAAGGGACTTCGCGATGCGCTCGAAGCGTATTGGATCACGAAGATCTGCGAAGTGGAAGCGTCGGAACCTCGCCGGCGAATTGTCCGGCAGGCGCGACCCGAAAAATCCGACGGCGCTCTCCCAATCTCGGACAGGGCCATGGCCATATCATTGACCAACCGGACGGCGCGCGTCGCATCGAAATTCTGCATTCAAAATTCGTTACTTGCCAAGCATGTCATTCTGCATTGACAGACGATAATGTCCGAGTATTCCTGGTCCATAATAGGTGTCGGCAGGGTCGAAGAAGGGGTCGATCGCTTTGCGCAAGAACCAGGACCAGCTCGAGCCGACCATCAGCGACGTGGCCCTGCGCGTCGTGACCGCCTATCTGTCGAACAACGCGCTGCCGCACACCAGCATACCGCCGCTCCTGCTCACCGTGCACGGCGCGCTCTCCGCGCTCACCGACCGGCCCGCGGTCGTCGAGGCGCCGCCCGAGCAGCCCGACGCCGCTCAGATCCGCGGCTCGGTCCGCCAGGACGGCATCGTCAGCTTCATCGACGGCCGGTCGTACAAGACCATGAAGCGGCATCTCACGGCGCACGGGTTGACGCCGGAACTCTACCGCGCGCGCTACGGGCTGCCGGACGATTACCCGATGACCGCGCCGGGCTACGCCGAGCGCCGGTCAGAGATCGCCAAGGCGATCCGGCTCGGCAGCAAGGCCGCCTGATCGACGCAGCCCGTCCGCCGAGCCCCCGTGAACCGATGGCCCGCACGGACGTAGACGCGCTGGGCGGGGCGGCGCGCGCGTGCCGGCACTGCGGGTTGGCCCGTCTGGCAACGCGATCGGGTGAGAGGGATCTGGCCATGAAGGGTCTGTCTGGCTGCGTCGCCCTCCTTCTCCTCGGCATCGGACCGGCCTCGGCGCAGACCGTCCTGGCCCCGTCCGGAGACTCGGCCGTGACGCAGCCCGGTGGGACGGCGGGGCGGGCCGCGCGACGCAACATCCAGGAGGCCTACCGCAACGGCGACGTGGTCGGCCATCGGCATGCGCCAGCCGCCCCCGCGCCCCGGCCCCGCCGCACGAGCCCGCGCTTCTAGAGGCCCCGCTCCTCGCGCGAGCGCCGTGCTGCGCGCCGGCCTTCGGCGCCCGGGCGCCGGCGGAGACGGCGCTCGCCGCCCGCGGGCCACGGCCTGAAATCGTTCTGTAATCCGAGCCGGTCACGGTCCGCGCGCAGGTCGACCGCAGATCGCGGTCGCGGCGGGTCGCGCTGGACCGGATCGCCCCGGCAGCCCGGCCCCGGCAACGACGACAGGTGCTCGATGCTTCGGACTGCGATCGCCTTGACGCTTCTGCTGGCCGGAGTCCCGGCCTGGGCCGGACCGCGCTGGCAGGACCTGCCGCCGACCCCCGCGCCGGTCGCCGGCACGGTTTCCGGGCGCGCCGCTGTCAACGGCATTCGGCTGTATTACGCCACGATCGGCAACGGTCCGCCGGTCGTCCTGCTGCACGGCGGCCTGTCGAACTCCGATTACTGGGGCCACCAGGTCGCGGCGCTCGCCGCCCGCCACACGGTCATCCTCGTGGACAGCCGCGGGCACGGCCGCAGCACCCGGGACGATCGGCCATTCGGCTACGACCTGATGACCGACGACGTGGTCGGGCTGCTCGACGTGCTGAAGATCCCGCGCGCCGACATCGTCGGGTGGAGCGACGGCGCGATCCTCGGTCTCGACATGGCGATGCTCCACCCCGACCGCGTCGGCAAGGTGTTCGCGTTCGGCGCCAACGCCGACCCGTCGGGCCTGATCGAGGGTGTGGAGACGAACCCGACCTTCGCCGCCTTCATCGACCGGGCCGGCAAGGAGTACGAGGCCCTCTCGCCGACCCCGAAGGACTACGCCGCCTTCGTCGACGCGGTGGGCCGGATGTGGGGCGGGCAGCCGCGCTGGACCGAAGCCGATCTGAAGCGGATCCGCGCGCCGGTCCTCATCGCGGACGGCGACCACGACGAGGGTATCAAGCGCGCGCACACCGAGTACCTCGCTGCCACGATTGCCGGGGCTGGGCTGCTGATCCTGCCGAACGCCAGCCACTTCGCGTTCCTCCAGGATCCGGCGCTCTTCAACGCGGCGCTCCTCGGCTTCCTGGACGGGCCTTGAGGGTCCTGGGCGGCCCCCTGACGCGCGCGACTCACCGGGCCGACAGCCAGCCTTGCTGACCCTAACCCAGTCGGCCTCTGCGCCTGGACGTGCGGATCGCGGACGCGCGGCGCGGGCCGCTTCGGGAACGGCGGCGCGACGAGGACGCCGACCCGACCCGTCAGGCGATCGCGAGATGGAGGAACTGGTTGAATTCGCTCGGCACGTAGGTCCCGAACGCGGGGCCGTTCACGAAGCCCCGATGCCGATAGAGTTCGAGCGCGGGCGCGAATGCGGGTCCGCATCCGGTCTCGAGGCTGAGGCATCGCGCGCCGCGGGCGGCGGCGGCCGCGATGATGGTGTCGAGGATCGCCGCGCCGGCTCCCAGGCGGAGGAAATCCGGATGCGTCCGCATGGACTTCACCTCCGCGGTGCCGTCCGTCGCCATCCTGAGCGCCCCGACGCTCGCCACCCGCCCGCCGCGGCGCGCCGTCCAGACGGTCACGTCCGGTGCTTGCAGGCCTGACAGGTCGAGAGCGAACACGCTGCCCGGCGGCGAGGATGCGTGCATGCCGGCAAGATGGAGCGCCAGCAGCGCCCGTGTCTGCGTATCGGACAGGTCGTCCCGCGCGATCTCGAACATCGTGCCCCGGCCATCCGCCTCGACATCCCCCGCGCAGGATGTCCTCCCGATCGACGATCAGCAAGGCGCGGAACGGCGGTGCGGCCCCCGCGCCGAGGCTCCCGGCGGAGGGCGGATCGACAGCTCCGCAAGACCCGCGGACCGCCGACCTCCCTGCGACCCGCAACCATGGCGCGCATGGTGCATTTGTGAACGCCGTCACGTTCCCCGGTGGGGAACACGCTGCCGTGGCGGTGCGTCACCGGTTGCGGGCACGCTCCGGCCGGAGAGGATTCACACGCTTGATCGACGCCGGAAGCCAGACCGCGAGTGCCTCCGATGCCGCCGCATCGGTCGCCGGGTCGATCGCGGCCGTCACGCGGCGGCTGGATTCCCTTCCGATGACGCGGCTTCACGCGGCGGCGCTCGCCGTCTGCACGCTGGGCCTGTTCACCGACATCGCCGAGGTCGCCCTGAGCAACGCCCTGGCGGCCATCTTCCTCGCGCCGCCCTACAACATGTCGCGGGGCAGCCTCTCGCTGCTCCTCGCCTCCGTGTTCGCCGGCGGCGCCGTGGGTGCGCCCGTCTTCGGAATGCTGGGGGATCGCCTCGGCCGCAGGCGCGCGCTCCAGGCCTCCCTCGCGCTGATGGCCGCCGGATCGCTGGCGGCCGCCGCGAGCCAGGGGCTCACGGCGCTGACGATCGTCCGGACGGTCTCGGGGTTCGCGATCGGCGGGTTCCCGCCCCTGGTCGCCACCTACCTCGCCGAGGTGACGCCCGCGCGCCGACGCGGCGCGACGCTGCTGGTCTGCGCCGGACTCGGGCTCCTCGGCGGCCTGGCCGCCATCGGCCTCGTCCAGATGATGGCCCCGGCCGCGCCGCTCGGGATCGAGCCGTGGCGCTGGGCGCTGATCCTCGGGGGCGCCCTGGCGGCGCTCGGCGGCGTCCTGTTCGCGCGGCTGCCGGAATCGCCGCGGTGGCTCGCCTCGGTCGGGCGCTCCGCCGAGGCCGACGCCGCCTGCCGCCGGTTCGAGCGCGCGGCCGGCCGGAGCCGGGTCGCCGCCCCCGCCGACCCGGACCCGGACCCGCCCGCGACCGGGCTCGCGGGGTTCCGGGGCCTGTTCGCCGAGACGCGCCAGCTGCGCCGGACGGCCCTGTTCGTCGGCCTCTACACCCTCGCCCCCCTGGCGACGATCGCCTTCCCGTTGCTCAGCGCCGTCGTGATGGTGGAGAAGGGCTTCCAGGTCGATCAATCCCTCGTCTTCGCCGCGCTGTCGATGCTCGGCCCGCCCCTGGGTACCCTGCTGACCGCGCTGGCGATCGACCGGCTCGAGCGGCGCGCCGTCCTGACGGCCCTGGCGGCGGCGATGGCGGCCCTCGGCACGGCCTTCGCTGCGAGCGGCACGTTCCTGACCCTGGTCCTGGTCGGCATCGCCTTCAACACCGCGGCGGCGACCTACGGCAGCATCCTCGCCGTCTACGCGACGGAGCTGCTCCCGACGCCGCTGCGGGCCTCGGCCATGACCTGCGCCTGGGCCGGCGGCCGGGTCGCGGCCGCGCTGGCGCCGATCATCCTCCTGCCGATCCTCTCGGCCTACGGGCCGCACGCGATGTTCGCGGTGATCACGCTCGTCCTCGCGGCGAGCGCGGCCCTGCTCCTCGCCGGACCGCGCGGCCTGTCCGGGCAGGCCCTTGCTTAGGGAAACCCGGAAGCGCGGGTCTCCGACCCGCGGCGCCGCGCCGGATGGCGTCGGTTGCCAATCCGGCAAGATTCACACGATAAAGTTGCGCAGGCAGCCGGACGGAACCGCCGGGCACGCCGGGGGTGTCACACGTGTCTAGCCCGGTGCTCGTCCCGAGCCTCGTCGAGACGACCAGCCACGTCGACCCCAAGCAGGCCTTCGAGTTCTGGCGCTGCACGGCCCTGGCCGGGTTCGGCGACATCGGCCGGCGGCACCCCCGGGAGCGGTTCGCGGCCAAGCGCCTGAGCGTGGCCTCGGCCGGCTGGTCGCTGACCCACACGGTGAGCAGCCCGGTCGCGGTGGAGTTCCGCTCCCGCCACGTCGACCGGAACGCCCGCGGGATGGTGGTGATCGGCCTCGCGCTCGACGGCGTCGGCTACCAGGAGCAGAACGGCCGCGGGGCCCAGCTGACCCCCGGCGACATCAGCTTCCTGACGCGGAACCGGCCCTTCGTGGCCGGCACCCAGAGCGCCTACGGCGAGATCCGCCTCGCCGTCCCGCGCAAGATGTTCGAGGCTTTCGTCGGCGACGCCGACGCCTTCGCGGGCCGCAGCCTCGGCCCGCTCCCGGCCGGGGCGGAGGTCCGGGCGCGGATGCGCGGGGTGGCCGGCTCGGTCGCCTGGATGTCCGCCGACGAGGCGCAGGCGGCCGTCGAGGGCGTGCTCCACCTCCTCGGCCACCTCGTCGACGGCGCGGCCCGGCGCGGCGATCCGGAGGCGGTCTCGCAGGCGGCCGTCGTCTCGCTCGCCCGCGCCCACATCGCGCGGCGGATGCACGACCCCGACCTGAACCCGCAGGACATCCAGCGCGCGCTCGGTCTCTCCCGGACCAGCCTGTACCGCGCCTTCGCCGAGACCGGCGGCATCGCGGCGGCGATCCGCGACGCGCGCCTCGACCTCGCGCGCCGGCGCCTCGAGGCCCGCCGCGACGACAAGATGCGGATCGCCTCGATCGCCTACGCGTGCGGCTTCACCGACGTGCCGACCTTCAACCGCGGCTTCCGCAAGCGCTTCGGCCTGGCCCCGGGCGACCTGCGGCCCGCGCTCCCCTAGGCGAAGCGCGTCGGGCGCATCAGCCCGCGGCGGCGAGATCCGCCCGACCACGGACCTGGGCGGGGAAATCGAACACCGCGTCCGCGTGGGCGATCGTGGCCGGGCGATGGGCGACGACGACCCGCGTCATCCGGAGGTCCCGCAGCGCCTGGGCGATCACCGCCTCGGTGGCCTCGTCGAGGTGGCTCGTGGCCTCGTCGAGGAACAGGATCTCGGGCCGCCGGTAGAGGGCGCGCGCCAGCACGATGCGCTGCTTCTGGCCGCCCGACAGGGTCGAGCCCATGTCGCCGACGAGGCTCTCGAAGCCCATGGGCATGCGGCGGATGTCGTCCAGGATCGCCGCCCGGGCGGCGCACTCGGCGATCCAGCCCGCGTCCGGATGCTCGTCGAAGGCCGCGATGTTCTCGGCGATCGAGCCGGCGAACAGGCCGTCGCTCTGCATCACGCCGGCGATCCGGCGCCTGTAGGACCCGGCGGCGGTGCGGATGTCCTGGCCGTCGGCGGTGACGATCCCCTCGCTGGGCGGCGTCAGCCCCATCACCACCTTCATGAGCGAGGTCTTGCCGCAACCCGAGGGACCGGTGATCGCGAAGCAGGCGCCGGCCCGGACGGACAGCGAGACCCCGCGGAAGATCCAGGGCTGGTCGGCCCCGTAGCGCAGCGCCAGGCCCGCGCCGGCGAGCGCTCCGGCCTTCAGGGCGACGACCGGGGGCGCCCCCGGCTGCGCCCCGGCGGCGAGATCCTGCTCCTCCGGCTCGCACAGCACGATGTCGGCGAGCCGGTCGGTCTGCACGTCGAGCATGCGCAGCTTGAACCACGCGTCGATCAGGCTGCCGATCCGGGTGGCGAACTGGTCGCGATAGGCCAGGAACGCCACCAGCATGCCGAGCGACAGGGACCCGCCGATGACCGCGCGGGCGCCGAGCACCAGCAGGATCAGCCGGTCGAGGCCGAACAGGAACTCGTTCGCGCGGCCGAACACGAGGTCGAGGCGCTGCAGCCGCAGCCGGGCGTTCAGGGCCGTGACGAAGTGGTTCATCCAGGCGCCGCCGCGCCGCTCGCGCAGGTCGAGGAGCTTGACGCTCGCCATGCCGCGGACCGTCTCGATGAAGTGCGTCTGCTGGCGGGCCTCGGCCACGAGGGCCTCCTCGGTCCCCTCCCGGTACGCGCCGTAGGCGAAGACCCGCAGGACCGCGTTGAGCGCCGTCGAGGCCAGGACCACGGCGACCAGCCAGCCGCCGTAGACCGTCAGCATCACCAGCATGCCGACCGCCATGAGCCCGTCGAGCATGGCCTGGACGAGATCGGTCGTCAGGCCCTTCTGGATGGTGGCGAGGGAGCCGAACCGCGAGATCACGTCGCCGACATGGCGCTTCTCGAAGTAGTCGAGGGGCAGCCGCGACAGGTGGTCGAACAGGCCGGCCGACCACTGGTAGTTCAGCCGGGTTCCGGCCAGCATGATCGCCCAGGTGCGGGCGATGCTGAGGCCGAGCTGGAGCAGCAGCAGCAGCGCGAGGCCGATCGCCACCACGAGGAGCAGATCGTGGTCGGCGTTCACGATCACCTCGTCGATGACGACCTGCGAGGCGATGGGCATCAGGAGGGCGACGAGTTCGATCCCCAGGGAGAGGGCCAGGACCTGGGCCAGGGCGGCGCGGATGCCGGCCATGTTGCGGAACAGGTCGCGCAGCCGCAGGCCCGGGGCGGCCCGCTCGCGCCGGAAGCCCGGGTTGGGCACCGCCTCCAGGGCGACGCCGGTGAACTCTCGCGAGGCCTCCGCGAGGCTGACCCGGCGCCGGCCGCGGCCCGGATCGTTGATGACGAGGCCGCCGCGCTCGACCCGGGTCAGCACCACGAAGTGGTTGAGGCCCCAGTGCAGGATGCAGGGCAGCCGGAGCCGGGGCAGATCCGTCAGCTCGACCCGCAGGGCGCGGGCGGTCAGGCCTTGCGCGCCGCAGAGGTCGATCAGGTTGCGCAGGGTCATGCCCTTGAGGGACAGGGGATGGCGCCGCCGCAGCGTCGCGAGGTCGATCTGGCGCCCGTGATAGGCCAGGACCATCGCGAGGCAGGCCATGCCGCACTCGGCGGCCTCGGCCTGGAGGACGACCGGTACCCGGCGGCGGAGCCCGAAATCCAGCCGGGCGGCGACGGACGGCGCCGTCACGGCGCGGCCTTCCGGACCGGCAGGGCGTCGAGGCCGCCGCGCGTGACGAGGGCGAGGCTCTCCCGGACATGCGTCACGGGGTCGAGGAGCCAGCGGTAGAGCGACCGCTTCTCCAGGGCGATGTCGGCCTCGACCCGCATGCCCGCCTCGAGGCTGCGCCGCTCGCCGTAGGCCAGCACGGTGTCGGAATCGGGCCGGACCACGATGCGGTAGAGGTCGGTCCCCTCCCCCCGGGCGGCGGCGCGCCGCGCGAAGTCGGGCGCGTCGTCGCTGCCCAGCGGCGCCCGCGTGACCTCGGTGACGACGCCGCGGTGCAGGCCGAAGCGCTGGAACGGGAAGGCGGCGTAGCGCAGCATCACGGGCGCGCCGGCCTCGGCGAAGCCGATGGCCGACGAATCGACGAACAGGTTGGCCTGGAGGCGCCCGGCGCTCGGCAGCAGGGTCAGGAGCGTCGCCCCGGCCGCCACGGTCTGGCCGACCTGCGCGCGGATCGACGTCAGGGTCCCGGCCTCCGGCGCCCGGACCTCGATGGCGCGGCGCGCCTCGCTCTCGGCCTTCTGCTGCGCCAGCTGGGCGGCGGTCCGGTCGAGGTCGGCGAGGTCGCGGGCCAGCCGGTCGTCGTAGGCGGCGAGCTGGGACTTCGTGTCGGCGAGCTTGCCGTCGATCTGGAGGCGGCTCTGCTGGAACTGGGCGAGCTGCGCGCTCGCCTGCATGTAGAGGTAGTTCTGGCTCTGGAAGTCGGCGGCGCGGGCGTAGCCGCGCGCCACGGCGTCGGCGAGTTCCTCGACCCGCGCCCGGAGCGGCGGAACCAGCTTGTCCTGCAGGTCGATCTGCTTGGCGAGCTGGGCCGACTGCTCGCTCAGATTCGCCATCTGCTCGCGCAGCGCCTGCCGCTCCGTGCCGGCCAGATCGGCCCGGGCGGTCCGCTGCCGCTCGACGCTCTGGCGCTGGCGCTCCAGCTCGGCGATCACGCGCTCCTGCGTGGGGCCGCTCGCCGACACGGCGTCGAGGTCGATCGTGTACAGGAGCTGCCCGCGCGCGACCTTGTCGCCCTCGCGGACGCCGGTTGATCCGACGCGCCCCGCCACCGGGCTGGCGAGGCTGATCAGCCCGATATCGGGCGCGAGCAGGCCGACGGCGTGGATGCGGCGCGTGTAGGTGCCCTGCCAGGCATACAGGCCGACCGCCGCCACCATGATCACGCAGGCCGCGGCCACGATGCGGACCGGCAGAGGCTGGATGATCTGCGCCTCGCCCAGCCACGCGTTGCGTCGCGCCTCGATAACCTCAAGTCGAAAGAGCGGACTTGGCACCCGGAGAAAGCAACCTTCCTGAAGGAGACAGCCGTATTCGAAGACAATGCTCAGCGCATTTGCCACCTTACTCGGTCGCATCACGGGAGTTTCATGTCAACACTTGTCGACACGGCGAATTTTGAATAATCCTGCCCGCGTCAGAACGTCGCGTTTACGTTGAAAACCGTCTGTTTTTTTAACGGCTTATTCCAGTTCGCCGTCGAGCTTATTTTGCAGCGCAACAGGACGTCAGTTTTTGCATCATCGCGTGCTGCGTTGCGAAAACCCGACGGCGGGAGACGCGCTGAGACGCGCCGCTTCGCAGCGCAGGCGGCCGCGGTGCCGACAGCGTCTGGAGCGCGGCCCGGGAAAGACAAGGCCTGTCAGTTTTTGCGCATTGGCCGGGCTCGATCGTCCGCGAGCATTATTGGCTGGCCATGACCGATTGACACGAAGCACATCTCTGTAATCCTAAAGGCAGGTGCCGACGTCCAAGGCGCCTAGACGCTACGATCAGGCAATAGATCGAAGCAAATAACCTTCTACCTGAATCTCAATCTGGAGAACGATCA
Organism: Methylobacterium sp. Leaf361; assembly: GCF_001424445.1. Taxonomy (NCBI): domain Bacteria; kingdom Pseudomonadati; phylum Pseudomonadota; class Alphaproteobacteria; order Hyphomicrobiales; family Methylobacteriaceae; genus Methylobacterium; species Methylobacterium sp. Leaf361. Next base: position 64,604 of record NZ_LMPY01000003.1, on the reverse strand, counting down.
TGCAGGACAGCATCGATACCGTCCGCGAGCTGAGCGCCGCCGAGCTGGACCAGGTCGGCGGTGGCCTCGGGGTCGGCCTCACTGTCGGCCTCGGGGTCGACGCGAGCCAGGAGCTCGGTGCGGTCTCGGGGGTCGTGGGCCAGGTCGGCGGTCTGGTGAGCGGCTTGGTGGGCAGCGTGCTCGGCGCGATCGGCGGTGTCGTCGGCGGCGTGACCGGCTCCCTGCGCTGACGGTCTGACACCGGGAGGGCGGCCGCGGGGCCGCCCTCCTCCGTCGCGGGGCGTGACCGCGACGACACCGGAATCACGGGCCCGCATGGACAGAACAGCCGAGAGTTCAGGCGAGAGTTCGGCCGAGACGTTCGCCTACGCCACCAGCGGCAGCGCCGGGCATCTCTCCGGCCGCCCCGAGCTGACCTGCTACGCGCCGAGCGACCGCGGCCTCCCGGAGGTCACCTTCATCGATTTCCGCTTCCCCACCGGCGGGTGGAGCACGCACGCGGTCACGGGCCTCGAGGTCGCCGCCAGCACGCAGCCCGCGGGGGCGCACCACGCGGTCGATTACGAGATCGCGGCCCGGCTGACCGAGCGCGAAGGCCTGCTGGTCCGGCGTCCCGGCCTGAACGGCACGACCCGTTGGGCGGGCCCGTATGCCGGCCGCGTCCTCTCCTTCTCGGCAGCCGCCGTCGAGCGGCTGGCCGAGGCGCCGATCGGCAAGATCGCCTTCGCGGCGGACGGGCGCGATCTCCGCGCCTGCCGCAGCACCTGGCACATCCTCGACGCGCTGGCTTGCGCGCACCGGGACGACCCGTCGCCCGACGCGCTGCTGATCGAGAGCCTCCACCTGGCGATCCTGCGCTCGGTCGTCGCCGCGCGCGCTCCGGGCCGGTCGGCGGCGCCCGACCTCTCGGCGTCGCAGGCCGGGCGGGCCTGCGCGTATATCCGGGAGCACCTGGACCGGGAGATCACCGTCTCCGCCCTGGCCGGCATCGTGGGGCTCAGCGAGGGCTACTTCATCCGAGCCTTCCGCCAGACCACCGGGGTCACGCCCTACCAGTACATCATGCGCGAGCGCGTCGGCCGGGCCGAGGCCCTGATCCGCTCCGGCGCGGGATCGATGGCGGAGGTCGCCGCGCGATCGGGCTTCACGAGCGCGAGCGCCATGAGCCGCACGTTCCGGAAGCTCGTCGGGCGCTCGCCGACCGGGCGCACGGCCGGCCGGCGCGCCTGAGGCGCTACCCGGCAGCCCGCCCCGCCGCCCCGCGGAACAGGTCCTCCATCTCGCGCCGGACGCGGATCGCCTCCTGATCTGCGTCGAAGGCGACGTCGCTCCAGCGCACGGCCCGGCCCGCGGGCACGTCGTTCTTCAGGACCATGTTGTGGGCGAGGCCGATCGGCAGGGCGTCCTGCGCCAGGGAATCCGCCGCCGGCATCAGCTTGCCGTAGACGGTGAACCCGCCCTCGCCGTCGAGCCGCTCCCCGGCCCGCAGCGCGCGCTTGGCCGTCGCGGCGACGTCGCCGCGCCAGTCGCCCGTCGCCCCCGTGGCCTCGCCGCGGACCGCGATGGAGGCGACCGAGATGCCGAGCTCGAACCCGATCAGATGATAGGGCTTGTAGGTCGCGGCGAACCGGCCGCTCGAATCGGTCTTGAGGCCATATTGCGCGAAGCAGTCGCGCACGTAGGCGCTCGGCGCCTCGAACACCGCGTAGACGCCCCAGCGCAGGTCCCGGAAGACCGGCCGCCCGTCCCGCTCCACCGACGAGACCACCTCGACGGTGCCGCGCTCGGTGAGGAGGCCGCCATCCGCCGCGGGCTTCAGGACGCTCGGCAGGTCGTCGACGCCGCAGGGCGGGAAGGCGAGGCCGTCGCGCGGCGGGGTGAGCCCGCAGGCATTGGCCACCGCGGCCATCTCCAGCGCCGACTTGGTGCCGTCGAGGAAGGAGTTGAACATCTGCGGGTTGAAGTCGCCGCCCGCGACTTGGCTCTCGCTGAAGCCGTAATGGCCCCAGACCGTGTCGGGCGTGGAGGCGTGGTAGGCCGGGAGGTACTTGGTGCCCTTGCCGGCGCAGATCACCTCCAGCCCGATGGTGCGGGCCCAGTCGACCAGTTCGGCGATGAGCGCCGGCTGGTCGCCCGAGGCCATGGAGTAGATCACCCCGGCCTCGGCCGCCCGGCGCGCCAGCAGCGGCCCGGCCAGCACGTCGGCCTCGACGTTGACCATGACGATGTGCTTGCCGTGCGCGAAGGCCTTGAGCGCGTGGCGGATGCCGGCGGCCGGGCTGCCGGTGGCGTCGATGACGATGTCCACGAACGGGCTCGCGATCATCGCGTCGGCATCCTCGGTCACGAGGGTCGTGCCGCCGCGCGCGGCCTCCTCCAGCCCCCGCGCGGCGAACCGGGAATCGTCCCAGCCGACCCGGCGCAGCGATTCGCGCGCCCGGTCGGGCGACAGGTCGGCCACCGCGACGAGGTGGATGCCGGGCGTGCGCGGCGCCTGCGACAGGTACATCGAGCCGAACTTGCCGGCCCCGATCAGCCCGACCCGGACGGGCCGGCCCTCGTCGGCGCGCCGCTGCAGCTTGGCGGAAAGGGACATGGGGCGTTCTCTCCCTGGGTGGCGCGCGGTCGGGACCGGACCCCGCCGCGCTCGCCGCGTCGTTGGACGGGGACCTAGCGCGGTTCCCGATGCCGTTGAGGCCCACCGAATAAAAAGACGGGGGGTCTGTTCGGGCGACGCGCCGCCCCCTTCTCCCGTGCGGGAGCGGGGCGGGGTGAGGGATCGGGTCTCTCCGCCTCGGGCCGCCTCGGGCCGCCTCGGGCCGCCTCAGGCCGCCTCGGGCCGCCTCAGGCCGCCTCAGGCCGCCTCAGGCCGCCTCAGGCCGCCTCAGGCCGCCTCGGCCCGGCTCCGCGCCTCCACGTCGAGGAGCCAGTGCCGGAAGGCCCGGATCTTCTCCAGGGCCCCGTCGCGCTCGCGGTAGCAGATGAAGTGGAGGTCGCGGGTCAGGCTCGCGACCCGATCGCCGCCGAGGCGCACCAGCTGCCCGGCGGCGAGCTCGTCCCGGGCGAACCGCAGGGTCTCCAGCGCCACGCCGAGCCCCTGAACGGCCGCCGAGATCACCAGCGAGCCCCGGTCGAAAGCCGCTCCGGCTGCCCCGGTCGGCAAGGGTAGGCCGTTATGGGCGAACCAGTCCGGCCAGCGGACGGGGCTGAAGGACGAGTCGAGCCGGGTGAAGGGCCCGATCGATCCGGCCGCGTCCGGCTGCGCGGCCCGGGCGACCTCCGGCGCGCAGAGGGCGGCGATCTCCTCCGGGCCGAGGGATTCGACGGTCAGGCCGGGCCCGTGCGGCGGCCGGCCGTAGGCAATCAGGATGTCGATCTCCTCGTGCCGCCCGAGATCCACCGGGTCGGCGCTGGTGGAGAGGCGGATGGCGATGCCGGGATGCGCCTCCACGAAGGCGGGGAGCCGCGGCCCGAGCCACTTCGCCGCGAAGCTCGGCGTGCAGTGCACGGCCAGCGACGCGGGCGACGGCGGGCTGAGGTCGGCGCAGACCGCCTCGATAGCGTCGAAGGCGCTCGAGAGCCCGGCCAGCAGGCGCTGGCCGTCGGCGGTGAGGAGTGCCTGGCGGTTCGCCCTCCGGAACAGGGCGCGCCCGAACCAGCGCTCCAGCGCCCGGATCTGGTGACTCACCGCCGAGGGCGTGAGGTGCAGCTCCGCGCTGGCGCGGGCGAAGCTGCCGAGGCGCGCGGCCGCCTCGAAGGCCCGCAAGGCGGAGAAGCTCGGGATCCGGCGCATGCGCAATCCATGAATTGAATTCATGGAAAGCGTGAAAAATCGTCGTTTGTCAACGCGCGGATCCGGCAGGATAGTGCCGACCACGACGCGATCGGCGGCCCGGTCCGTACCCCGACGAAAGGAGACGCCATGCTCGACGATCACGCCCACGAGGCGGCCGTCGCCCTCGACCTGCCGAACGACGATGCCGGCCGCAAGCGGACCTCGATCTACCAGCCCGAGCAGGCCGGCCTGATCTTCCCGGAGATCCCGGACTTCGCCGACCACGCCGAGGAGCGGGACTACCGCAAGAAGCACCTCGTGGCCGCCTGCCGCGCCTTCGCGATGCACGGCTTCGACTACGGCTTCGCCGGCCACCTGACGATCCGCGACCCGGAGCGTCCGGAGCTGTACTGGACCAACCCGATGTGCGTGCACTTCTCGCAGGTGCGGATGTCGAACCTGATCCTGGCCGACCACAAGGGCCGGGTGGTCGAGGGGCGCCACGCCATCAACCGCGCGGGCTTCGTCCTCCACGCCGCCGTGCACGAGGAGTACCCGGAGGTCATGGCGATGTGCCACGCGCACACCACCTACGGCACCGCGTGGTGCGCCACCGGCCGACCGCTGGAGATGATCAGCCAGGACGCGGCGGCCTTCTACAACAGCCACGCCGTGATCGGCGCCTCGGCGGGCGCCGTGGCGGTGGAGAAGGAGAGCGGCCTGTCGGTCGCCCAGCAGATCGGCCGCAACCGCGGCGTGCTGCACCAGAACCACGGCCTGCTGACCTGCTCGCAGCACAGCATCGACGACGCGGCCTTCTGGTTCATCGCCCTGGAGCGGGCCTGCCAGCAGCAGCTCCTGGTTGAGGCCTCCGGCATCAAGCCGCAGCTCCTCTCGGAGAAGACCGCCCGCTACAGCCGCGAGCACGTCGGCAGCGACTACATCGGCTGGCTGCACTTCCAGACGCTCTACAGCCACATCGCCGAGACCCAGCCCGACATGTTCGCCTGAGGCCCCGCGCGGGGGGCCGCGACGGATTGAGGGCCGGCCGCGAGGCCGGCCCTCTCGCTATGGGCGGTCCGCCGGGCTGCGCCGCCCCTCGTACCGGGCCCGCGGCCGGATCAGCGTCCCCTGGCGGCCCTGCTCCATGGCGTGCGCCGCCCAGCCCAGGCTCCGGCCGAGCAGGAAGATCGTGAACGGCGCGCTCCGCGGCAGGCCCGCCGTCCGGACGAGCGCCGTCAGCGCGAAGTCGATGTTCGGCCGCGCCCCCGTCGCCTCCGCGGCGCAGTCCCGGACGGCGTCCAGCAGGGGGTCGGCGGGCAGGACCGCGCCCAGGGCCGCGGCGCGGACGTCGCCGTCCGGGTAGAGCGGGTGGCCGAAGCCCGGCAGCGCGCCGCTCCGATCCAGGCAGGCGCGCACTGCCTCCCGGGGGTTCGTCGCGTCAGCCTCGTCGACGAGCCGCAGCACCGCGGCGGAAGCGCCGCCGTGGCGCGGGCCCGACAGGGTACTGAGCCCGGCCATGAGGCAGGCCGCGATCGGCGCGCCGGTGGAGGCGGCGACGCGGGTCGCGAAGGTCGAGGCGTTCAGTTCGTGGTCGGCCAGCAGCACCAGCGCCTGGCGGACCCGGTCGGCGGTCGCGGCGTCGAGGGACCAGAGCCGCGCGAGCCCCTGATGCAGGGGCGCCCGGCCTTCGGGGATGCCGCAGGACGCGGCGAGATGCGCGACGGCGCGGCGCGCGTCGCGGCACAGGCGGTGGTGCCCGCGGCCCAGCGCGGCTTCGGCCTCCTGCAGAAGCCCGGCCAGCGCCAGGAACGGCGTCGCGGCCGCGTCGGCCGGAACCTCGAACAGCGTCGCCTCCGGGCTGTCCCACAGGAGGTCGGCGGTCGCCTCCAGGCTCGCGTCGCGGGCGAACGCCACGGCGTCGCGGCCGCGGTAGATCAGGCTGCCCCGGTGGACGGTGCTGATCGCGGTGACGACCGACGGCTCGCCCCAGGCCATGGCTCCCGCGGCGATCGCCGCGCTGGCGCGGCTCCGGCCGCGCCGGTCGGCGAGCGTCGCGACGTCGGCGGCCCGGTACTGGCTGTGGCGCCGGCCCGGCGCCCGCCGCGCCTCGATCAGCCCGCGGCTGACGTAGGCGTAGAGCGTCTGGGCCCGGATCCCGAGGGCGTCGAGGGCTTCGGCGCGGTCCAGCCATTCCGTCATGTTGATCAGATGTATCAAGATTGATCGATCCGTCGATGGCCGGCAGCCTGTGCGAACCGATCGAGGGCCGCGACCATGCGCGAACGACACGCCGACCACGACGCCCTGCCGCCGATCCTCGCGGAGGCGCTGGCGGCCCTGGCGCTGCCGCCCGAGGCCGGGGACCGGCTGACGATCACCGGCACCGGGAGCCTGCCCTCCTGCTTCCCGGTCACCGCGCTGGCGACGGCGTCGATCGCCGCGGCCGGCCTCGCCGTCTCCGAACTCCTCGGCCTGTCCGGCCCCGCGCCCGCCGTCGCGGTCGACCGGCACCTGGCCTCGGCATGGTTCGGCACCTCCGTGCGGCCGCAGGGCTGGACGCTGCCGGCCGCCTGGGACCCGATCGCCGGGGACTACCGGGCGGCGGATGGCTGGATCCGGCTGCACACCAACGCGCCCCGTCACCGCGCCGCCGCCCTCGCAATCCTCGACTGCACGGGCGAGCGGGAGGCGGTGGCGGCCGCCGTGGCCCGCACGGCGGCCGAGGACCTGGAAGGGGCGATCCTGCGCGCCGGCGGCTGCGCGGCGGCGATGCGCGGCCCCGACGACTGGCCGAGGCTGGACCAGGGCCGGGCGGTCCGGGCCGAGCCCCTCGTGGCGCTCGCGGAACGTCCCGTCCAGCACCGGGTGCCGTGGCGCCCGGACCCGGCCCGTCCCCTCGCGGGGATCCGGGTCCTCGACCTGACCCGCATCCTGGCCGGGCCGGTGGCCACGCGCGTCCTGGCCGGCCTCGGGGCCGACGTCCTGCGGATCGACCCGCCCGGCTGGGAGGAGCCGTCCCTGGCGCCCGACGTCACCTTGGGCAAGGTCTGCACGCGGCTCGACCTCCGGCAAGCTGCCGACCGCCGGCACTTCGAGACCCTGCTCGCCGAGGCCGACATCCTCGTGCACGGGTACCGCCCGGACGCCCTAGAGCGGCTCGGCTACGGCGCGGTGCGGCGCGGCGCGCTCAACCCGGACCTGATCGACGTCGCGCTCTGCGCCTACGGCTGGACCGGACCCTGGGCCGGACGGCGCGGCTTCGACAGCCTCGTCCAGATGGCGACGGGCATCGCGGCGGCCGGGCAGCGGTGGAAACAGGCCGACCGGCCGGTGCCGCTGCCCGTCCAGGCGCTCGACCACGCCACCGGCTACCTGATGGCGGCGGCGGCCGTGCGAGGCCTGATCGCCCGGCAGCGCGACGGGCACGCCGTCACCGCGCGGCTCTCTCTGGCCCGGACCGCGCGCCTGCTCACGGACTATCCCGGCAGCGCGCCGGGGCCCGCCTTCGGCGGATATCGGGACGCGGATTACGCCCCGGAGATCGAGGACACGGCGTGGGGACCTGCCCTCCGGCTGCACGCGCCCGTGCGGATCGAGGGCGCGCCGCTGCGGTGGGATCGCCCGGCCTGCGATCTCGGCACGACGGAGGCTGCACAAGTCAGACATTTCGGCAGCGCGCGCTTGTCCGGCTCGAAAGCCGCTCCGGGGAGCAGAAGCGCTATAAATTGACCAATCGCGGGAATGTTTTTGCAGCCTCCGCGCGGCGGAACGCTTGACACCGATCTATGTTATCTGGCAATTCGCATTCATGATCTGTAATGCGTTTTGTCGGCGTTTTTAATACTAGGTTTAAGTGAAGATTTAATAGTCAGCTTTCTTAAAATCTGCACATATCGACCGAAGACCGAAAATAATACTATCGTTTACGTCAAAGCGCACCCGGTTCGCCGAACCCGTCTCGCACTGTGCCAGACGGTCCGACACCGAGAAGGATGACGATGAACGAGTCTGCCCCGGGCCACCCCATCCTGCGCGACGTTCCGATCGGCATCGCCGCCACCGGGATGCGGCACGAGACGGACTCGATGGGCGGGATCGACGTGCCGGCGGACCGCTACTGGGGCGCGCAGACGCAGCGCTCGCTCCAGCACTTCTCGATCGGCGACGATCGCATGCCCAAGCGGGTCTACCACGCCTACGGCTACGTCAAGAAGGCCGCCGCCCTGGTCAATGCCGCCGCCGGCCGCCTGGAGGACTGGCGCGCGCAGGCCATCGTCCAGGCCGCCGACGAGACGATCGCGGGCAAGCTCGACGCGCACTATCCGCTCTACGTCTGGCAGACCGGCTCCGGCACCCAGTCCAACATGAACGTCAACGAGGTGCTGTCGAACCGCGCGATCCAGCTCCTCGGCGGTGTGCTCGGCTCCAAGAGCCCGGTCCACCCGAACGACCACGTCAACATGGGCCAGTCGTCGAACGACACGTTCCCGACCGCGATGCACGTCGCCACGGTGCTCGAACTCGACGAGGTCCTGCTCCCCAAGGCGCGGGCGCTGGCCGACGCGATCGAAGCCAAGGCGCGGGCCTGGATGGACGTGGTCAAGACCGGCCGGACCCACCTGCAGGACGCGACGCCGCTCACCGTCGGCCAGGAATGGTCGGGCTACGTGGCGCAGATGCGCGACGCGCTGGCCCTCGTCGAGGCGTCGCGCGCCGGGCTGTACAAGCTGGCGGCCGGCGGCACCGCGGTCGGCACCGGCCTCAACGCTCCGGAGGGGTTCAGCGCGGAGATCGCCGCCAAGATCGCCGATCTCACCGGCAAGCCGTTCGTCACGGCGCCCAACAAGTTCGCCGCGCAGGGGTCGCTGGACGCCATGGTCGCCGCCATGGCGGCGGTGCGCGGGCTCGCGGTCGCACTGATGAAGATCGCCAACGACATGCGCTGGCTCGCCTCGGGGCCCCGCTGCGGCCTCGGCGAGCTGCTGCTGCCCGCCAACGAGCCGGGCTCCTCGATCATGCCCGGCAAGGTCAACCCGACCCAGTGCGAGGCCCTGGTGATGGTCTGCATCCAGGTGATCGGCGAGGACAACGCGGTCGCCTTCGCGGGCTCGCAGGGCAACTTCGAGCTCAACGCGATGCGCCCGATCATCATCAACAACACGCTGCATTCGATCCGCGTGCTGGGCGACGCCTGCGAGAAGTTCCGGACCTACTCGGTCGAGGGCACAGAGCTCAACCGGACGCGGATCGACGAGACCGTGAACCAGTCGCTGATGCTGGTCACGGCCCTGTCGCCGGTGATCGGCTACGACCTCGCCTCGAAGATCGCCCACCGCGCCAACGACGAGGGCACGACGCTGCGCGCGGCCGCCCTGGCCGAGGGCGTCCCGGCCGAGCGCTTCGACGCGGTGTGCGATCCCAGGACCATGATCGGCCACGGGCTGGCCGGCGCCTGAAGCGCGTCGGGACCGTCCGTTCGCCCCCCCTCAGCTGAGCGAGATACCATGAGCACGAAGGTCGCCGATCTGTTCGTCCGGGCGCTGGCGCAGGCCGGCGTGAAGCGCATCTACGGCGTGGTCGGTGACAGCCTCAACGGCCTGACCGAGGCCCTGCGCCAGGACGGCTCGATCGCCTGGATCCACACGCGCCACGAGGAGAGCGCCGCCTTCGCGGCCGGCGCCGAGGCGCACCTGACCGGCGAACTCGCGGTCTGCGCCGGATCCTGCGGGCCGGGCAACCTGCACCTGATCAACGGCCTGTTCGACGCGCACCGCTCCCGCGTGCCCGTGCTGGCCATCGCGGCCCAGATCCCCTCGGCGGAGATCGGCCGGGGCTACTTCCAGGAGACGCACCCGCAGAACCTGTTCCAGGAATGCAGCCATTACTGCGAGCTGGTCTCCTCGCCGGCCCAGCTGCCCGGCGTGATCGAGACCGCGATGCGCATCGCCATCGCCGAGCGCGGGGTCGCCGTCGTGGTGATCCCCGGCGATGTCGGCCTCATGGCCATGCCGGGGAACGCGCCCGAGCTCTCCGCCGCCCTGGTGCCGCCCCCGCCCGTGGTACGCCCGCGCGAGGCCGACCTCGACGCGCTCGCCGGGATGCTCAACGCGGCCGGGCGCGTGACCCTGTTCTGCGGTCGCGGCTGCGCCAGCGCCCACGCGGAGCTGCTGCAGCTCGCCGAGGCGCTGAAGGCGCCGGTCGTCCACGCGCTCGGCGGCAAGGAGCACGTCGAGTGGGACAATCCCTACGACGTCGGCATGACCGGCCTGATCGGCTTCTCGTCGGGCTACCGGGCGATGCTCGACTGCGACACCCTGCTGCTGCTCGGCACCGGCTTCCCCTATCGCCAGTTCTACCCGGACGACGCCAAGGTCGCGCAGGTCGACCTGCGGGCCGGGAGCCTCGGGCGCCACTGCCGGATCGATCTCGGCCTGATCGGCGACGTCGGGGAGACGATCGCGGCGCTGCTCCCGAAGCTGCAGGCCAAGACCGACCGGGCGCATCTCGACGACAGCCTCGCCCATTACCGCAAGGCCCGCGCCGGGCTCGACGCGCTGGCGGTCGGCAAGCCCGGCGGCAAGATCCACCCGCAATACGTCGCCCGGACGCTCAGCGAGGCGGCCTCCGAGGACGCGGTCTTCACCTTCGACGTCGGCACGCCGACGATCTGGGCGGCGCGCTACCTCGCCATGAACGGCAAGCGCCGGCTGATCGGCTCGCTGAACCACGGCTCGATGGCCAACGCCCTGCCGCAGGCGATCGGCGCGCAGGCGGCCTATCCCGGGCGGCAGATCATCTCGTTCTCCGGCGACGGCGGCTTCGCCATGCTGATGGGCGACCTGCTGACCCTCAACCAGCACAAGCTGCCGGTGAAGATCGTGGTGCTGAACAACGGCACGCTGGGCTTCGTCGAGATGGAGATGAAGGCGGCGGGCTTCCTCGAGACCGGCGTCGAGCTGGTGAACCCGGACTTCGCCGCCATGGCGAGCGGGGCCGGCATCTTCGCCCGGCGCGTGGAGGACCCGGCCGCGCTGCCGGACGCGATGGCCGCGATGCTCGCCCATGACGGCCCGGCGCTGCTCGACGTCGTCTCGGCCCGCCAGGAGCTGTCGATGCCGCCGAAGGTCGGCCTCGAGCAGGTGACGGGCTTCGGGATGTGGCTCGCCCGGGCGGTCATCGACGGGCGCGGCACCGAGATCATCGACCTCGCCAAGACCAACCTCTGGCGCTGAGGCGCCCTTCCGAAGCCGGAGCTCTGCCCGATGATCCGCTGCGTACGCATCTGGACCGGTGACGACGACAATTCCTACTTCGAGGAAGGCGTCATCGACCTGCCTCATGGCGAGCGCGGCGACATCCTCAGCGGCACGACCGACGTGGTCTCGATCTCCTTCCGCGAGACCCAGGCCGGCGGGACCTACGCGTGGCACGCGGCGCCGACCCGGCAGTTCGTCATCACCCTGCGCGGCACCCTCGACTTCCAGACGAGGGCCGGCGCGCACTTCACGATCCGCCCCGGTGACATCCTCATCGCCGAGGACACGGCCGGCTCCGGCCATTCCTGGCGCCTCGTCGACGACGAGCCCTGGTGCCGGGCCTACGTGATCCTCGCCTCCGGCGCCGAGGCCCGGCTCCCCTTCGTCCCGAACAAGACCGCCTGAGGAGGGGCCCGATGGCCGCCATGAGCTTCGACGACGCTCCCGACGTGGTGCTGATCGGCGCCGGGATCATGAGCGCGACCTTCGGCACGGTCCTGAAGGAGCTGGAGCCGTCGCTCAGGATCGCGATGTTCGAGACGCTGCACGACTGCGCGCAGGAGAGCTCGGAGGGCTGGAACAACGCCGGCACCGGCCACGCGGCCAATTGCGAGCTGAACTACACCCCCCAGCGCCCCGACGGCAGCGTCGACATCGCCAAGGCGCTCGAGGTCAACACCGAGTTCGACATCTCGCGCCAGCTCTGGGCGCACCTCGTGCGGAAGGGCGCGATCCCGGACCCCCGCGCCTTCATCCATCCCTGCCCGCACATGAGCTTCGTCTGGGGGGCCGAGAACGTCGCCTTCCTCAAGGCGCGCTACGCCGCGATGTCGGCCCACCACTGCTACCACGGCATGGAGTACAGCGAGGACCCGCAGGTCATCGCCGGCTGGGCGCCGCTGATCATCGAGGGCCGCGCCCCCGGCGAGCCGATCGCCGCCACCCGGATCGTCACCGGGACGGACGTCGATTACGGCGCCCTGACGCACCTGCTGGTCGGGCAGCTCGCGGCGCAGCCCGGCTTCGCCGTCCACTACAACCGCAAGGTCGTCGCCCTCGACCGGGTCGACGACGGCCGCTGGGCCGTGACCGTCGAGGACACCTACGACGGCACGCGCCAGACCGTGACGGCCAAGTTCGTGTTCATCGGCGCAGGCGGCGGCTCGCTGCCGCTGCTGCAGGCCTCGAAGATCCCGGAGGGGCGCGGCTACGGCGGCTTCCCGGTCTCGGGCATCTGGCTGCGCTGCGACGTCGACGCGGTCAGCGCGCGCCACCACGCCAAGGTCTACGGCAAGGCCGCCTCCGGCTCGCCGCCGATGTCGGTGCCCCACCTCGACACCCGCATCATCGGCGGCAAGCGCTCGCTGCTGTTCGGGCCCTACGCGGGCTTCTCGTCGCGCTTCCTGAAGCACGGGTCGCTCACCGACCTGTTCACCGCGCTGACGCCGCACAACATCGTGCCGCTGCTGGACGTCGCCAAGGACAACGTCGCGCTCACCGAGTACCTCGTGGGCCAGGTGCTCCAGAGCTCCGACCACCAGTTCGCGACCCTCAAGGACTTCTTCCCCAAGGCGCTGAAGCAGGACTGGACCTCGGCGGTGGCCGGCCAGCGGGTGCAGACGATCAAGCCGACCGGCAAGGCGAACCCGCTGGAGGAGGGCTACCTCGAATTCGGCACGGAGCTGGTGGCCGCGGCCGACAACTCGATCTGCGCGCTGCTCGGCGCCTCGCCCGGCGCCTCGACGGCGGCCTTCATCGCGGTCGAGGTCCTGGAGAAGTGCTTCGCCGACCGGCTCACGCCGGATGCCTGGCTGCCCCGCCTCAAGGCGGTGATCCCGACCTACGGCATCGACCTCAAGCGGGACGCCGAGGCCTGCCGCCGCACCCGGGCCGAGACGGCGCCGGTCCTGAGGATCGAGAACGTCTGACAGATTCGCGAGGCGCGGTTCCCCGCGCCCCGCCGGCGGACATCTGAGGGTGCGGCGCGCCCGGCCCGCGGCGGCGGACCGGCGAGCTTCGGCCGGAGAGAGGAACGATGGACATCTCCGCCCTGATGCTCTCGCGCATCCAGTTCGCCTTCACGGTGTCGTTCCACATCATCTTCCCGGCCTTCACGGTCGGGCTGGCGGCCTGGCTCGCTTTCCTGCAGGCGCGGGCGATGATCTCGCGCGAGCCGGTCTACGACCGCCTGTTCGCCTTCTGGCTCAAGATCTTCGCCGTCGCCTTCGGGCTCGGCGTCGTCTCCGGCATCGTCATGGCGTTCCAGTTCGGCACCAACTGGAGCGAGCTCGCCCGCCGCACCGGCCCGATCCAGGGGCCGCTCCTCGGCTACGAGAGCTTCACGGCCTTCGCGCTCGAGGCCTCGTTCTTCGGGGTGCTGATGTTCGGCCGCGCCCGCGTACCGCGCTGGTTCTACCTGTTCGCCTGCCTGATGGTCTGCCTCGGCACCAGCCTGTCGTCGTTCTGGATCCTCGTGAACAACTCGTGGATGCAGTACCCGACCGGCTTCGCCCAGCGCCCGGACGGCGTGTTCGTACCGACGGACTGGTGGGCGATCATCTTCAACGGGGTCGTCTGGGTCCGCTTCCCCCACATGGTCCTGGCCGCCTACGTCACCACCAGCTTCTGCGTGGCCGCGACGGGGGCGTGGTACATGCTGCGCGGCAGCGACCGGATCGAGGCCCGCGCCATGATCCGGATGGGGCTCGGCCTCGCCGCGATCCTGGTGCCGCTGCAGCTGTTCTTCGGCCACCTCACCGGCGACTACGTCGTCAAGCACCAGCCCTCGAAGATCGCCGCGATCGAGGGCCACTGGGAGAGCCAGGCGCCGGCCGGCGAGATCCTGTTCGCCTGGCCCGACGAGGCGCAGGAGAAGAACCACTTCGTCATCGCGCTGCCCGCCCCGATCGGCAGCCTGATCGACGACGGCACCCTCACCGGCAAGGTTATCGGCATCAAGGACATCCCCAAGGCCGACCGGCCGCCGGTGCTGATCCCGTTCTTCGCCTTCCGCATCATGGTCGGCTGCGGGCTGCTGATGCTGGCGCTGGCCTGGGGCGGGATGGCCTTCTACGCCACCGGGCGGCTGGAGCGGGCGCGCTGGCTGCAATGGGCGATCTTCCTGTCGTTCCCGCTGGGCTTCGTGGCGACCCTGACCGGCTGGTTCACCGCCGAGGTCGGGCGCCAGCCCTGGACGGTCTACGGCCAGCTGCGCACCGCCGACGCGGCGACGCCGTTCCTGGCCGCGCCGCAGGTTGCGACCTCCCTCGCCGTGTTCGGCGCGGTCTACGCGCTGATCTTCGCGGCCGGCACCGTCTACATCTACCGCATGCTCAAGGCCGGCATCCTGCCGACCCCGGCCCGTGCGGGAAGCGCCGCCAACCCCAAGCGGCCGCTCGCCGTGCCGGGCGACAGTCCCGGCACCCCCAGCAGCAATCCTGCGGAGTGAGCGGCCGTGATCGAATTCTGGGCCGCCGCCCTCGCCCTCACCCTGATGCTCTACGTGCTGCTCGACGGGTTCGACCTCGGCATCGGCATGCTGTTCGGGATCGCACCGGACGAGATGGCGCGCCGGCACATGATGCAGGCGATCGCCCCCGTCTGGGACGGCAACGAGACCTGGCTGGTGCTCGCCGCCACGATCCTGTTCGGGGCCTTCCCGACGGTCTACGCGCTGCTGCTCTCGGCCTTCTACCTGCCGCTCCTCCTGATGCTCGCGGCCCTGATCCTGCGCGGCGTCGCCTTCGAGTTCCGCTACAAGTCCCGGCGGCTGCGGCGGGTCTGGGACGCGGGTTTCGTGGGCGGCTCCTACTGCGCGGCCTTCGTGCAGGGCGTGACGGTCGGGGCGCTCGTGCAGGAGCTGCCGGTGCAGGGCGGGCTCTATGCCGGCGGGGCGTTCACGTGGCTCACGCCCTTCTCGCTGCTCTGCGGACTCGGCCTGTGCCTCGGCTACGCGCTGCTCGGCGCCGCGTGGCTGTGCGGTAAGACCGAGGCCGACGTGCGCGACCTCGGCTTCCGGCTGCTGCCGCGGCTCCTGCTGGGCGTCCTGGTCTTCCTCGGCGCGGCCTTCGCGTACGCGCTGGCGATGAACCTGCGGGTGCTGCACCGCTGGGTCGAGCGGCCCGAGATGCTGGTCCTGCCGCTCGTGGGGGCCGCGGCCTGCGCCGGGCTCCTCTACGCGGCGCGGCGCCGGATCGATGCCCTGCCCTTCCCGCTGGTGGCGCTGATCTTCGCCGCCGCCTTCGCGACGCTCGCCGCCTCGTTCCTGCCCTACATGGTGCCGTTCAGCGTGACGGTGACCGAGGCGGCGGCGCCGGAGGCGAGCCTGTCCTTCATGTTCTGGGGCGCGGGCATCGTGGTCCTGCCGATCACCCTGATCTACACCCTGGTGGTCTACCGGGTGTTCAAGGGGAAGGTCGACATCGCCGAGCACTATGACTGAGCCTGCAGCCGGGTTCCCGGACCTGCCCCGGCCGGCGAGGCCGCGCGATGGCCGGTGAGGTTGCGCTCTCCGAGGACGCGCCGGGCCTCCTGCAGCGCCTCGCGGCGTGGTGGCCGCGCGAGGCGGCCGAGGCCGTGCGCATCGCGCTCACCGCCATCGCGGCGGTCTGGCTCGCCATGTGGCTCGAGCTGGCGCTGCCGCACTGGGCCGGCTGGACGGTCATCTCGGTGACGCTCGCCACCCGCGCGGCCTCCCTGCGCAAGAGCCTGTGGCGCGCCGGCAGCACGCTGGTGGGCGTCACCGTCGCGATGGTGCTGGTGGCCAATTTCGCCCAGGCGACCCTGGCCTTCGACCTCGCGCTGGCCCTGTGGATGGGCCTGCTCACCGCGGCCTCCAGCGTCGAGAGCGGCCAGCGCGCCTACGGCTTCGCCTCGATGGGCTTCACCGTGCCGATCATCGCGCTGGCCGACGTGCAGAACCCCGAGGCCGTGTTCCAGATCGGCGTCGACCGCTGCTCGACGATCCTGCTCGGGATCGGCTGCGCCTACGCGTCGAACGTGTTCGTGGCGCCGGGCGTCCCCGCCGTCAGCCGCGCCCTGGCGGGGCGGCTCGAGGCGGCCGCGGAGTCCTGCGACGCCTGGATGGCCGCCCTGCGGCGGGGCGAACGGCCCGGCCCGATGCCGATCGCCGCGGTCATGACCCTGGGCGAGGAGGTCACCGACACGTTCACCGAGCAGCCCTCCCTGCGCTCCGGCGGCCGCGGCATCCGCAACGCCGCCCCCCGACTGCGGCGGGTGCTCGCCGTGGGCCTGCTGCGGGCGCTGCTGCCGGACCGGCCGGGATCGCGCTCGACCGACCTGATCGGGGCCGGCGGGGCGATCGCCGTCCGGCAGGTCGGGCGCGTCCGGGTCTCGGCGCGGCTCCTGCGGGCCGGCGGGCGCGTGGGCCGGCGGCGCGTCCCGTTCCGCCCGCACCTGCTCCTGTGGAACGACCTGGACTGGGACGGCTGGCACGCCTTCGACAACGCCCTGCGCACTGCGGCCGCCGTCCTGCTCGTCAACGGCTTCTGGTACGTCACCGGCTGGTCGCACGGGGCCGGCGCCGCGACCTGGGCGAGCCTCGTCTGCGTCCTGCTCGCCGCCCATGCCGACCCGCGGGCGGAATCCCGCGCCTTCCTGGTCGGCGCGCTGCTCGCCGGCGTGGTCGGGCTCACCGTCCGCTACACCCTGCTGACGACCACCGGGAGCTTCGCGCTGCTGGCCGCGGTGCTGCTGCCGGTGGCGATGCTGGCGGTGGTCGGCCGCGCCGACAAGCGCGCGATCTACGGGATCGGCTTCGGGTTCTTCGTCTTCGGCGTGCTCGATCCCAAGAACCCGATGACCTACGACCTCGCCGACTCGCTCAACACCGTGCTGGCCGAGCTGCTCGGCATGGCGGTGGCGGCGATCGCGTTCGCCGCCCTGCCGCCGCCGGTGAGCGCCGCGACCCTGCGTCTGCGGGCCCGACGCCGGCTGGTCCGGTCGGTGCGGGGCGCGGCCCTCGACCCGGCGCTCCTGCTGCCGCCGCTCGACCGCTACCTCGCCCGGGGCTTCGGCCGACTCGCCCTCATCGGCGCGGACGACGCGGCGGCCCGGAGCGGCGAGCGCCTGCTCGTCATCGGGCTCCTGCTGCTCGCCCTGCGGGAGACGGACGATCGGGAGGGCCGCCGCGTCGGCCGGGCGGTCTGGGCGCGGCTCGCCGCGTCCCGTCCGGCGGGGCCGGAGACGGCGCCGGATCCCTTGCGCGCGCTCGCCGACCGGGCGACCCTGCCCCTCCAGGCGGAGCGCATCGGGGCGCTGGCCGCCCTCGTGTCGGATCTCGACCGCGCGGGCTGGCCGAACCTCGATCCGGGAGGGCGGGCGTGATCGGCGTGGTCGGATTGCGGGCGGTCGACGTGCTCGGGCTCTTCGTCGAGCCCGCGGTGATCTGCCTGCTCGCCGCCCTGGTGATCACCTGGGCCCTGCGCTGGATCCTGGACTGGATCGGCATCAACCACCTTGTCTGGAACCGCGCCCTGTTCGACTTCAGCCTCCTGACCGCCGTGACGGCGCTGCTGATCCTGTCCCTGCGCGTCCAGGGCCCGTGAGATGGCCCTGAAACCGCGACCGTCGCTGCGCGACTGGCAGCCGCCGCCCGCCTACAACGTCGCCGCCACCCTGCTGGCGCTGGCGGCGGCCGTGGGCCTCGCCTACCTCGCCTTCCTCTACTACGCCTACACGCCCTGGACCCGGGACGGGCGCGTGCGCGTCTACACCGTGCAGGTGGCGCCCGAGGTCTCCGGCACGGTGGTGGCGGTCCGGGTCCGCGACAACCAGTTCGTCCGCAAGGGCGACGTGCTGTTCACGATCGATCCCGGCACGTTCAGGAACGCCGTGACCCAGGCCGAGGGCGCCCTCGCCAGTGCCCGGGCGCGGGCCGGGTACCTCGCGGGGATCGCGCAGCGCACCGCCGATCTCGACGACCTCGCCACCACGCCGCAGCAGAAGCAGACGACCAGCGGCCAAGCGCAGGCCGCCCAGGCCGACGTGGTCCAGGCGGAGGGCGCGCTGGCGCAGGCGCGGCTCAACCTGGAGCGCACGACCCTGCGGGCGACCGTGAACGGCTGGGTCACCAACCTGCTGCTGCAGGAGGGCGGGTTCGCCGCCACGGGACAGCCGGCGCTGACGCTGGTCAACGGCGACAGCTTCTGGATCGAGGGCTATTTCGAGGAGACGCAGCTCCCGCGCATCGGCGCGGGCGACGCCGCGCGCGTGTCGCTGATGGCGTGGCCGGACCGTCCTATCCGGGGGCGCGTCACCGGCCTCGGCCGCGGGATCAGCGTCGCCGACGCCGCCCCGGGCGTCCAGGGGCTGCCGACGGTCAACCCGATCTTCACCTGGGTCCGGCTGGCGCAGCGGGTGCCGATCCGGATCGACCTCGACGACGTGCCCTGCCCGATCGTGCTGGCGGCCGGGATGACGGCGAACGTCGCGATCCTGGCGGAGAAGGCCGGGTCGCCGGACGCCCTGCCGCCCGACCGGCGCACGGGCGCGGCCGCCGGCCAGCGCTGCGACGGGGCGCCGGTCGTCGAGTCGCGGCGCTGACGGCCCGCGCCGGCCGGGAAAACCGGGCGGCGCGGCGCGTTGATCCGGCAGGCGCGCCGCCGCGCGGCGGCCGCGATCGCGACGAGGACCCGATGGACTACAGGCAGTTCGGACGCTCCGGCCTCACCGTGCCGGTGCTCAGCTTCGGCACCGGCACCTTCGGCGGCACGAACGAATTCTTCCAGCGCTGGGGGCAGACGGACGTCGCCGAGGCGACCCGCATGGTCGATCTCTGCCTCGATTCCGGGGTCAACTTCTTCGACACGGCCGACATCTACTCGGGCGGCGCCTCGGAGGAGATCCTGGGCCAGGCCCTGAAGGGCAAGCGCGACCGGGCGCTGATCTCCACCAAGGCGACCTTCCGGTTCAACGACGAGCTGAACCAGGTCGGCTCCTCGCGCTACCACCTGGTCCGCGCCTGCGAGGCCAGCCTGAAGCGGCTCGGCACCGACCATATCGACGTCTACTTCATGCACGGCTTCGACGCCCTCACCCCCGTGGACGAGACGCTGCGGGCGCTCGACGACCTCACCCGTGCGGGCAAGATCGGCTATATCGGCGCCTCCAACTTCTCGGGCTGGCAGCTGATGAAGGCGCTCGCGACCTCCGAGCGCCACGGGCTCGCCCGCTACGTCGCCTACCAGGGCTACTACGCGCTGATCGGCCGCCACTACGAGTGGGAGCTGATGCCGCTCGGCCTCGACCAGGGCGTCGGCCTGATGGTCTGGAGCCCGCTGGGCTGGGGCCGTCTCACCGGCAAGATCCGCCGCGGACAGGCCAACCAGAGCGGCCGCATCGCCGCCGGCGGCGCCGAGGGCGGGCCGCCGGTCTCCGACGACTACCTGTTCGGCGTGGTCGACGCCCTCGACGCCGTGGCGGCCGAGACCGGCAAGACGGTGGCGCAGGTCGCGCTCAACTGGCTGCTGACCCGGCCGACCGTGTGCAACATCGTGGTCGGCGCCCGCAACGAGGAGCAGTTGAAGCAGAACCTCGGCGCCCTCGGCTGGACCCTGACGGCCGAGCAGGTCGCCCGGCTCGACGCGGCGAGCCAGGAGACCCCGATCTACCCGTACTGGCACCAGCGCGGCTTCGACGAGCGCAACCCCAAGCCGACACCCTGGTAGGCCGTCGCCCCGGCCGGGACGATCGGGCGATTTTTTGGAAACGATGCGTTTCGATCGTTTCTGTTCCAACCCGGACGCTCCCGGTCCAGGATGCCTGCGGATGGGGGGCCGATCCCCGCGCGGAGGAGCAAGGCGATGAGCTGGCACAGTGCCGATGACCCGATCCCGGGCGACCATTTCAGCTGCGACGCGATCCAGACCCTGATCGTGCCCCGCTCGCGCGATCTCGGCTCCTTCGCGGTGCGCCGGGCGCTGCCCTCCACCGAGTGCCGGATGGTCGGCCCCTTCATCTTCTTCGACCAGATGGGCCCCTCGGAATTCCTCCTCGGGCAGGGCATGGACGTGCGGCCGCACCCGCATATCGGCCTCTCCACCGTCACCTACCTGTTCGACGGCGAGATCATGCACCGCGACAGCCTCGGCACGGAGCTGCCGATCCGGCCGGGCGAGCTGAACTGGATGACCGCCGGCCGCGGCATCACGCACTCGGAGCGCACCGCCCCGACGCTGCGTCAGACCGGCTCCCGGCTGTTCGGCATCCAGAGCTGGGTCGCGCTGACGGACCGGGACGAGGAGAACGCCCCCGCCTTCGAGCACTACGACGCCGCCGCGCTGCCTGTCCTCACCGGCGAGGGCAAGACCGTCCGGCTGATCGCCGGCGAGGCCTTCGGCGCGCGCTCGCCGGTCCGGACCTCGAGCCCGATGGTCTACGCCGACGTGGCCCTCGAGGCCGGCGCCGTCCTGCCCCTCGATCCGACCTACGACGAGCGGGCGATCTACACGGTCGCGGGCGCCATCGAGATCGCCGGCGACGGCTTCGGCCCCGGCCAGCTGCTGGTGTTCCGCCCCGGCGACCGCATCAGCGTGCGCGCCACGGAATCGGCCCGGTTCATGGTGCTGGGCGGCGAGCCAATGGACGGTCCGCGCCACCTGTGGTGGAATTTCGTCTCGTCCCGGCCCGAGCGGATCGCGCAGGCCAAGGAGGATTGGCGCCAGGGCCGGTTCGACACCGTGCCGAACGACGCCGAGTTCATCCCGCTGCCGGAGGACCCGCAGCCCGTCCGCTACCCGTGAGACGGCCCGCGATCCGGCGGTCCCGCGCGACGTCGCACGGGTATCGCCGCGACAGCGCAACCCTAGCGCGAACATTAAGGAGTTGTTAACCATTTTCCGTCGGTGTGAGGCGGACGCCGATGCCTCACCGAAGGCTTGCGCTGCACCCTGTCGGCAGGACGCGTGATGGAACAGACGAAGCACCCCAAGGCCGAGGCGCTGGACCAGATCGATGCCGTCGCGCGCGACGCCCGCGAGCCGACGACCCGGATCCGCACCGGCAACCTCGTCCTGCTCGCCGCGGACGAGCGCGTCTCGGCGCAGGGGCGCAACCAGAACTCGTCGCCGGTCGAGCGGTGGCCCGACTTGCTGGAGCGGGTGCAGGGCGCGGCGCGCTACATCCGGGACGTCGAGGACCGGGCGCAGGAGCAGGAGACGCACGTCCAGGACCTGCTGCGGCAGGTGCGCGCCGACATGGACGCGGCCCGCGCCCAGGTGCTGGCGGCCGAGCGGGAGACCCACGAGGTCCACGCGCAGGCGATCAAGCTGATCCAGGCCGCCGAGGACCGGGCCGCGGCCGCCGAGGAGCGGGCCGCGGCGGCGGAGCAGATGCTCCAGCGCATCGCCGAGACGATCGACGCGGAATTCGTGATGCAGCCGGGCGGACAGGTGACCGGCCAGGCGGGCAGCGCTCGGGCTTCCGCGACGCGGGCGGCTTCGTGACCGGCGCGGGCCCGGCGGGATCGCCACGGCGATGAACGCGACGTTCTGGGCCCAGCTCGACGCCCGCATCGCGCGTGAGCGCGGAGAACCGACGGAGCCGGCTCCGGGGGTCGCCGACGGCCACCTCGTGGCCGACGCACCGAGCCCGGCGGCGCGTTCCGAAGCGTCCCCCGAACCCGATCCGGAGACGCCGTCGCGGCCGGTGGCGGACTGGAGCCAGATCCTCGACACCCTGTCGGCCGCGACCGTCGCGAAGCAGGCGCAGGATCAGCGCCTGCACCAGCAATCGACCGCCTGCGAGACGCTGGCCGCGGATCTGGAAGCCGCCCAGCAGGAGATCCGGACCCTGCGGGCGCTCCTGGAGGAGGCGCGGGCGCAGGCGGCGCGGCAGGTCCACGAACGCGAGGCGGAAGCCGACCGGCGCGTCCGGGAGGCCGAGGCGCGGGCCGAGGCCGCGACCTTGCGGGCGGCGGCGGCCGAGGATTGGCTCAAACGGATCGAGCAGGCGAGCCGGGATCTGCTGCCCGACGGACGGCACGCGGCCGCCTGAGGCCGGGAGCGCCAGCCACGAATCAGCCGCGGCCTGCCGAGGCGGGTCGGCTCAGGCGGCGCGCTCGCCCGGCACGCCGAGGCCGATGGAGCGCGCCAGCGCGGACCGGCGCTCGGCATATTCCTGCGCGACCATCGGATAGTCGGCCGGCAGACCGTAGCGCTCGCGGTAGCTCTGCGGGTGCAGGCCGTGGGCCGTGAGATGGCGCTTGAGCGTCTTGTACCGGCGCCCGTCGATGAAGCTCACGATGCCGTCGGGCCGGATCGAGCTGCGGATCTGCGCGGCGGTAGGCCGGTCGCGCAGCGCGTCCGTGTCCCCCGCCGCCTCGATCGACGCCGCCCCGTTGGCGGCCAGCGCGGTGATCGCGTCGTGACACTGCGCGATGAGGGTCGGAAGGTCGGCGGTCGGAACCCGATTGTTCGATACATAGGCAGCGACGAGCCCTGCCGTCAGCACGATATTGGATTGGGGGCTGACGAGGGACGAATCGGACACGTTATGGGCTCCTGACAAGGTCGAGAACCCTCTTAGGTTGGTCGGCGCCGTTGCGCTTGCCTGAAAGCGTGCTACCGTTTTCCCGAGCGCGCGCGGCGAAGCATGAATACAAGAATTTTCTATGAGGACTTTGTTCTCTACGGCGGATTTCAAGCCGAAAGACAGTTTCCGCCTCTGGCGTGAGACGATCTTCGAGCGGATCGTGCCGGTCGAACTTACGCCTGCCGTGGCGCACGCTTTCACCGGCACGCTGGAGGCCGCGGAGGTCGGGCCGCTGCTGATCACGCGCGTGACGCAGAGCGCCGTCACCACCGTCGCGACCCCGGACACGATCCGCCGGCACGGCAAGTACGAGACCCTGAACGTCGCCATCACGCTCAAGGGCCGCGTGTTCAGCGCGCAGGACGACCGCACCGCGATCCAGAATCCCGGCGACATCGTCGTGATGGACCGTCGGCCGGCGACGATGGCCTCCGACGTTGACACGCAGACGCTGTTCGTCGAGCTGCCGCGCGCGGCCCTGGAGCGCGCCCTCGGCTCGACGCGCCGGTTCACGTGCCTCACGATCGGCGCGGATCAAGTCGGCACGTCGATGGTGACGACCTTTTTCCAGGAACTGGTCCGCAACGCGGAGCGCCTGACGCCGGACATGTCGAACCGCATGGCGTCGGTCGGCGTCGATCTCATCGTCGCGAGCATCGCGGAACGCCTCGCGCACGAGACCCCCAAGAACATCCAGGGCGTCCTGATCTTCCAGCGCGCGCTGGCCCACATCGAGGCCCATCTCGGCGACCTGAACCTCGACCCCGCCCGGCTCGCGGCGGCCGTCGGCGTGTCGCTGCGCCACCTCCAGGCCCTGTTCCGCGAGCAGGACCGCAACATCGCCGACTGGATCTGGCGGCGGCGGCTGGAGACCGCCGCGCAGCGTCTCGCCGATCCCGGCTTCGCCCATCTGGCCGTCGGAGAGCTGGCCTACAGCTGCGGCTTCTGCACCCAGAGCCATTTCAGCCGCCGTTTCAAGGACAGCTACGGGATCTCGCCGAGCGAGTACCGGTGGCGCAACCGCGGCGCGGACCAGCTCGCCGGCTGACGTCCGGCTACTGCAGGACGGCGCCCGCGGTGTTCGCGCGGATCCATCCCGGAGCGAGGATGTCGCCGCCCTCGGTGATGATCCAAGGATTGGCATCCTCAGCGTCGATCGCCGCGACCGCGGCGGCGAGGGCGGCCCGCAGCGTCGGGAAACTGTGCGACACGGCCACCCGGGCCGGCGCGTAGCCCGGCCAGAGGGTCAGTTCGGCGGGTCGGTCGAGATCGGTCGGCAGCATGGGTCGTGCGGGGCTGGAGGGGCACGCCGCCTGGGCCGCGGGCGTGCGGGGAAGCGGACGGAGAGCAGGCGCGCTCAGGCGGCCTTCGGCTTCGGCCGGGGCACGCGCACCTCGACCATCTGGCCGGTCATCGGGTTGAGGATCAGCATGTCAGCACGTCTCCGGTGGACCTGCCCGTAGAACGCCCGCCGATCGCGCCCGGATCGGGGCGGTCGGCGCAATTGTGCGGTTTGGGTAAACCGATCGTTCACCGTGAAGGCGCGCCGTTCATCCGCGCCGTCTCCGCCCCAGATTACAACCGGGCGTCGTGTGGTCGGAGGTCGGTACACCTACCGTTTTAGGCGTAGGATCCGACGCGCGTCGTCGCGATGGCCGAGCCGCGGGCATACAAAAGCCCGCCACGGCAGGACCGGGCGGGCGGAGTGGCGGCATAGGGTCGGGAGGTTCGCCGTGGCGGCGACCTGCCATCCCGCCCATGACGGCCGCATGACAGCGGTATGCCAGCGCGATCACAGCGGCAGGCCACCCCACGAATATCGCGCGACCGTCGCGCGACAGGCGGCCGATCCGGTCAGACCCGCTCCGGCTCCGCCAGCAGGATGGCGGCGCGGATGGCGGCCCGGCGCAGCCCGGCATCGGCCCAGGGCTGATCGATCAGCGTCCGGGCGAAGGGATGCGAGGCCACCGCGGCCGCGGGATCGATGCGGAAGCCGTTCCCGAACGCCACCGAACCGGGCGTGGGATCGGCCAGATAGGCGTCGACGACGGCCGAGACGTCGTCATCGACGATATCCAGGGTCGTGAACAGGTCGAGAGTCATGGGGCGCTTCGCCATGGCGGCGCTATAGCCGCGGCACCGCGACAGGATCACGACTCCCGCGCCGTCTCCGCGCGGCGATCAGAACGCGGCCGGAACGATCATCGCGGCGGGGACCGGGCCGCGCACGTAGTCCGCGTGCCGCAAGCGCTCGGGCAAGTGGACCGCCGGGTGGTCCACGCTGCCGTAGGGGATCTGGTCGAGCAGGTGGCTGATACAGTTCAGGCGGGCCCGTCGCTTGTCGACTGCCTCGACCACCCACCAGGGCGCCTCGGGGATATGGGTCCGCGCCAGCATGTCCTCCTTGGCCCGGGTGTAGTCCTCCCAGCGGCGCCGCGACTCGACGTCCATGGGCGACAGCTTCCACTGCTTGAGCGGATCGTGGATCCGCATCCGGAAGCGGAATTCCTGCTCGGCATCGGTGATCGAGAACCAGTATTTTACCAGGACAATGCCGGAGCGCACCAGCATGCGCTCGAACTCGGGGACCGACCGGAAGAACTCCTCGACCTCCGCCTCGGTGCAGAAGCCCATGACCCGCTCGACGCCGGCGCGGTTGTACCAGGAGCGGTCGAACAGCACGATCTCGCCGCCGGCGGGCAGATGGGAGACGTAGCGCTGGAAATACCATTGCATCCGCTCGCGCTCGCTCGGGGCAGGCAAGGCGGCGACGCGGCAGACGCGGGGATTGAGGCGCTGGGTGATCCGCTTGATCACGCCGCCCTTGCCGGCCGAGTCGCGGCCCTCGAACAGCACGACCACGCGCAGTTTCCGGTCCTGCACCCAGTCCTGGAGCCGGACCAGCTCGTGCTGCAGCCGGAGCAGCGCGCGGAAATAGACCTTGCGGTCGAGATGATCGGGCGGCGCGCCGTCGAGCTCGGCCGCGAGCCGGTCGAGGCGATCCTCCTCGAGCCCGAGTTCCAGCTCCTCGTCGTAGCTGTCGGCGAGGTCACGCCGGATCGCCTCCAGGGTGGCATCCGAGGTGGCATTCAAGGTGGCATCCGGTGCAGAGCTGTCGTCGGGCCGCATCGCCGGTTCTCCTGCGCGTCGCGGGGCCGACCTAGAGCAGCGTTCCGTGACACGCCTGAGAAAGCGCCGCGCCCGCGGCGGCCGATCACATGTCGCGCCCGTGATCGTTCCGTCATACGGTTCCGCCACCGATCGGGGCGACCGGAGATGCGTCATGGCTGGAGAAGCGAAGAGGGCCGGGCCGAAGCGCCGGCGGGACGACCCCGATCCGGCGCGCGCCGAGGGCGAGAAGGTCGGCGCGCGCATCGATGCCGCCTTCGAGAAGCTCGCCGGGAAGCTGCGCGCCCGCGCCGACAGGGCCCGCGCCAAGCTCGACGCGGCGACGAAGGCCGAGAAGCGGGCGGTGCTGCTGCGCCGCTACGAACTCTACGCGGACGCGGCGGCCTATCTCGAGGAGCGGCTCGTCGATCGCGGGGGGCGATCCGCGTGATCTCCATCGACCCGGCCGGGCGCGGCGCCGCCCGACGCAGCTGACGGCGAGGATCCCATGTTCGACGCGACCAAGATGCTCGCCGACGCCCTCGGCGAGCACCTGGCCCTGACCTACCAGCGGACCTTCGGCAGCCGGGAGCCGCGCTACGCCGAGATCATCGAGGCCGCGGCGCGCCTGACGATCGAGCGGATCGTCGGGAGCGACGCCCTCTACCATGACGGCGACCACACGGCCCTCGTCACCCTGGTCGCCCAGGACATCCTCCGCGGCCGCTTCCTGCAGCAGGGCATCACGCCCGAGGACTGGCTGCACATGATCCTGGCCGCCCTCTACCACGACATCGGCTACGTGCGCGGCGTCTGCGCCGGAGACCGGCTGCAGGCCTTCGTCATCGACGCGCAGGGCACGACCGTCAGCCTGCCCCGTGGCGCCTCGGACGCGGCGCTGGCGCCCTACCACGTGGAGCGCTCGAAGCTGGCCGTGCAGGAGCGCTTCGGCACGCACGATCTCGTCGACGCGTCCCGGGTCATACGGGCGATCGAGCTGACCCGCTTCCCGGTCCCCGAGGACGATTCCCATCGCGAGACCGGGACCGAGGCCGGGCTGCTGCGGGCGGCCGACCTGATCGGTCAGCTCGGCGACCCGCTCTACCCGCGCAAATTGAACGCCCTGTTCCACGAATTCGCCGAGATCGGCGTCAACGCGGAACTCGGCTACGACAGCCCGGCCGACCTCGCGGAGCGCTACCCGTCGTTCTTCTGGGGCAAGATCGAGCCCGTGATCGGGGACGCGATCCGGTTCCTCGACCTCACGGTCGAGGGGCGGGGCTGGGTCGCGAACCTCTACGCTCACGTCTTCGCCATCGAGCACGACCGCCGGCGCATGGGCCCGCATCCCGGGCCGGGCCCCCTCTGAGGCCGCGCGGGCGGCGCGGCGGCCTCAGGCGGCCGCGACGAGCCTGGTCACGGCCCGGACCAGCTCCGCCGCCACGAAGGGCTTCTCCAGGATGGGCCGGCTCGCCTCGGCCGGGGCGCCGGTGACCCGCACGTCGCCGGTGGCGAACAGGTACGGCACGCCGAGGACGCCGAGACGCTCGGCGACCGGATAGACGCTGTTCCCGTCGCCCAGATTCACGTCGAGCACCGCGGCGTCGGGCGTCTGCTCGGCGATCAGGTCCAGGGCGAGATCCGCGCGCGGGACCGGACCGATCACCTCGGCCCCGGCGCTGTGCAACCAGCGCTTGACCTCGCTGGCGATGAGATACTCGTCCTCGACGACGAGGACGCGGCACCCGGACAGGGGCGGAACAGCCTCGAGCACGATCCCCTCCCATCGGCGCGCGACGATCCGAGAACAACCGCGCGACACGACCGGAGGTTCGCGCCGTTCGCATGATCCGCCACGCACCCCGACGGCGCGGGACCGCGCCGGCCCGCGCGGCGGGTCGATCAGCCCCTTGGCCGAGCCGGGGCGTCGGGCGGGAAGAAGCGGTTGGCCGGCCGCGCGAGGCCGAGATGGTCGCGCAGCGTCGTCCCCGCGTAGTCCCGGCGGAACAGCCCGCGCCGCTGCAGCTCCGGCACCAGCCGGTCGACCACGTCGTCGAGACCCTCGGGCACGAACGGGAACATCACGTTGAAGCCGTCGCAGGCGCGCGTATCCAGCCACTCCTCCATCCGGTCGGCCACCTGCGCGGCCGTGCCGACCATCTGCAGGCCGCCGTAGCCGCCGACCTTGCGGGCGTGTTCCCGCACGGTCGCGCCGGTGCGCCGGGCGTAGTCGACGATCTGGGCCTGCCCGCTCTTGCTGGCGTTGCTCTCGGGGAGCTCCGGGAGCGGCGCGTCGAGGTCGAAGCCCGTCGCGTCGACGCCGAGGCGGACCGAGAGGTTGGCGAGGCCGCTGTCGGGATGGACGAGGTCGTCGAGACGCGCCTTCTTGGCCTGCGCCTCGTCCTCCGTCTCGCCCAGGACGATGAAGCAGCCGGGCAGGATCTTGAGCTGGTCCGGGTCGCGCCCCGCCGCCGGCATGCGGCCCTTCACGTCGGCGTAGAAGGCCCGGGCCGCCTCCACGGTCGAGGCCGCGCCGAACACCATCTCGGCGGTCTCGGCGGCGATCTGCTTGCCGGCCTCGGAGGCGCCGGCCTGGACGATCACCGGCCAGCCCTGCACCGGCCGGGCGACGTTGAGCGGGCCCTTCACCTTCAGGAAGTCGCCGCGGTGGTCGAGGACGCGCATCTTCGCCGGGTCGAAGAACAGGCCGCTCGCCGGATCCATCGTGAAGGCGTCGTCGGCGAAGGAATCCCACAGGCCGGTCACCACGTCGAAGAACTCGCGGGCGCGGGCGTAGCGGGTGGCGTGCTCCAGATGCGCGTCGCGGCCGAAGTTCAGGGCCTCGTCCGGGTTGCCGGAGGTGACGAGGTTCCAGCCGGCCCGCCCCTTCGAGATATGGTCGAGCGAGGCGAACTTGCGGGCGACGTGGTAGGGCTCGTTGTAGGTTGTCGACGCGGTGGCGATCAGGCCGATCCGATCGGTGAGCACGGCGAGCGCCGGCAGCAGGGTCAGCGGGTCGAACGACGTCACGGTGGCCGAGCGGCGGAGCGCCGCCACTGGCATGTTCATCACCGCGAGGTGGTCGGCCATGAAGAACGCGTCGAACTTCGCGGCCTCCAGCCGCCGGGCGAAGTGCGCGAGGTGCTCGAAGTTGAAGTTCGCGTCCGGATAGCCGCCCGGATAGCGCCACCACGCGGTGTGGATGCCGACCGGGCGCATAAAGGCGCCGAGATGCAGCTGGCGGTCCCGGCTCATCGCTGCCGTCTCCGGTCTCTCACGGATGCTTGTGGATCGGGTCGACCCAGTACACCGTCTCGGGCGCCTCGGCGGCCTCGACGTCGGGCAGGTTGACCACCACCGCCTCGTTGTCCGAGCGCACCAGCACGCAGTGCAGCGGCTCGTCGGTCGAGGCGTTGATCTCCTGGTGCGGCACGAAGGGCGGCACGAAGATGAAGTCGCCCGGCCCGGCCTCGGCGACGTATTCGAGCCGGTCGCCCCAGCGCATCCGGGCGCGGCCCGAGACCACGTAGATCACGCTCTCCAGTTCGCCGTGGTGGTGCACGCCGGTCTTGGCGTCGGGCTGGATCGCCACCGTGCCGGCCCAGATCTTCTGGGCACCGACCCGGGCGGCGTTGATCGCGGCCTGCCGGTACATGCCGGGCGTCTGCGCGGTGTTGGCGTCGAGCCGGTCGCCGGGGATCACCCGAACGCCGTCGTGCTTCCAGCGCTCGGACGCCCCGTGATCGTGGGCGTGAGCATGGGCGTGATCGTGGGCGTGGCCATGATCGTGGCTGTGGCCGTGGTCGTCGCCGTGGTCGTGCATGTCGGGTCCTCCCGCGCCATCATTGCACGGTGGCGGCGGTTTGCGAGACGCTCGTGTCGAGGATCGCCTCGGCCCGCGGCGCGCGGGCCTTCGGGATCAGCCCGGCGCGGACGTAGAGATCGATGTTGCGCTGCTCGTCGGCGATCACGGACGCGTCGATCGGGACGGCCCGGTAGGCGGCGCGGCCGAACCAGCGCAGCGGCACCGCCTCCGGCAGGCCGATGAGCTTCGACCAGACGGACGCGTAGGGCGCCGGATCCTTCAGGGCCCAGGCCCGGGCGCGGGCGAGGCGCGCGCCGAAATCGGCGAGCAGCGCCCGCTTGGTCCGGATCGCGTCGTCGCTCGCCACCGCGAAGGTCAGGCCCGGGGTGATGCCGTTGCCGTCGCGGATCACCCGGACGAGGCCGGCGAGCTCCGCCGTGGAGGTGTAGGGCTCCCAGGTCGACCAGGCGTCGACCGCCCCGGAAGCCAGCGCGATCTTGGCGTCGGCCGGCGGCAGGAAGCTGAAGGTCACGCTGTCGGCGGGCAGGCCCGCCTCCTCCAGCGCCGCCAGGACCACCTGATGGCCGATCGAGCCGCGGTTCGTGGCGACGCGCTTGCCCTTCAGGTCGGCCACGGTGCGGAGGGGCGATTCCTTGAGCGCCAGGATCGCCAGCCCGTCCTGCCGGTTGCGGAAGGCCAGGAACGCCTTCACCGGCACCCCGGCGGCCGCCGCGAAGGTGAAGGGCGCGTCGCCGACGCCGCCCGCGTCGATCGCGCCGGCGTTCAGCGCCTCGAGCAGGGGCGCGGCCGCCGGGAACTCGCTCCAGTCGAGCCGGTAGGGCAGCCCGTCGAGCACGCCGGCCGCCTCCATCAGCGCGCGGGCGTTGCCGCGCTGGTCGCCGACCCGCAGCACCTCCTGCGCGTGCGCCGGCCGGACCGCCAGGAGCGCCAGCAGGGCGAGGATGACGGCGCGCATCAGGCGGCCTCGGCGGCGCCGCGGCGCCCGAGGGCGGCCCGGACGGCGGGCAGCAGCGCCCGGCCGTACTGGAGCGCGTCCTCCAGCGGGTCGAAGCCGCGGATCAGGAAGGTGCGCACGCCCAGGTCGTGATAGTCGAGCAGGGCGTCGGCGACCTGCTCGGGGGTGCCGACCAGGGCGGTCGAGTTGCCCGCCGCCCCGGTCTCGGCCGCGATGGCGGTGAACAGGCGCTTGTCGTGGCGCGGCCCCGCGGCGGCGGCCGCGAGGAGCCGCCGGGAGCCCTCGTTCTGCGGCGTCGCCGCCGGGCCGAGGCCCTTGGCGGCCCGGACGGCCCGGGTCCGGGCCAGGATGTCCTCGGCGCGCTCCCAGGCCCGCGCCTCGGTCTCGGCCAGGATCGGCCGGACCGACAGGCTGAAGCGCGGCGCCCGCCCGTGGGCCGCGGCCGCCGCCCGCACCCGGCCGATCAGCTCGGCGACCTGCGCGTGGGTCTCGCCCCAGAGGGCGTAGGTGTCGGCGTGGCGGCCGGCCACCGCCAGCGCCGCCGGCGAGGCGCCGCCGAAATAGACCGGGATCGCGTTGACCGGCTTAACCTCGGAGAAGCCGCGCTCCACCCGGTAGTAATCGCCCGCGTAGTCGAACGGCTCCGCGGCGCTCCAGCTCTGCCGGACGATGTCGAGGAACTCCCGGGTGCGGGCGTAGCGCGCGTCCTTGGTGAGGTGGTCGCCGTCCTGGGCGAGTTCCCGGTCGTCGCCGCCGCTGATCACGTGGATCGCGACCCGGCCGCCGGTGAGCTGGTCGAGGGTCGCGAATTGCCGCGCCGCCACGGTGGGCGCCGTGAATCCGGTGCGGTGGGCGATCATCAGCCCCAGCCGCTCGGTCACGGCGGCGACCTGCCCGGCGAGCAGGAGCGCGTCCGGCGTGGTCGCGTGGAAGGCCACCAGCACCCGGTCGAACCCGCCCCATTCGTGCGCCTGCGCCAGGAGCTTCAGGTAGTCGCGGTCGATGGACGGCCCCGCCGCCGGGTGGATCTCGGAGGTGTGGCGGGGGGCGACGAAGCCGATGAACTCGACGGCGTCGGGGGGAAGCAGGCTCATGGTGCGATCTCCGGGTCGAGGGCGGATTCAGGCGCCGAGGGCGGCCCTGCCGGCGGCGGCGCGGACGGCGTCCCCTTGCGGCCAGTGGATGCGCGCGCACAGGACGTCGCGCAGGTGCCGCTCCAGCGGGTTCGCCCGGGACAGGCCGGCGTTGCCGGACAGCTCCGCGGCGCGCTGGACCGCCGCGACGGCGTTCTCCGTGGCGGTGAGCTTCACGAAGCCGGACTCGCGCGGCGTCGGGGGATGTCCCGCATCGACCTCGGCGGCGAGCCCGGCGACGAGGCGCGCGTTGACGGCGAGCAGCCGCTCGTTCTCGCCGACCGCCTCGTGGAAGCGCGGCAGGCTCGCCAGCGGCGCCCCGAGGCTGCCGGGCCGGCGCGCCCGCAGGAAGCCGGTGAACCAGTCCTGCGCCGCCCGGGCCACGCCGTCGTAGAGGGCGGCGAGCAGGGTGCAGCTCCAGGCCTGCTGCCAGGGATCGGGCCCCGACCAGACGCCCGGCGGCCGCAGGTCGACGGCGTGGTCCCCGGGGATCGGCACGTCCGTGAAGTGGACGTCGTGGCTGCCGGAGGCGCGCAGGCCGAGATGGTCCCAGGTCTCGGCGATGCGGATGCCCGGCGCGTCGAACGGCACCAGGACGGTGCCGGTGCGCGGCTCCGCCTCGTCGGTGCGGACGAAGACGAGTCCGTAGGCGAGCCCCGGCGCCCCGGTCGCGTAGATCTTGTGCCCGGAGATCCGCCAGCCCGCGCCGTCGCGGCGGGCCACCGTGGCCGGCAGGCCGCCCCGCGAGGGCGTCCCGAGTTCGGGCTCGACCCGCAGGGCGTTGATCAGCGCCCCCCGCGCCACCGCCGCCGCGCCGACCGCGTCGGCGAGCGCGCGCGGCCACGGGGTGTCGGGCCGGTGGATCAGCCCGTGCTGGAGGTACTGCATCGCCACGACCAGGGCGGTCGCCGGGTCGGCGGCGCCGAGCACGCGCACCAGTGCGGCGGCCCGCGCGAGACCCGCACCGCCGCCGCCGAGACGCCGCGGCACGGTGACGGCCAGGAGCCCGGCCTCCCGGAGCGCCGCGAGGGAGTCGTGCGGGAAGGTCCCCGCGCGGTCGTGGTCGGCCGCGCGGGCGGCGAGCCGTCCGGCGAGGCTGCTGACGATGTCGGGGGGCGGGACGGCGACGGTCATGGGGTGTTCGGCGACGTGATCGGCGGGCGGCCGCGCGGCACCATACCGGGAGCCGCGATGGTCCGCCCGGACCCGGGTCGCGTCAACGGAATGCCGTTCCGAATATTCATGGATCGGCAGGAGGATGTTGCCGCGTCGTCGGACGGCGAAGGAGAACGTGTTTCCGCCCGCCGGGGGCAGGAATCGATCGTTCTCCCGGTCGTCGTTCGGGATCCCGTCATCGAGAGACAGACGAGCGACGCTTCTCGCCGATGAGACGGGGCGCCTGAGCGCCGCGCGACGGCGCCGATCCGTGAATGATCTTGCCCGATCGCGCGAAAATAGAGGAAACGCTTTCGTTGACTCGGTTCTGCAGCGATCGAATACTCGGCACCCTGATCCCTCGACGGATCATTCCCGAAGACGAGGACGCCAGATCCGCCCGGTCGCGCCACCGGTGCGGTGACGCGCGCCGTTCCCGCCGCGCGGTCGCGCGGCCCGGAGACCCGAGATGACCGACGCGCCCTCCCGACCGGGCAGCCCCTCCTCCGATCCCTCGCCCTCCCGGCGGCGCCTGCTGCAGGTCGGCGCCGCGGCCGCCGCCCTGCCGCTCGGCCTCGGCATGGGCACCGGCCGCGCCTGGGCACCCGGACCGGGGGCGCCGTTCGACCCCGGCCCGCTCTGCCGACCCGCCGCCGCGGAGGCGCCCGCGGGCCCGCTCCGGACGGTCAAGCTGGCCTGGAACGCCACGGCCATCTGCACGGCGGCCGCGCCGCTCGCCAAGGAGCAGGGGATCTTCGCCCGGCACGGCCTCGACGTGGAGTTCGTCAATTTCGGCGGCTCGACCGAGGCCCTGCTGGAGGCGATCGCCACGGGCAAGGCCGATGCCGGGATCGGCATGGCCCTGCGCTGGCTCAAGCCCCTGGAACAGGGCTTCGACGTGAAGATCACCGCGGGGCTGCACGGCGGCTGCCTGCGGCTGCTCAGCGCCAAATCCTCCGGCATCGCCGACATCGCCGGGCTGAAGGGCAAGACCATCGCGATCAGCGACCAGGCGAGCCCGGCCAAGAACTTCTTCGGCCTGCTGCTCGCCAAGGCAGGGATCGACCCGGAGAGCGGGGTCGAGTGGCGGCAGTACCCGGCCGACCTGCTCAACCTCGCGGTGGAGAAGGGCGAGGCGCAGGCGCTGGCCGATTCCGACCCGCGGACCTGGATCTGGCTGAAGGACCCGCGCTTCACCGAGGTCGCCACCAACCTGTCGGGCGAGTTCGCCACCCGCACCTGCTGCGTCGTGGCCGCCCGCGGCAGCCTGATCCGGAACGACCGCGCGGTGGCGGCCGCGCTGACCCGGGCGATCCTGGAGGGCGGCCACGCCGTCCACCGGGATCCCGAGGCCGCGGCCCGGGCCTTCTCCGGCTACGGCGGCAAGGGCTCGATCGCGGACCTCGCCGCGATGCTGCGCAGCCAGCAGCACGGCGACAGCCCGGTCGGCGGCGATCTCAAGCAGCAGCTCGCGCTCTACGGGGACGAGTTGAAGCAGGTGAACGTCCTGCGGCGGTCCACCGACACGGCGAAGTTCGCCGAGCGGATCTACGCCGACGTGCTGAGCTGAGGCGCGCCATGTCCGGAAGCATCGCCGCCGGCGTCGCCCCGCGGGCCGCCGCCCCGTCCCGAAGGCTGCCGCGTCCGCCCTGGCGGATCGTCCTCGCGGGCGGGGCCTGGCTCGCCCTGGCCGGCGTGACCCTCGGCCTGCCCGAGGCGGACGACCTGCCCGAGACCGCGGCCCTCGGCTACGGCGCGGCGGCGCTCGGCCTCGCCCTCCTGGCCCTCGCGCCCGTGGCCGGCCGCCTCGGCGCCCTCGGATCGCGGCTGCGGCACGGGAGCCCCTGGCTCGCGGCGCTGGCCCTGGCGCTGATCGCCTGGGAGGCGGTCACGGCGA
Organism: Methylobacterium sp. Leaf361; assembly: GCF_001424445.1. Taxonomy (NCBI): domain Bacteria; kingdom Pseudomonadati; phylum Pseudomonadota; class Alphaproteobacteria; order Hyphomicrobiales; family Methylobacteriaceae; genus Methylobacterium; species Methylobacterium sp. Leaf361. The sequence goes on along the minus strand of NZ_LMPY01000003.1, from coordinate 29,946 downwards.
AGCTCGCCCTGCTGCCGATGCCGTTCTTCCCCTCGCCCCAGGCGATCCTGGAGGTCTTCCTCGACGACTGGCCGAAGCTCGGCGGCAGCATCCTCAACTCCCTGATCCTGCTCTCCGGCGGCTACGCCATCGGGGCGGCGACCGGCTTCGTCCTGGGCGTCGCCATCGGCACCTTCCGGGCGGTGGGCTACTGGGCCCACCCGGTGCTGCGCTTCGTCGGGCCGCTGCCGGCCACGGCGTGGCTGCCCCTCGCCTTCTTCGTCTTCCCGTCCTCGTGGTCGGCCAGCACCTTCCTGGTGGCGCTGGCGACCGGCTTCCCGGTCACGGTGCTGACTTGGTCGGGGGTGGCGGGCGTCAACAAGGCCTATTTCGACGTGGCGCGGACGCTCGGCGCCTCGCGCGGCTTCCTGATCCTGCGCGTGGCGATCCCGGCGGCGCTGCCGCACGTCTTCGTCGGGCTGTTCATGGGGCTCGGCGGCGCCTTCGCGGTTCTGGTCGTCGCCGAGATGCTCGGCGTGAAGTCCGGTCTCGGCTGGTATCTCCAGTGGGCGCAGGGCTGGGCCGCCTACGCCAACATGTACGCGGCGCTGATCGTGATGGCGCTGATGTGCTCCTCCCTGATCACGCTGCTGTTCCGCCTGCGCGACCGCCTGCTCGCGTGGCAGAAGGGGCTGGTGCAATGGTAGCCGCCGCGACCCTCGAACGCCCCGCCGCCCAGAGCGCCGGGGCCCGCCTGGCGGTCGAGGCCGTCAGCCACGCCTTCGCGATCCGCGGGGCGCCGCTGCCGGTCCTCGACCGGGTGAGCCTCGACGTGGAGCCCGGCGGCTTCGTGGCGCTGCTCGGCCCCTCGGGCTGCGGCAAGTCCACCCTGCTGCGGCTCGTCGCCGGCCTGGAGCCGCCCGACCAGGGCGCGATCCGGGTCGACGGCGACCTCGTCGAGGGGCCGGACCCGTCCCGGCTCCTCGTCTTCCAGGACCCGACGCTCTATCCGTGGCGGACCGTGCGCGGCAACGTCGCCCTGGGGCTGGAGGCCCGCGGCGTCGGGCGGTCGCGGGCGGCCCTCGTCGACCAGGCGCTCGGGCTCGTCGGCCTCACGGGCTTCGCCGACGTCTACCCGCACCAGCTCTCCGGCGGGATGGCGCAGCGGGCGGCCCTCGCCCGGGCGCTCGTCAACGCGCCGCGGCTGCTGCTCCTCGACGAGCCGCTGGGCAAGCTCGACGCCCTGACGCGGCTCGCCATGCAGGCCGAGATCCTGCGGCTCTGGCAGGAGAAGCGCTTTACCGCGCTCCTCGTCACCCACGACGTCGAGGAGGCGCTGGTGCTGGCCGAGCGCGTGATCGTGCTCTCCGACCGCCCGGCCGCGATCCGGGCCGAGCTGCCCGTCGCGGCGCCCTATCCGCGCCACCGCGACGATGCCGAGATCGTGCGGCTGCGCCGGGAGATCCTGGGGATCCTCGGCCAGCCGACCTGACGGGTCGCCGCCTCAGCCCCGGGCGATCGACGGGGTCGCCCCGACGGTCGCCGCCCGCGGCTGGTGCCGGCCGATCCAGAAGACCAGGGCGCAGCCGACGCCGGTGAGCGCGCAGAGCGGCAGCAGGGCGACGGGGAAGCTGCCGGTCTGCTCGCGCAGCACGCCGATCAGCGAGGTGATCGCCCCGGTGCCGAGATGCGCCAGGGTGTTGATCGCCGCGATGCCGGCGGCCGTCTGGGCCGGCGGCAGCGTCTCCGTGGCGAGGGCGAAGAACGGGCCCTTGATCGCGTAGTTGCCGAGCAGAACCAGCGAGAGCAGGACCAGCGTCATCCAGAGCGAGCCCGTCAGCAGCGTCAGGGCGAAGCTCACCGAGGTCAGCGCCAGCGGCAGGGCCGTGCTCCAGATCCGCTCGCCGCTGCGGTCCGCCCGCAGGCCCCAGACGATCATGAAGACCGAGGCGATGCCGAACGGGATCATGTTCAGCAGGCCGGTCTGCAGGTTGCTGAGGCCGAACCCCTTGAGGATCTGCGGCATCCACAGCGACAGCGTGTTGCTGGTGGCGGAACTGCCCGCGTAGATCACGGCGAGCAGCCAGACCTGCCGGCTCGCGAGCACCGCCCAGACCGCCGCGAGGCCGTGGGCGTGGTGCCCGGCGCTCGCCTCCGCGGCGCGCCGCTCGGTCTCCAGCCGGTCCGTCAGCCAGCCGCGCTCCGCCGGGCTCAGGAAGGTCGCCTCGGCCGGCCGGCTCGGAAGCAGCGCGAGGGCGGCGACGCCGAGCAGGACGGCCGGGACCGCCTCCATGATCAGCAGCCACTGCCAGCCGCGCAGGGACGCGGCGCCGTCGAGGGTGAGCAGCGCCGCCGAGAGCGGCGAGCCGAAGAAGCTGGAGAGCGGGATCGCGACCATGAACATCGCCACGATCCGCGCCCGGTAGGCCTTGGGGAACCAGTAGGTCAGGTACAGGATCACGCCGGGGAAGAACCCGGCCTCGGCCGCGCCGAGCAGGAAGCGGGCGGTGGCGAAGCTCAGCGGACCTGTGACGAAGGCCGAGCCGATGCCGACGAGCCCCCAGGTGATCATGATCCGCGCGATCCAGATCCGCGCGCCGACGCGCTCCATGGCGAGGTTGCTCGGCACCTCGAACAGGACGTAGGCGACGAAGAACAGGCCGCCGCCCAGGCCGAAGGCCGCGGCGGAGAGGCCGAGATCGTGGTTCATGGTCAGCGCCGCGAAGCCGACATTCACCCGGTCGACGTAGGCGATGAAGTAGCAGAGCACGAGGAAGGGGATCAGGCGCAGGCCGACCTTCCGCATCGTTCGGCTCTCGAAGGCGGCCGCGTCCGCCGCGTGTGGCGTGGTCGGTGTTGCCATGGTCCTGTCCTCGCTGGAATTCGGGCGGCCCCGCCTCGGCCTAGCGGTCGAAGCGGAAGAGTTCGGCGGGCGTCTCGGCCAGGACGATCCGGCGCTCGGCCGGGTCCGGCACCCAGGCGTCGAGGTCGCGCCGGGCCTCGGCCGGGCTGGCCTGGGTCTCGAACTGCGTGTGCGGCCAGTCGCTGCCCCAGAGCAGGCGCCGCGCCCCGAAGGCGCCGCGCAGGCGCTCGGCGGCCTGCAGCGCCGTCTGCCGGCCGGCCTCGCCGCTGCCGATGCGGTAGGCGCCCGAGAGCTTGACCCAGACGCGGCCGTCGCGGCCGAAGCCGAGCAGGTCGGCGAAGCCCGGATCGGCGATGCCGAGGGCGGGGTCGATCCGGCCGAAATGATCGACCACGACGGGGACGCCCGCCTCGACCAGCGGCGGCAGCAGCCGCGCGAGGCGCCGCGCCTCGGCCTGGACCTCGATCTGCCAGCCGAGATCCGCGACGCGCGCGAGGTGGGCGCGCCAGACCGGGCCGGCGAAATCCGGGTCCGGCCGGCCGATCAGGTTGAGGCGCAGGCCGACGACGCCCTGCCCGGCGAGGTCGCGCAGGGTCGCGGTCTCGGCCTCCGGGGCCAGCACGGCGATGCCGCGCAGCCGCTCCGGCGCGGAGCGCAGGGCCGAGACCATGTAGCCGTTGTCGGTGCCGAGGAAGCTCGGCTGGATCAGCACGCCGCGGGCCATGCCGTTCCGGTCCAGCATGGCGCGGTAATCGGCGATGCTCGCGTCGTAGTCGGGGGCGTAGCGCCGGTCGCCCGTGAGGGTGAGGGAGCGGGTGAAGACGTGGGCGTGGGTGTCCACCGCAGCGACGCCGTCGTCGGCGGCAACGGCGGTCCCGGCCGCGCGGCCGCGGGCGGGAAGCGCGAGCGTGACGCCGCCCGCGAGCAGGGTGCGGCAGAAGTGGCGCCGGTTCATCGGATCATCTCACGGTCTGGGGGATCAGCGCGCCGCCGGGCTGCCGATCCGGCAGGAGCGCGACGGCGAGGAGGACGAGCCCGTAGGCGCCGAGGGCCGACAGGCCGATCGCCGGGCCGAGGCCGCAGATCTCGCTGAGCAGGCCGACGCCGAGGGGCAGCAGGCCGGAGGCGAGGCGGCCGGCGTTGTAGCAGAAGCCCATCCCGGTCCCGCGCAGCCCGTCCGGGAAGAGTTCGCTGAACAGCGCCGCGAGACTCGCGGGGATTCCGGCCGTGCAGAAGCCGAGGGGCGCCCCGAGGAGGAGCAGGCCCGTGCCGCCGACCGGCAGCAGCAGGTAGAGGACGACCAGGGCCATGCAGCCGGCGGCGTAGAGCGCCACGGTCCGGCGGCGGCCGAGCCGGTCCACGAGGCCGCCGGCGACGAGGCATCCCAGACCGAAGGCCGCGATGATGATGGCGAGGTAGAGCCCGGTGCCGAGGACCGAGGCGCCGCGCTCGACGCTCAGGTAGGTGGGCAGCCACGTGAACAGGGCGTGGAAGCCCCCGTGGGCGCCGAGGCCGAGCAGCGTCGCGAGCACCGTGATCCGGCGCAGGCCGGGCGCGAAGATCGCGAGCCCTCCGGCCCGTGACGGCGCCGTCCCTGCCACGGATCGGACCGGCTCGGGGACGGAGCGGCGGAGGTAGAGCAGGAGGAGCGCCGGCGCGAGGCCGCAGGCGAACAGGGCTCGCCAAGCGGTCTCCTGATCCAGCACCGAGAACGCCGCCGTGGACAGGAGCACGGCGGCGCCCCAGCCGAGCGCCCAGCCGCCCTGGACGGCGCCCAGCGCCCGGCCGCGGTGCTCGGGCCGGATCGCCTCCGCCATCAGCGCGGCGCCGGCCGCCCACTCGGCGCCGAAGCCGATCCCCTGCAGCGCCTTCAGGGTCAGCAGTTGCGTGAAGCTCTGCGCGAAGGCCGCCAGGAAGGTCGCGACCGCGAACCACAGCACCGTGATCTGGAGGGCCCGGACGTGGCCGATCCGATCCGCCGCGAGGCCGCCGAGCCAGCCGCCGATCGCCGCCGCCACGAGGGTGAGCGCGCCGATCAGGCCGGCCTCCGAGCGGCTCAGGCCGAAGCTCGCGACCAGCGCGGGAATGGCGAGGCTGAACATCTGCACGTCCAGGGCGTCGAGCGACCACCCGCCCAGACAGGCCCAGAAGGTGCGACGCTCGGCCGGACCGACCTCTCGGTACCAGCGGAACACGGGCTTTCCTCCGTCCTCTGAAGAGGACTAGTCATTTATATGAATAGATGAGCACGCGTGGGTCGGCACGTCAAGGCGCCCGCCTTTCAGCGGATGTCGACGTGATACCGGAAGTCCCGGGCGGCGCCGCGCGTCACCCGCCACTCGATCGGGCGGGCATCGAAGCCGTAGGCGAGGCGCTCGATGACCACGACCGGGTCTCCGTCGGCGATCGCGAGGCGCCCCGCGTCGGTCGCGTCGGCGATGCCGACGGTCAGGGTCTCCTCGGCGCGGGCGACGATTTCGCCGCAGAGACGCTCGTAGGCGGGGTAGAGGAGGTCGCCGATCTCCGTCAGCGGGGCCTGGAGGAGCGGCGCGAACCGCGCGGCCGGCAGCCAGATCGTCTCGGACAGGATCGGGCGGCCCTGGAGGTGGCGTGTCCGGATCAGCCGGATCGCGTCGCCGCGCGCGTCCAGGCCGAGGGCCTCGCGGACGGTCGCGGGGGCCGGACAGGCCTCGCGCGACAGGATCCGGCCCTCCGGCACCGCCTGGGTGCCGTACGGGCCGAGATGCCGGAAGAACCGGAACAGGGACCGGTCGAAGCGCGGCCGCCGAACGAAAGTGCCGCGGCCCTGCTGCCGCTCGACGAGACCGTCGGCGACGAGGACGTCGATCGCCTTGCGCACGGTGCCGATGGCGACGCGGTGGGTCGCCGCCAGTTCCGCCTCCGTGGGGATCGGTTCGCCCGACCGCCAGACGTTGCGGGCGATCTGGAAGGCGATCTCGTCCCGCAGGCGCTGGTAGAGCGGCAAGCGGAGATCGGGCTGGGGTGCGGTCACGACGGTCATGTGTATGACTGTATGACTATCGCCGGCAGGCGCCAATGGGCGACGGAGCGGTGCCGGCGCGCGCCGATCCCGTGGTCCACAGCGTCGCAGTACAGGACCCATTCGCCGGGCCGCGGGTTTCCGCCGGGATTTCCCGGGATCATGGTCCAGCGAGGCGCGGATGGTCGAATATCGTACGTCTCGAGAGACCCGTCAGGGTCGGCGCGGCAGGCCGGTTCTGATCGTGCTCCTCGTGAGTGTGGGGTTGATGGTCGCCGCCCTGGCCGGCCTGATGATCTGGCAGGGTGAGACCGCGCCGCCCGACTACGCCAGCCAGAGTCAGGCCGCCGCCCGCAAGGTCGTCACCGGCTCCGAGAGCGGATCAATCAGCGCCCCGCCGGCCGGGACGCGATCCACGCCCTGACCGACGTCGACCGACGTCGACCGGCGACGGCCGTTTCGATCGGTCCGCGCGGGGACAGGACCTCCCCCCGCGAGACGACCATCATGACGGTCGGCCCACAGCTCCAAGACGAAGGGCAATGCCCGGGCGCGGGCCGTTGTCGACGTCGAGTCGATGCCGGCTCTCCGCGACGGCGGCGACAGGGCAGATCGCGACAACGTCATCGCGGTCTCTGCGGGAGCCTCCACCGCAAGCCCGGCAAGACTTCGACGCCCCGCGCTTGATCCAGCCGGAGACCGCCTCATTTCGTCACGAGTCTCGAGCGCGACGGGAATCGCCTGAGGGTTCGGACCGCCTGCACCGCCCACCGCCTTCGACGTCCGGGCCCCGCGCGCCCGGCCGTCGCGCAACACCAAGGGGGACCACCCGATGAGCGAGACGATCGACAAGACGGACACGACGTCGTTTCACATGGCAGGCCAGTGTCCGTTCGGCGGCGACCGGATCGGCGGCGCCCACGGCAACCGGCCGACGCTGGAGAACTGGTATCCCCACCGCCTGCGGGTGGAAGTGCTCCACCAGAACGGGCTGGCGGCCGATCCCCTSGGCCCGGATTTCGACTACGCGGCCGAGTTCGCCAAGATCGACTTCGACGCGCTCAAGCGCGACATCAAGCAGTTCCTGACCTCGTCGGTGGAGTGGTGGCCGTCCGACTACGGCAATTACGGCCCGCAGATGATCACGGGAGGCCCCGGGCGCACCCTGCACGNGGCCCGGATTTCGACTACGCGGCCGAGTTCGCCAAGATCGACTTCGACGCGCTCAAGCGCGACATCAAGCAGTTCCTGACCTCGTCGGTGGAGTGGTGGCCGTCCGACTACGGCAATTACGGCCCGCAGATGATCCGCATGGCCTGGCACTCGGCCGGCACCTACCGGATCGCCGACGGGCGCGGCGGCGCCGGCACCGGCATGCAGCGCTTCGCCCCGATCTCGAGCTGGTGGGACAACGGCAACACCGACAAGTCGCGGCGCCTCCTGCAGCCGATCAAGCACAAGTACGGCAACGCCCTGTCGTGGGCCGACCTCATGGTGCTCACCGGCAACTGCGCCCTCGAGATCATGGGCCTGCCGACCTACGGCTTCGCCGCCGGCCGCCTCGACGCCTGGGAGGCGGACGACGCGACCTACTGGGGACCGGAGGTCGTCGAGATGGGCTCGGTCTCGAGCTTCGACGACATGGTCAACCGCGACAAGCGCTGGCGGGGCAAGAACGGCGACGCCGATTACGACCTGGAGAAYCCGCTGGCCGCCTCGCACCAGGCGCTGATCTACGTGAACCCGGAGGGCCCCTACGCGAGCGGCGATCCGCTGGCCTCCGCGCGCGACATCCGGATCACCTTCACCCGCATGGCGATGAACGACGAGGAGACCGTGGCGCTGATCGCGGGCGGCCACGCCTTCGGCAAGAGCCACGGCATGGTGCCGGCCAAGGAGATCGGGCCGCCGCCCGAGATGGCGCCGATGGAGGCGATGGGGCTGGGCTGGCACAATCCGAAGGGCACCGGCTCCGGCAAGGACACGATGACCAACGGCATCGAGGGCAGYTGGACCCCGGATCCGACGAAGTGGGACAACGCCTACCTGGAGAACCTCTTCAAGTTCGAGTGGGAGCAGACCAAGAGCCCGGCGGGCGCCCTGCAGTGGACGCCGAAGGATCCCGCCGCGCCGAAGACGCCGGACGCCCACGTCTCCGGCCAGATGCACCCGCTGATGATGATGACGTCCGACATCGCCCTGAAGGTCGATCCCGACTACCGCAAGGTCTGCGAGAAGTTCCTCAACGACTTCGACGCCTTCACCCAGGCCTTCTCCAAGGCGTGGTACAAGCTCACCCACCGCGACATGGGTCCGAAGCACCGCTATCTCGGCCCGGAGGTCGTGATCGAGGACGGGCTCCTGTGGCAGGACCCGCTGCCCGAGCGGGACTACGACCTCGTCGGCGAGGCGGAGATCGCCGCGCTGAAACAGGCGATCTCCGGYACGGGCCTGTCGGTCTCGGATCTCGCCTTCACGGCCTTCTCGGCGGCCTCGACCTACCGCGACAGCGACAAGCGCGGCGGGGCCAACGGCGGCCGCCTCGCCCTCGCGCCGCAGAAGGACTGGGCCGTCAACCGGCGGGCCGCGCCCGTGATCGAGGCCCTGCGCGGCGTGATGGCGACCTTCAACGGCGGCCGCAGCGACGGCAAGAAGATCTCGCTGGCGGACCTGATCGTGCTGGGCGGCTGCGTYGCCGTGGAGAAGGCGGCCCGCGATGCCGGGGTCGAGACGCCGGTCCCGTTCACGCCGGGCCGGGTGGACACGACCCAGGCGCTCACSGACCTCGAGATGTTCGAGTGGCTSAAGCCGGTGGTGGACGGGTTCCGCAACTACGTCGACGACGGCTTCGGGCAGATGACGCGCAGCGTCTCGCCGGAGGAGATGTTCCTCGACAAGGCCAACCTGCTGACGCTGACGGCCCCGGAATGGACCGTCCTGACCGGCGGCCTGCGCGCGCTCAACGCCAACYACGACGGGTCGARCCGGGGCGTCCTGACSGACCGGGTCGGGGYGCTGACGACCGACTTCTTCCGCAACCTGACCGACGTCGATCTGGTCTGGGAGAAGGCGGATGCGGASGGGATGWCCTTCGCGCTCAAGGACCGCGCGASCGGGCAGACGAAGTTCGAGGCGACCCGCAGCGACCTCGTCTTCGGCTCGAACGCGCAGCTCCGGTCCATCGCSGACGCCTACGCGGGCAGCGACGGCCAGCGGCGCTTCGTGGCGGACTTCGTCAAGGCCTGGGACAAGGTCATGATGCTCGACCGCTTCGACGTGAAGGGTCACCGGCGNGCGGGCAGCGACGGCCAGCGGCGCTTCGTGGCGGACTTCGTCAAGGCCTGGGACAAGGTCATGATGCTCGACCGCTTCGACGTGAAGGGTCACCGGCGCTACGGGCCGATGGCGGCCTGACGGCCGCCTCCGGCACCTTCGCTTCCGCATAGCCGTCGAGCGCACGGCCTGAGCGTATGCATGCAGGAGAAAAAAGGTGTCCGACACAGAGGGCCACTCGCGCTCGAACGATAGGGCTGTGACCTACGACGTCGAGGCAGACGGGTCATGGACCGCGAAGACAGCGCTCGGCGAAGTGAGACGGGATGCCTCCGGCAGGGTCGACGGCATCATCAACGACGTGCACGCTATCGCGATCGGCAACGTCACGGCTCTCAAGGCCTACCTGATCGACGAGAGTCCAGGTGCCGTGAGCCATTGGATGACGTTCCGAAACGGTGGTTCGTGTCGCCTGACCTACCGTAAGACCGGTGATGTCATCGAATTCACGGCAGGGCAGGTTAGGTTGCGGGTGACGGATTATGGGGTGTTGACGATCAATCCGATCGATTGACAGCAGACGATCGTAGCTGCAAACGTCCTGTTTTTCAGATTTCGGTACCCTGGACTTGGTCATCAACTCGCTTCGGAGGCGTTCCTAAGGACATGGACTCGCCCCAACTCATCGTCCAGCCGGATCACGGGATCGAACCGGTCATCGCTTTGTTGCGAAGCGCCGCAAACGAGATCCTGCTCAAACAATTCACCTTCGACCATCCCGTCCTGCTCGACGAAGTCTTGGCGCGGCATGCAGATGGCGTCGCAGTGCGCATCCTGCTGAACCTTGCCAAAGCCACAGGGGAGCGGAACAACGACGAGACCTTCGTGCGGCTTGAGGCGGCAGGCGTGCCGGTGCGATGGGCTCCTCCGCACTTCCTAGTCACCCACGAAAAGTCACTGGTCGTCGATGGTGCCCGAGCCATGATCGCCACGTTCAACTTCATGGAGAAGTACTTCATCAAGACCCGGGACTACGGGGTGGTCATATCCGACCCTGGCCAGATCGCTGAAATTCGAGCCTGCTTCGAGTGTGACTGGAGCGGCAAGCCTTACATGCCCGGCGAACCAGCTGGTCTGTCCTGGAGCCCGGGCAACGCCCGCGCCGTCCTGTGCGACTTGGTCGACGGTGCCGAACGGAGCATCGACATCGCACATCCGAAATTCGCCGAGCCAGTTATCTTCGAGCGGATCCATGCCGCCCTAGGGCGCGGCGTCCACGTCCGGCTCCTGTGCGGGGGCAAGCACGGCCTTCACCAGCCTGATCTAATGTACTCCTTTGCCCTGTGGCGATTGTTCCATGCGGCCGGCGGCCGGCTTCACAAGCAGCGACACCTGCGCAGCCATGCTAAGGTCGTGCTTGTCGACGAAGACCGCGTGTATCTCGGAACGCAGAACCTAGACCAGCCCGCCTTCGATCTGCGGCGCGAGCTGGGGCTGATCTTACGGGATCCTGTGGTGGTCGGCGGGATAGCCGCCGTGTTCCAAGCGGACTGGAAGAGCTCGCGCAAGTACGAGCCGCCTTATCCGATCTTGCTCCCCGACGACGCGGAGAACACGGAGTTCGAGTCGGATGTCGACCTGCGACACGACTGAAGGTCGTAACGGCTACCATCCATCCCCGACGCTCCGCGAGCTCTTCCTGCTTTTCAATAAACTCACGCTCGTCAGCTTCGGGGGAGGTCTCACCGCCTGGGCGCGGAAACTGATCGTCGAGGACAAGGGCTGGCTCGACGACGCCGAGTTCCTGAGCGCCTACGCTCTGGCACGGGTTCTGCCGGGCGCGAACCAGGCGAACTTCGCGATCTACGTTGGACATCGCTTCCGCGGCATGCCCGGTGCCACCGCCGCACTCTTCGGCCTGACGTTGGTACCGTTCTGCATCGTCGTGGGGCTCGCCTGGATGTACTTCGACACCGGCACGCCGCCGGCGGTTCAGGATGCCCTTCGCGGGGTTACCGCAGCTGCGGTCGGACTGGCGCTCGCGGCGGGACTGAAGGCTGGGGAGGGGTTCGCTCGCCAGCCGGCCGCGTTGACGTTCATCGCGGTTGCGTTCGTTGGTTCGGTTCTGCTGCACCTGCCTCTGCCGGCGGTCCTGGCGATCCTCGCGCCGCCAGCCTTTCTGCTGGCATGGCGTGACTCGCACCGGACCGGCGAGCGCGGGAGCAAGCCGTGAAAACCGCCGATCTCATCGCACTCATGAGTTTCTTCGGCACGCTGTCGATCCTGTCGATCGGTGGCAGCAACAGCGTCGTGCCGGAGATGGCCCGCCATGCCGTACACGAGCAGCACTGGCTGAGCGGTACGGCATTCTCGGATCTCTTCGCGATCTCACAGGCCGCGCCGGGGCCGAGCAACCTGATCGTCGCGATGATCGGCTACAAAGTTGCCGGGATCGCCGGCGCCGCGGTGGCTCAGGCCGCCATGATGGGGCCGGCCGGACTTCTGATGATCCTGGTCGCGCGAGTATGGCAACGAACCTCGGCAAGCGACTGGCACGTCGCTCTGGAGCGTGCGCTCGGTCCGATCGCGATCGGCCTGATCCTGGCAAGCGGCTGGATCGTCGCCGAAAACGCAGGTTTCTCGCATCGCGGCTACGCTGCAGCCGGCCTGTGCACTCTGCTGTTCTGGCGCACGAAACTCAATCCGCTCCCCATCATGGCCGCCGCGGGATTCCTGGGCTGGACGGGTGTGATCTGACTTCGAGCCTCTCCGATCTGCTCAATCGACGGCCGCCGATGAAGGCCGCTTGAGGCATCTGGCACCTCGAACGAGAAGAGCCATGACCGAAAGAACACGATTGTGCGCAGCTGCAATCCGGTTCGCCATTCATCAAAGGCATAGGATTGGCGCGAAGCCGGTAATTACCCAGGCCTGTGATGGACTTGCTCCGCAAAAGTGGAGAGCTCTTTTCCTGAAGGAGGAGGGTTCCGATGGCAGACCGGAAGCAAACCTTTACCCCTGAGTTTCGTGCTGAGGCGGTNCTTGCTCCGCAAAAGTGGAGAGCTCTTTTCCTGAAGGAGGAGGGTTCCGATGGCAGACCGGAAGCAAACCTTTACCCCTGAGTTTCGTGCTGAGGCGGTGCGATTGGCGCAGACGAGCGGGCGGTCTCGCCGGGAGGTCGCCGCCGATCTCGGCGTCGGGCTCTCGACGCTGCGCAACTGGATCGACGGCCGGCGTGAGCGGGAGATGGACAACCCGCCGGCCGATCGGCAGGAGGACATGGCCGCCGAGCTCAAGCGCCTGCGGCGCGAGACCGAGGTGCTACGCCAGGAGCGAGAGATCCTGAAGCGGGCCACGGCTTTTTTCGCCAAGGAGGGAAGTCGATGAGGTTCCGCCTCGTCGACGCGGCGAAGAAGGACTTCCCGGTCGCGCGCCTGTTTTTTTCGCCAAGGAGGGAAGTCGATGAGGTTCCGCCTCGTCGACGCGGCGAAGAAGGACTTCCCGGTCGCGCGCCTGTGCAAGGTCCTCGATGTCAGTCCGAGCGGCTATTTCGCCTGGAAGAACCGTCCGGCCTCGACGCGGCAGCGCGAGGACCTCGTGCTACTCGCCCATGTCCGATCCGCCTTCACGCTCTCGCACGAGACGTATGGCAGCCCGCGCATGACCCACGAGCTGCGCGAGCAGGGCCTGGCGGCAGGCCGGCGGCGCGTGGCCCGGCTGATGCGGGAGAACGGGCTCAAAGCCCGCCAGCCGCGGCGCTTCCGGCGCACGACGGACAGCGGCCACGCCTTTCCAGTCGCGCCCAACCACCTCGACCAGGACTTCACGGCGGCCGGACCGGATCGGAAGTGGGGAAGCGACATCTCCTACATCTGGACGCGGGAGGGCTGGTTGTACCTGGCGGTGGTCCTCGATCTGTACTCCCGACGGGTCGTGGGCTGGGCGGCGGGCGACCGGCTTCACAAGGAACTCGCGCTGACCGCGCTGCGGCGTGCCCTCGTCGTCCGGCAGCCCGGACTAGGTTTGTTGCATCATTCCGACCGCGGCAGTCAGTACTGTTCGAATGAGTATCAGGCGGAACTACGAGGACATGGCATCGTAATCTCGATGTCCGGCAAAGGAAATTGTTATGATAACGCGATGGTCGAGACGTTCTTCAAGACGCTGAAGAGCGAGTTGGTCTGGCGCACCGCGTTCCAGACGCGAGCCGAGGCCACCGTCGCGCTGGCCCGTTACATCGATGGCTTCTACAATCCCTGCCGCCGTCACTCGGCGCTGGGCTTCAAAAGCCCCACTGAGTTCGAGAGGGGTATCGCCCACCAAACCGCTCTCCACTGAACTGAAGCAAGTCCAAGACGGCCTTGGTCCACTTTCTTGCACTCGTAGATCTGCGCACCGACGCCCTGCACCTGGAGCGTCTCCGAGCCATGGACATCCGCTAAGTCGGTCTGGGACGTCTGCGCGCTGGAAGATGTCGCATGAGAGAGCGATATTGCGGCACACATCACGGCGGTCTGCAACTTCATCACGCTACACTCCAGGATTGATAAGTCGTGGTCCCCTTGCGGCTCACGACAAGATCGTTCGGCGGCGGTCGGTCAGTCATACCGCCCTGCCGACGACGTTCCCGATGCCGGCGGTGACCGTCATCGCCAGCGCTCCCCAGAATGTCACGCGCATCGTCGCGCGTGCGATCGGGGCGCCACCGGTCTTGGCACCCAAGGCGCCGAGGACCGCCAGGAAAGCGAGCGAGGCCGCCGAAACCGTGTAGACCGCGATGGATGCGGCGGAAGCTGCGGCCACGAGAAGTGGCAGGGCCGCGCCGGCCGAGAAGGTCGCCGCTGAGGTCATCGCCGCCTGAACCGGACGGACCGAGGTAATCTCCGAGATGCCGAGCTCATCCTTTGCATGGGCGCCAAGTGCGTCCAAGGCCGTCAGCTGATCGGCGACCTGCAAGGCCAAGGCATGTTCGAGCCCGCGATCGACGTAGATCCGGGCGAGCTCCTCCCGCTCCGCGGCGGGCTCGTCGGCCAGCTCGCGGCGCTCACGATCGAGTTCGGCCCGCTCGGTATCGGCCTGGGAGCTCACGGAGACGTACTCGCCCGCCGCCATCGACATCGCGCCCGCGACGAGACCGGCACTGCCTGCCAGTAGGATCTGACCCGTACCGGCAGAGGTGGCGGCCACGCCTACGATCAGGCTCGCGGTCGAAACGAGTCCATCGTTCGCGCCGAGCACGGCAGCCCGAAGCCAGCCGATGCGGCTTATCAGGTGCTTCTCGACGTGGACGGGACGCATCTCGATTGTGCCAAACCGCGTCCGATCTCAGCGACCGATGACACCCGTCCCGCCCCTCGGACCGATGGCGTCCGGCCCGGTGTTGGGGGCAGGCGTCGCACTTAGATTCTGCTCCGAATTCATCTGCAAGGTGTCGCTCTGGGTCGTCTGCTCCTGCTGCAGGCTGCGCACGTTGCTGTCGTTTTCAAAGGACCGGTTGGCTGCGTTGGGATTATTCTGCTGGACCTGAGCCAGGGACGGAGTCGCGACGGCGGCCAGACACAGTCCTGTCAGGAGATGGAGGCGCATGTGGGTTCTCTCCCGCTGCTGGATCATCGGACGAAGCTTGCGATGCCTTAGACTTTGCGCCAGCCCGGCTTGTTCGGATCGGTAAGGTGGTAGTGGATCGGTCCGATCCCGCTGATCGCGATGATCGCGGGATCGTTGATGCCGGCTTTGACGCCGTCGTAGTGCGGCGTCTTCGCGACCCGATGGACGAACGAGCCTGCCGGAACCGGCACGGTCGCGTCCGGTGCGAAATCCTCGCCGCTGGCGACGTACCAAGTTCCGGACAGGACGACGCAGAGCCGGTCGGTCTCGTACCAGTGCGGCGCGCTCATGTAGCCCGGATGCCATCGGATCAGAACGAAGTATTGTCCCGGTGCGCCGGTCTGACCGAACATCGGCGCCTGCTCGGCCATGCCCGGCGGGAAGTTGTAGAGGGGCTGCCACGGAATCTGATCCGGCAACTTGATGATGGTCTGTGACGGATCAACGCCGGCCGCATGCGCCGGACCGGTCCCGAACTCGGATGCGGCAGCGGCGACCAAGGGGGCGAGCAGCAGGTCGCGTCGGTTTGCAATAAGATCGACCATCGGTGTCCTCCCGTCGAGCTTTATGATCGCCCGATCTCTCGTCCCGAGCTTCCGAAGGCCGGTCCGGCGCAAGTTGTTGTCGGCGAACGGTGTTCCATTAAGACCTACGCGGATCGTCCCGTAGGAAGCATGATTCAGGGCATCTCTCAGCCTCGCAATCATAGAAATCTATGATTCCGCATCGTCCAGACATCCGGCATACTTGTCCGGAAGGTGTCTTCGGTTTTCGGACGCGATTGGTCGCGTCCGTCCAGCTTTCTGGCCGGCCGTCTTGACGATGGTGCCGAAGCCCGATTTTCAGGTTAGTCGTCAATCTGCGAGCGCCTCTCTAGTCGGGCGTGCTGAATTGGGACCTGCAACCTGTCGGCGAGGCGGACGAGCTCCGCGAGCGAGGACGCAGCCATTTTCTGCATGATCTTGCTGCGGTGGATCTGCATGGTCACGTCGCTGATGCCCAGCTCCGCAGCAGCCTGCTTGTTCAACAGCCCGCTGACGATCAGGGGAAGCGCTTCGCGCTCGCGCGGCGTGAGACGCTCATAGCGCGTCTGGAGAACTTCCAGTTCCTTGCGCTGCGCGCGGGCGGTCCGGTCCAGCTCGAGCGCCGTGCGAATCGAGGTCAGCAACTCGACGTCGTTGTAGGGCTTGGTCAGGACGTTGACAGCTCCATGCCGGATAGCGCGGACGGTCGACGGAATGTCGCCGTAGCCGGTGATGAATACGATCGGTGGGTGCGCGGCCTTGAGTTTTGATTCAAGCTGCTCCTGGAAATCGAGGCCGTTCAGGTCCGGCAGATCGACGTCCAGGACGAGGCAACCCGGCGTGTCGACCCGGGCGTGCTGCAGGTAGGCGCTGATCGACGGGAAGGTGAGCGCGGCCAAACCGCTCGCGGCCATCAGCTCTTCTAGCGCCTCGCAGATGCGCCAGTCGTCGTCGACGACATACACGATGCCGTCCGTGTTCGGGGTCATGCCGCGGCCTCCGTCAGGGGAAGGGCGAAGGCGAACACGGTGCCCGCCGCCACGATCTTGAACAGGTTTCCGATGCTCCGAGCGTTACGGGCGCGATGCCGTCAGCAGATCTCGGATCCCGAGTTGCGGGCGCCTAGCAGAGTCTGCAGCATCGGATCGGTCGCCACGAGCTCGCCCGCGCGCGCTGCCTGGAAAACGCCGAGAAGCATTTCAGCATAGTCCGCGGGCATACCGGACGCGATCCGCCTCACCCGCCACTCGTCGTCCGATACCGTCGTGAACCGCACCTCGCGTGCCGGCACTTCGGATGCGATGTTCGCATGGTCGGCCATTGTTACTGCCTTCCTTGCGGTCAATAGAAACCTGTGGCTCCGCAACGCCGAGATGCTGCGTAAGCTGATGCTGCCTGTCTTCCTCGCCACAGACGAGGAACGATTTCGACTTGGGTTGACGCCGTGTGGGATCAACCGATGGTTTGTTGCAGGACTCGGATCCAGTTCTCGATGGCAAACTTCCGAAGAAGGTCGCTCCCGAACCCACGGGCGGACAGCGCCTGGAAGATCGCCTGCGCTCCGGCTACCGAGCCGATATCGTTTGGAACGACCGCTCCGTCGAAATCCGACCCAAGGCCGACGCGTGTCTCGCCGAGACGCTCAATGAGTTGCTCGACGTGACGCACGACGATGTCCAGATCGGTGTCGGCCAGCATTTGACCATCCGGCCGCAGGAAGCATGTGGCCAAGTTCAGGCCGACCATGCCGTCGCTGTCCCGGATCGCGTCGAGTTGCCGGTCCGTCAGGTTGCGCGAGGATTGGCAGATCTCGTGCGCGTTCGAATGGGTCGCTACGAGGGGTGCTTCGGACAGCCGAGCGACGTCCCAGAAGCCTTGTTCCGTGAGGTGCGACAGGTCGACGAGGATGCGCAGGCGGTTGCAGGTCTTGACGAGTTCGACGCCGGCCGGTGTGAGTCCAGGCCCAGTATCGGGTGAACTCGGAAAGCGCATCGGGACGCCGTAGCCGAAGATGGTGGTCCGGCTCCAGACCGGCCCTAGGGACCGCAGGCCCGCAGCGTGCAGGACATACAGCGCGTGCAGATCCCCGTCGATCGCCTCCGCGCCCTCCAGGTGGAGCACGATCGCAAATCGGCCGGCAGCGATTGCGGATCGGATCTCGCCGACGTTGCGGCACACGACAACCTGTCCCTCCGACGCGGCCACAATCCTCATGAGGATTGACGTCTGCTTCAGAATGATCTCCTGGGCGTCGGGGACCGACACTTCGGGTGGCAGCGGGCAATCGTATGACGCGCCGTGGAAATGATCGAAGCTCAAGCCGGTCTTGGACGGGGCGTACAGCGCGAAGAGGCCACCCAACATCCCGCCGCGCTTGGCCCGCGGCAGGTCGATATGTCCGTCAGGTCGCCCATCGAGAAAGCTCCGCTCTGGATCGGACTGCTCGTACATGGACAGGCGAAGCAGCGTGTCGTTGTGGCCGTCGAAAAATTTTACTGGGGTATTCATTTTCGATATCTCCGGGCTTGAGCTTACGACTGGGAGTTGCTTGCGGCCGGAACGCATTCGTCACTCACGTAACGCTGAATGCGGCTGGGTCGAGGCAGTCGGTTTGCAAGCATCACGATCGATCCCGCGATCAGCAGGGCGATCATCACCGACATGCCCGCGGCCATGCTGCCCGTCGCCGTCTTCACCCCACCGATGATGATCGGGCTGAAGAAGCCGCCGAGGACGCCGACGACGTTGACGAAGGCGATGCCGCCAGGTGCTGACCCGGCATCGAGGTAGTCGGCGGGGATGGCCCAGAGCACCGTGTACGAAGCCCACATCATCGCGGTCGCGAGCGTGATTGCGGGTAGCGCCGCGGCGAGGGTATGCGGGTAGAGCGTCGCGCCCAGGAGCGCCGCGGCACCCACGAAGCCGCACAGGGCGCTGTGCCAACGGCGCTCCCGGCGCCGATCGGAACTGAGACACAGGAGCCGCATCGCCACCAGCGCGGCGATATAGGGAAGAGCCGAGACCAGACCGATGGCGGTCGTGCCGGTCATGCCCGCCGCGCTCAGGATCGTCGGTAGCCAGAAACTGACCGTATAGATGCCGCAGATCACGCAGAAATTGCTGAAGGCGATGCCTATCACCCGCGGATCGCGCACGGCCTTGAGTAGCGAGCCGTGACTCGCGGATCGGTCCGCCGCCGTCAGGTCCGACGCCAGGATCGCCTTCTCGCGATCATCGAGCCATCTGGCCTGTTCGGGCCGGTCCGTCAGGGTCAGGTACGTTATGACGCCCAGCACCGTGCAAGGCAGTCCTTCCACAAGGAACATCCACTGCCAGCCCTGTAGTCCATGGAAACCGTCGAGCGCCGACATGGCCCATCCGGACAGGGGACCGCCCAGGGATCCGCCGATCGGCCCCGCGGCCATGACGACTGCCATCACGCGGGCCATCCGCGACGGCGCGTACCAGTAAGTGAGATAGAGGATCATGCCGGGCGCGAACCCGGCTTCGAAGACGCCGAGCAGGAAGCGCAGCGCGTAGAACGTCGTCGCGTCATGGACGAACATCATCCCGGCTGAGACGAGCCCCCAGAGGATCATGATCCTCGCCAGCGTCTTGCGAGCACCGATTTTGGAAAGAAGCAGATTGCTCGGGATCTCGAAGATCACGTAGCCGATGAAAAATATTCCGGCACCGGTACCGTAGACTGCATCGGAAAAGCCCAGATCGGCCTGCATCTGCAGCTTGGCGAAGCCGACATTGATCCTGTCCAGGAATGCGAACATGTAGCACAGGGTCAGGAAGGGCAGCAGCCGCCACGTTATCTTGGAGTAAAGTCGCTCCAACGTGGCGTCTTTGGTGGCTGAGGCAGGCGATGTCATGGAACCCCTCAATCGAAGTTTGGAGGGCGGATCGGCGTCTCTCCGCTTGAATGTGTGATCGACAGTACAGTAAAGTATTAGGTGCGAAGGCTGCTTGAGCCGACGCGGTTGGGCGATAGACGGTTCTAAAGATCCGCCCCGAGCCCTCTCAGGCCAACGCGTCTCACCTCCCCAATGTCGGAGCTGCCGCCAGAGCCGTCACCTCGATCTCCACGTCGACGCCGCCAACAAGTTTGGCCTCGACCGTGCTGCGAACCGGGAGGTGAGGACCGAAGTAGGACGCATAGACCGCGTTGAACCGTTGCATGAGGCCGAGGTCGGACAGCCACACCGTGCAGCGGATGACCGCGGACAGGTCGAGCTCGAACTCGGCAAGCGTGGCTTGGATCGCTTCGATGACGGCGGTCGTCTGCGCCTCGATGCTTCCGGCCACAGGCGTCAGGTCAAGGTTCCTGGGCGTCTGGCCGGACAGGAACAGCAGGTCGCCGGCGCGCACGGCCTTCGAGAGTGGGGCCGGCAGAGGTGAAGCGAAGCGGACGAGGTCGGTCATGTGGTCGATGTCCTGAGAAGCGTTTGGTAACGGGAACGAGTCAGCGCAGGCGTCCTTCTCAGCGGAATGTCCACGCGAAGTGGTCGCCGTCCCTACTGACGGTCCCGATCGAGGTTTCCGCACAGTGCGAGCTGAACCAGGGGATGTTCCGATCGGCCGCAAGCTCGAGCATGCGCTGCCGGGACCGGCGTGCTTCCTCGTGGCTTTCGCAGTACATCGAGCACCAGTCCGGGTGCGTGACCTGTACCGGATTGTGCAGCACGTCGCCCGCGAACAGGGCCTCCTGGCCGTCGGAGTTCAGAAGGATCGACATGTGGTCGGGGCTGTGCCCTGGCGTCGGCAGATAGGTGAACCCGGCGAGCACTTCGCCCCCTTCCGGCGACACGAACTCCGCCCGTCCCGCCGCGATGACCGGCAGGACGCTGTCGGCAAACATGTCATAGTTCGGCCGTGCGCGTCCCTCGAGTGACATGAACAGCTCATAGCCGCGGCGGGGCAGGTACGTGCGCGCGTTCGGGAAGGTCGGCACCCAGCCGCCGTTGCCCGGTATCGTGTTCCAGCCGACGTGATCGGTGTGCAGGTGCGTCAGAAGAACATGGGTGACGTCCTCGGGACGCGCTCCCGCGGCGGCCAAGCGGTCGAGCCAGGGGGTGGCGAGATGGTCGAACAGCTTGGATGAGCGCCGCTTGCCGTTGCCGATCCCGGCGTCGATCAGCACAGTCAGGTTGCCGATCCGGACTAGCCAGGAATGGATCGACACGTTGAGCTGCGAGCCTTCGGGATCGGAAGGTGACCGATCCGCTGGGTCTGGACGAACCAGGGCCGGATCGAAGTCCGGCAGGAGCTTGCTTGCGGGGAACGTGGCGCTGATCTCGAAGATCCGCGCCACCGTGGCTTGACCGATCTGCTGAAAGGCGGACCCATTGTTCATCGTCAGAACTCCTTCATCCACTTGCTGTCGTCCGTTTCTTCATGCCCAGGGTTCGCCAGCGCGCAGACGTGCGGCCAGTGCCGTCGCGCAGGCCTCCAGCACGGCCTCACCCTTGGCCGCGCTGGCGCGCCGTGCGTCGCCGGCCACGCCGCTGGGCGAGACCTCCTGCCAGCCGTGCACGCGCTTCAGGGTCGGCATCAGGGACGCAGCTATGTCGAAGGCCGGCCCGTACGCCTCGGGGAGGCGAGCCGCATCGACGAGACCGGGCTCGAGCGCCATCATCATCGCGGTCTCAGCTTCGCAAGCGTGCATCACGTTGCCCTGGTCTTCCAGGAGCTCGGACACTGCCTCCGCCGCTTCCATGAAGTAGGTGGTCGTCGCGATGGGGGCGTCCAGCTCGCGTGTCAGTTCGACTGCGAGCGAGGCGAGGGCGCTGATGTTCCCGCCGTGGCTGTTCACCAGCAGGATCTTCCGGAAGCCGGCCGTGAGGATCGACCGGCACAGGTCGCGTAGCACGGCGTGGAACGTGGCGAGCGAAAGAGTGAAGGTGCCACCGAAGGCGACGTGGTGGTCGGCCAAGCCGCACCACAGGGTGGGCGCGACTACGACCGGGTGGTCCGGGGCGAGCCGCTCGGCCGTCCGCCGGCAGAAAGCGGTGCCGAGGATGTCATCCACACCGGTCGGCAGGTGCGGCCCGTGCTGCTCGGTCGAGGCCACGGGTAGCAGCACGATCGCGTCGCGACACGCGAGGTCGTTGAGGGCCTCGGCGGTGAGGCGGTTCCAGGCGGACTCCTTGGGCGTCGGTTCAGACGATGAGTGCGAGGGATGCATGGGTTCCTCCCTATCAAGCGTGGGTTGAGTCCGCTGCCGATGCGGCGTTTGCTGCCACGCAGGTGCGGTAGGGCCGCAGACCCGCGAAGGCGGCGAGCGCGGACAGAACCGCCAGGGCCGGCGCGCCGACGGCGAGCGCCCGCCACAGCAGCGCCTCGTTGCCCAAGACCCGGTCGGTCAGCAGCGCGAACACCGTGGGGCCGAGCGACAGGCCGAGACCGTTGAACACGAACAGGTAGACCGCCGAGGCGGTCCCGCGCATCCGCGCCGGGGCGAGTTCCTGCACGCCGGTCGAGCCGGTGGTCGAGATCGCCGCCGTGAAGAAGATCATGCCGCCTGTCAGCGCGAGCGCGAGGGTCGGCGTCGCCGCCTGCGGGAAGGCAGCGGCGAAGGGCAGCGCGCAGAGCGCCGCGATCCCGGTCACCCGGAGCCGCGCGTCGGTCCGGCCGGCGCGGAGCATCCGGTCGGAGATCGCGCCGCCGGTGAGGACGCCGAGAGCGCCCGCCGTGACGGTAACGCAGCCGAACCACAGCCCGCCCTGGGCGATCGGCAGGCCGTAGGTGCGGCGCAGAAATTCCGGCACCCAGGCGCCGGTGCCGTAGAACAGCATGGCCAGCAGGGTGCTCGCCGCGTGCTGGGTCGCGAAGGCGCGCCAGTGCCGCCGGTAGTGCGCGGCGACGCGGCCAAGGTCGGGCGCCACGACGTCCGTCCTTCCGGCGCCGCCCGCCGCGCGGGATCGCCGCGGCTCGTACAGCGACAGCACGAACGGGATGACGAGCAGGCCGGGCGGACCGATCAGCAGGAAGACGAACTGCCATGTGCGCACCGGGCCGATCACCGGAACGTCCACCGTCACGAGGCCCTCGAAGGCGCGCACGATGACGCTGCCGGCCACCAGCGCGAGCCCGGTCCCGACATAGGCCGACACGGCGAAGACCGCGAAGGCGAGCCCGCGCCGGTGCGGCGGGAACCAGTCACCGAGCAGCGACACGACGATCGGGGTTCCGGTCGCCTCGCCGATGCCGACGCCGGAACGCGCGAGCGCCAGCTGCGGGAACGACCGGACGAATCCGCACAGGAAGGTGCAGCCGCACCACAGCGCGAGCCCTGCCGAGAGCAGCGCGGGGCGGGAGACGCGGTCCACGAGACGGCCGATCGGCAGACTGGCGACCGCGTAGGCCTGGGCGAAGCCGAGCCCGATGACGAGGCTGACTTCGGTGTCGCTCATGCCAAGATCGGCCTTGATCGGCGCGATGAGCAGGCTGAGCGCCTGCCGGTCGACGAACGAGAAGATCTGTACGACGAACAGGACCGCGACCCCATACCAAGCGACGGCAGGGCCAGGCGGGGCAGGCTGCAGAGTGGTTGGTTTCGGTATGGCGGGTGCCGCTGGGTCGGCGGGAAGAACCGAATGGCCGATGTTCTGGATCATGGCGTTTTCCCAGGTCGGGGGCGGCCGTAATCCCCCTGCCTTCGTGGGAGCGACGACTCGATGGGACGAGCGTCATAGATTGACTTTACAGTAAAGTAAAGTACGTTGCGTGCATGTTTCAGCGTAGCGTGGATGCTTGGCGGGTGGATCAGATGGCGGGGGAGGGGGGGCGGCACGTCGGGCGCGGTCCTGGACGCGGCCTGCTCCTTGTTTCTCAAAGCTGGCTACGAAGCTGGGAGCCGGGAAGAGGTAAGTCACGCGGCAGGTGTGTCGCGGCAGATGGTCTACAATCATTTCGACAGCAAGGACGCAGTATTCCGCGCGGTCATGGATCGCTATTGCGACTCGATCCGGGCAGAGGTCGCCGCGATTGTGCCGTTTTCGGCAGCCATTGCGGCCATGGCGACTGAGTTGGCCGAGATTTTGTGCTCCTTCGCGCGGGCGATTTTCCAATTTCTCAAAAGGATGGATCAAATCGCTTTCACGCGCCTCGTAATCGGAGGCGAGCCGTCTTCCCTGGATCGCTGAGGACTTCTATCGGGCTGGCAAGAAGTCGCTTGTGGAGGCGTTTGCGGACGTGCTGGCAGTCCTGACGGACCGGGGACTGCTGATCTGCGACCGCCCCGTGCTCGCGGCACGGCAATTCATGGGCTTATTCCAGCAATTCGCGATCTGGCCGAGTGTCATGGCGGTGGCTTCCCTGACGGATGATCCAGGCGACGACCTCATCGTAGAGGAAGCTGTCGCCACCTTCCTGGCCCGCTATGCACCCCACTGATCCGACATGGCCATCTGAACCAAGGTACGGGAATATTGACTTGACGGTAAAGTAGGTTAGCGGCATGGCACGGCGTAGCGCGACGGTTCGAAGGTTGGATCCAGTGGGAGCGGATGATGGGGCCGGCACGCCGGTCGCGATCCTCGACGCGGCCCGGCGGCTGTTCCTCGAATCCGGCTACGAGGCTGTGAGCCTAGAGCAGGTCGGTCGTGCGGCGGGGGTGTCGCGCCAGACTGTCTACAACCAATTCGGAAGCAAGGACGCGGTGTTCCGCGCGGTTGTCGACCGCCATTGGGACACGATCCGGGCGGAGGTCGCCGCGATGGTACCGTCCTCGGTGGACGCCAGCGCGACAGAACCTACCCAAGCACTGCGCGGCTTCGCGAAGGCGCTCCTGCGTTTCGTCCGCGAAACCGATCAGATCGCCTTCACGCGTCTCGTCATCGCCGAGTCGCGTCATCTTCCTTGGATTGCCGAGGCCTTCTACCGAGCGGGTAAGGCGCCGCTCGTGGCGGCGTTCGCGGGCGTGCTGGCGGATCTGACGGGGCAAGGCCTGCTGGTCTGCGAGCATCCGAACCTCGCGGCGCGGCAATTCATGGGACTCATCCAGGAATTTGTGATCTGGCCAAGCGTGATGGCGGTCGGCACCCTGGCGGAGAACCCGGGTGACGAAATCGTCGTGGAAGAGGCCGTCGCGACCTTCCTCGCTCGATTCGCGAACCATCGATCCGACTCGACGCCGCCCCGTTCGGTGGGTTCTCCTACAAGGAGGCGCTCGCCGCGATAAGCCGAATGTTTCGCGAACGCGGCAGCATCGACGGCACCGCGCTGCAAGTGGTTCTCAGATCACGCTACCGTTGGCGCAAACGACCTAACCGTTGATCCGGCTGCCGTCCGGTCCGACAAGAAGGGATACGGTGCGCGCGCTCGCGCCAGTCGCGCTTTGCCGCCAGCAGAGCCTTCGTGTCCCCGATCAGGCCGGCTAGGGTGCAGGCGGCATCCTCGAGCGTTGCACGGTCGCCGGTGGCCTTGCTGCAGGCCTCCGCGCCGGCCTGCCGGGCATCCGAGGCGTCCACTTCGGTGAGGAACTTCCGCTGCTCGATGACCGCAGCCTCGTAGAGGGGCAGTGGCAGCGGTGAGCTGGTTCATCACGCCCGAGCGGGGCGCCTCCAGGTTCGCTACCCCGGCTACCAGCCGCCGCAGCCGCGCGTTCTCGCGCTCCAAGTCCTTCATCTTCCTGGCCTGATCGACTTGGAGACCGCCGTACTCCTTGCGCCAGCGGTAATAAATCTGCTCGGAGATCTCCGCCTCCTTGCACGCCAGTGACGAACTCTTGCCCTGGGCTGTCTGCACCTCGATCTGCCGCAGCTTCAGCACCACCTGCTCCGCGCTCGTCTTCTGACCTCGCCGCATGTCCGATTCCTTCGGTCCTGGCTGATCCTCACAATCCACCCGGTCCAAAGCTCGCCGGTCGATGATCGGCTCACCCATTGACTGTAGGCGCTTATCTGGCATTCCGTGAGCTCATGACGTATTTGCTCTCAAATTGATAGTTATCAACGATCTCCTTCGCGTGTTGAGCTATAATTCCGGATTTTCAACCCTATGACCGATGTGGCGGAACGCTGCATTGCCAAATTGTAACTTGTGCACTGCTGCAGGGCATCACATGTCGCGATCGAGGGCGCACAATTGGAGCATGTGATATGTCGAAATCGACTCCTCGGATCAGCTTAGGTTCGACCGATTTGGTCAGCAAACTGGTGACTGCCTATGTCTCGAACAACTCCGTCCCTGCACCGGAACTTCCAAATCTAATTCGCAGCATGCATGCATCGCTCGTTGAGCTGACATCAGGCGCCAGGTCCGCCCAAATTCCGGTCGAGCAGGTTGAAAAACCGACGGCGGCCAAAATTCGGAAGTCGGTCGGGAGCGACGGGATCGTCAGCTTCATCGACGGGAGGCCGTACAAGGTGCTCAAGAGGCACTTGACCACCCACGGCCTCGATCCGCGTCGCTACCGCGAGCGCTTCGGACTTCCAGCGGATTATCCAATGGTCGCACCGAGCTACGCCGCCCGACGCTCCGAGATTGCTAAGGAGATTGGCTTGGGTACTCCTGGAGCCATGGCTGAAGTCGGCTTCAAACGCAGGACCGCGGCCCCGTGAACCATCTGGAAGTCTGCGATCCGCCACCTGGGGACTTGCCCCGTGAAAGTGGCTCTTCGTCATTTCGTGTGGCTTCCCCGCGCGTTCTCCGTTCGTGTGAGAAGGACGGAGCTTGGCGATGGCGCGGCTGCACGAGGTTCCTGGCTTCCGGGTACTCTCCATCGAAGACGGGCATGAGGCGAGCGTTGTGATGCACGTTCGCGGCTGCCCCTGCCCAGGACGATGTCCCGATTGCGGCTCGCCGAGCACCGCCCGTGACTGCTCCTATCAGCGGCACCCCGCCGATCTACCCTCCGTTGGACGAGCCGTTCGGCTCGACCTCACCATCCGGCGTCTGCGCTGCCGCAACCCCTCCTGTCCTCGACGCACATTCTGCCTTCCTACCTCTTCTCTTCTGGCTCCGCACGCCCAACGAACCCGACGTCTGGCCAAAGCGCAGCAGCGCGGCGACGACAGTACTCGATGTCGCGAACCATGGTTTTCCGCCAACATCGCGATACATTTGTGTTTTTGAAGTCATATTCATAGCCTAGAATATGCTCGTCGCCGCGTGCTGCATGCCTTGCTACATCTGCCTAGGAGCCGGAAGACCGGTACTGCCATCGGCGCCGCGGTCACCCTGCGTACCGTTCACATATGCCGGTCTGACGACAGCGAACAGCTTCGGGTCAATGTCTCACGATCCGCCAGCGATATACGAACGTATAGATTGACGGTGCGGCACGGCAGATGCGTCAAGCCGCGCTCTTGGCTGAAATGACGGCCGCACCCAAGAACGGGCGAACCGGAAGCCAGCACGATGACCGACAAGATCATCCCGCTTCGACGCAAAAGCGATGAGACTGCAGCGATGGCGCGTTTCTACACACTCGCAGCAGAGCTGTTGGCCAATGGACGTGCGGCGACCCTCACGGCGGCTCAGCGAGAGGTGCTCCTGATCCATGTCCGTGAGCAACGAGCCAAATTCGCCGTGGTGCTCGAGGATTTGCAAGGACGTCCGTCGACTGGGATCGTTGAACTCGACGGCGTTAACGCGGATTTGAGCGCGGTGACTATTGAAGGGATTGCTCGAAGCGACGAGCTGATCCGGATTTTGGAGGCTTGGCGCTCAAGCCTCTCGATCCATTGAGGCGGTAGAGGAGCGCCCGACCAATCTGCAATATGGTTTGGGTGAGGCGTTGATAGGCCGAGGAAGCTTCGATGCCGTTAGCCCTGTCGATCGATCTACGTGAGCGCGTCCACGCCGCGATGGCGGAGGGAGTGTCCTGCCACGGGGCGGCCGCCCGCTTCCGGGTGAGTGCGACGAGCGTCAGCCGCTGGGCGGGACGCTTACGGCGGGAGGAGCGGGTCGCGCCACGGCCACGCGGCGGCGATCAGCGTTCACTGGAGATCGAGGCGAGCTATGCAGGATTTTAGGTGACGGCAGCGGTCAGGCGGCGCGGTGATCTGGGCTCGCGACAACCTCGGTCCCGTCGCGGAAGATGACGCCGGCGACGACCTTCGGCAACTGGTTTTCGCTCTTCAGCCGGCGCCAGGTTTTCGACGCCGCCWTCACCAGCTTGAACACCATCAGCTTGGCGGTCGTGGCCGAGAGCGCCCCTTTGGTCCGCACGGTCCGATGCCGCACCGTAGCGAACACGCTCTCGATCGGGTTCGAGCTGCGCAGGTGATCCCAGTGCTCGGCCGGGAAGTCGTAGAACGCCAACAGCCTGTCACGATCCTTGGTCAGGCAGGCGGCGGCCCGAGGGGACTTGGCCCCGTACTTCTCGACGAAGACGGCCAGCGCCGCCTCGGCCGCCGCCCGGGTCGGCGCGCCGTGGATCTCCCACCTGGTCGTCGGTACCGGCAAGGGCCTCATNGGTCCGCACGGTCCGATGCCGCACCGTAGCGAACACGCTCTCGATCGGGTTCGAGCTGCGCAGGTGATCCCAGTGCTCGGCCGGGAAGTCGTAGAACGCCAGCGCCTCCCGATCCTTGGTCAGGCAGGCAGCGGCGCGGGGGTACTTGGCCCCGTATTTCTCGACGAAGACGGTCAGCGCCACCTCGGCTGCCGCCCGGGTCGGCGCGCCGTGGATCTCGCGCAAGTCCGCCTTCATCGSCGGCTGGATGGACTTCGGCACCTTGTCGAGGACGTTGGCCGTCTTGTGGACCCAACACCGCTGGTGAGCGGTGCCGGGGAAGACCTCGTCCAGCGCCCGCCAGAAGCCGAGAGCGCCGTCGCCGACCGCGATCTCGGGCGCGATCGACAGCCCGCGCCGCTTCACGTCGACGAGCAGCTCCCGCCAGCTCTGGGCACTCTCGCGCACGCCCACCTGGAAGCCGACGAGCTCCTTCCGGCCCTCGGGCGTCGCCCCGATCAGCACGAGCATGCACTCGGCCTGGTCCTCCATCCGGGCCTGCAGGTAGACGCCGTCGGCCCAGACGTAGGCGTAGCGGCGAGCCGAGAGGTCGCGACCCTGCCAGCGGGCATACTCGTCTGCCCAGGTCGCGGTCAGCCGGGCGATGACGGCCGGCGAGAGGTTCGGGGCGTCACGGTCCAGCAGGGCGGCCAGCGCCTCCTGGAAGTCGCCGGTCGAGACACCGCGTAGGTACAGCACCGGCAGCAACGCATCCAGGCTGCGGGTCCGCCGCGCCCATTTCGGCAGGAGCGTCGAGGTGAACCGGATCCGGTCCTCAGACCCGCTCGCGCCACGGTCCCGGACGCGAACGCGCGCCACGGGTACCGGGCCGATGCCGGCCTGGATCGCTCGCTCCGGGCCATGGCCGTGCCGCACGAGGCGTGCGCGTCCGTCCGGCAGCCGCAGGTCCTGCATCGCACTCAGGAACGCGTCCGCCTCCATCTCGACAGCTTGGGCGAGCAGGCGGCGGGCGCCGCTGCGCAGCACCTCGGTCAGGGGATCGTCGATCTCCTAAGGCTGACGAAGCCGGACGATGTTGGTAGGTGTCTCCATGGCGTATCGCTCTCGCTGAGAGGTTCTGGCAGGCTTCGACACCCGCCTCGATACGCCGCCTTCAACACACCGTCGTCACCCAATCTCCCGCATAGCTCCGGCCCTTCGATGCGCCCTCTGCACCCGACACAGGCTATCACGAGAGAATAAGTCCATGCCCGGCGCCCCGATCGATCTCTGGGACAAGACTTTCGTTGACGAGCTGATGGCGGAGCTTCGCAGCGCAGCCGGGATGATCCGGGACTACTTCATGACGGAGCGTGCGAATTACGAAGCGTACTGTGCTCCGGACAATAAGGACTCCCTCCGGGAAAATCCGCACGGCCGCGCCTACACCCATTTCGTCGAGGATGTCCTCACACCCGTGATGGCGGCCAGGTCGGTCCGTGGATGGCACTACACGCGCATGACCGACGCCGAGGTCAAGCTGTTGCGCCAGCGAGGCATTTACCCATCGAACCTTGAGATGATCCGGCGCCGGCTGGACAGCCTCGTGGCCGCGGGGGAGATCACGCCGGAAGTGGCCGACGTGCTGTTCTCGGATAGCCCTTTCCATCACGACGAGATGGGCGGGCGGACCGGCAAATTCTGGACGGTGTCGCAGCCGCTGCCGGTCACCCGGAGCGACGTCACTCCGCTTCTGCGCAGTTGGGGAGGCGAATCTATCTACTGGCGTGTCCAGAATGCCGATCTCCAAGCCTCGCTAGCCAGGATTGGCAGGCCGCGAGTGCTAGAGATCGCTACTCCCCTTGATGCCGGCACGGAGGCGTACTCGGCTGCCAAAGCCGTGGCGCGCACGTTCGCGATGTCGCTTGGATGCAAGGTCACCAGGGAGCACCTCGACCTACAGGTCGTTCGCGCTCTCGGGCCGGAAGCCGTTCTCGCGGTCCATACGGAGGGAGACGAGGTCTACCCACAGATCGCCAGAGGGTACCCGGCTGGCATCATGGAAGAGCACGACGGGTAGCTCGGTACGGCGTCGACCTACCCTACGTCAGACTGTCGTAAAAATGATCAATATCCCATACATTCAGAGCCACATCGTATGGGATATTGATCATGAGGACGACGGCGATCATGACCTGCCCCCACGAGGTGGTCCGAGTTCAAAATTAGTGCAGGGTCGGCCTCTGCTCTACGGGTAGCTTGGCCGCGGGAGCCGGTCGGGCGAGCGCAG